>CAZMKB010000020.1:3237-25281 GCA_964566685.1 uncultured Gemmatimonadota bacterium | reverse complement strand
TATTTAACCGACGAGCAACGCAGCGGTTCGGGATGCATCGGTGGCCGACTACGAGCGTATTTATGTCCAGGGCCACTAAGCGTGATACCGAGTCCCCCCTTGTCAGCTGATTACTGAACAACCACCGTTTTTCATGGTTCTCACCTGATCACCCCGCTGTGAGATAGTGTGAAATATTGACATTATAGTGATTATTCGTTATTATATTGTTACATATCTACTCTTTTCCTGGGCAATCCTCCTTTCTTCTGAAAGACGAGAAGGACCGCCCCGTGTTGACTTCGCCCATGGCGGGACCGATGATCTACACCCGTGAGCACGACGGAGACACCACCGGTTGTACCCCCGGCGTCGACGAGAAGCTCGATGAGCTGATCAGGCAGGCGGAAAGCAGCAGCCTGTCAGGCGGACTCGATGAGGCGGTGGCGCTCTTCAGGCGAGTCGTCCGCCGGGCGGGCAGAGCGGGACAGCCCTCTCTCCAGGCCATGGCCATGCGCAGGCTCGGAAACCTCTACTGGCGGAAGGGGGATCCCCGGCGCGCCATGCGATATTTCAGGAGGAGCCTGAGAGTTTCCGACTCCTGTGGAGACGTCACCGGGAGCGCGAAGGCGTACAACGGGATCGGCACCCTCTACTTCAACTCCGGAAACTGGACGAAGGTCAAGGAGTACTACAATCTCGCGATCGAGTCGGCACGGCAGGAGAACGATCTCACGCTCGTTGCGAATGTCTTCAACAACCTGGGTGCAATGTCCAACATTCTCGGCGACCGGAACATGGCTGCCTCATACTACGAAGAGGCGATCGACATCTACCGCCAGATGAGAGACTACCGGGGGCTGGCGAGAACCTACAACAATCTGGGGCTCACCTCTCGGGACAGGGGCGACTGGGAGAACGCCGCCCGTCACTACAAACACAGTACGAGCATCGCGCAGAAGCTCGGCGACGTCTCGATGACCGCGAACGCAACGCTCAACTACGTGCAGGTTCTCATCGAGCTCGAGAAATTCGGTGAGGCCAGAGACACGTGTGACGGGGCGTACGAGATCGTCAGCAGTACGGGGGAGGCGAGCGGCATCGCAGAGGCCATGATGCTCTACGGCATGATCTACACCCGAATGGAGAAATGGGCTCTCGCCGAGAAGCACTTCACCGACAGCCTCGCCCTCAATGAAAAACACAACAACGTCCTCGGCACCGCGGAGTGTTACCGCGAAATGTCCCTCCTGTATCGCGCCTGGGGGAAGAACAAAAAGACACTGGAGTGCCTGGGCAGGTCCTTCAACGCGTTCAAGCGGCTCCGTGCGATCCGGTACCTGCAGGATATCGACGGGAAGATCGCGGACCTGGAGGAGCTGACTTTCAAGATCACCCGCGACATGGGGGCCGAAGTGGAGTCGAAGGACACTTACACCTTCGGTCATTCCCAGCGGGTCGCCCACTATGCGGTGGAGCTGGCGAAACGGATGTCCATCGAGAACGAGCAGATCAAGGCGATCATGGTCGCGGCCTATCTGCACGATCTCGGAAAGGTGAAGGTGGACAGGGAGATTCTCCTCAAGGAGAGGAAGCTGACCCCGGAGGAGTACTACGTCATCCAGATGCATCCGGTCTGGGGAGTGGAGATCCTCGGGGACGTGGATTTTCCCTGGGAGGTGAAGCCTTTCATTCGCTGGCACCAGGAGCGGTGGGACGGATCCGGATATCCGGACGGTCTCATGGGCGAAGACATTCCGCTCGGGGCGAGGATCATCGCCGTCGCGGATTTCTTCGACGCTCTCACAACCGATCGTCCCTACCGGTCCGCCTATCCGCTGAAGCAGGCGGTGAAAATCATGAAGAAGGAGGCCGGAGTCAGTCTCGATCCGGGCATCACGAAGAAATTCATCCGGATCGTGAAAGAGAGGCTGCCAGAGGATCTCTCGCACAGCCTGAGCGCCCTGTCGGTTCCCGAGTTCGTCGAGATGTGGCGGGGGAGCGCCCCGGAAGATCCGAAACCCGGTGATTTTCTGAAGCGAAGCGTCACCCTCTCGAGCCTCGTCAGCCTCAACTGACCCACCCCGTCTCCCGCCGCTCAGAGCGTTTCGACGATGGTCCCGTCCTTCATGAGCACGACGCCGTCGACTTCGACGGTGGGATTCATGATCAGGCCGGCCAGCTGGAGACCGACGTCGTCGGTTCCACCCATGGAGATATTGTTCCCCAGCGCCAGATGCACTGTCCCCATCGCCTTCTCGTCCTCCAGGATGTTTCCGGTGATCGTTGCGGCATCGTTGGTTCCGATCCCGAATTCGGCGATGTTCCGGCTCCGCGAACCGGCGCTCTCGAGCCGACGGACGAGCTCCCGGGCTTCCTCGCCCCCGCTCACATCGGTCGCGAGGCCGTTTTCGACCCGAATCCTGAGAGGTTCCTTCCCGAGGAGGCTTCCGAGGCCCGCCATGGAGCCGTCGACGACGAAAACTCCCCCGGCCGAGCCTTCCACCGGCATGAGATACGCTTCCCCGGACGGCATGTTCCCGAACTCTCCGGCGTGGTGGATGAGTCCGGTGCTCGCGATCGGTTTGATTCCCTCGGTCGAGAAGCGGATATCGGTACCCCCCGGAGAGGTGATCCGGATCGTCTTCGATCCTTCCAGGTAGGCCGCAACTCTTACGGTCCTCTCGGCGATCGCCGTGAGATCGGCGGCGAGGCACCGGCTCATGATCTCCTCGGTGATGCCGGGAAGCGTCGCGACCCGCGTCCCGGCAGCGCAGGCTGAACGCCGTGCGGGCGTGTGCGTCAGCGACTTGCTCGTGGGAGCTATCACGACATCCACCGCTTTCATCGCCTCGGTCACGGCAGGAGGAGGATCCTCCCCGTTTTCGCCGCGGGGTGTGATCTCGAGGAAGATGGTCTCGTTCCCGAGGGCTATCGCCTCTTCCCTGAATGCTTCACCGATCAGCCGGAGCACGGAGTCGGTGCAGATGAGGATTGTCTCTCCGTCCCTGAGAGCCACTCCCTTCGTGAGGGCCGTGCGGGCTGCATTCCTGAGCTTTTCCGATATCACCTTCTCCTCCATGTCCCCGGGGTGGAAGAATCACCGTTACGAGCTGTTCATCTCTATAGCATAGGGCGGAAACGGTTCCTTTGTCAACGATCAGGAGAACGGTCATTTTTTGTGCGCTTCCGGGGGGTGACGTTGCGAAGGTCCGCGATTTGTGCTACAATAGAGCGTCTTCTTGAAGGTACCCGCAGGAGGAGACCTGAAGGATGGAACATCCCATCCGCTTTACCGTCATCGGATCGAGAACGCTCCTCTCGAAGGTGGAAATCTGCCTGCCTCTTTCGGCGCCGAGCGAGCTCAGCCGGTACGCATCGGCCGATGAGTTCCTCCGGCGCCCGGACGAAAACATCCCGCATGTCCTCATTCTCGATGAATCTCACATCGAATCGTTCGCCGATTTCCGGGAGCACGCGGAAGTTTTCACCGTCGTCACGAGCGCCCGGGGCACCATAGAGAAATCGAAAGCCGCAATGAGACGAGGTGCGAGAGATTATCTGCGGCTCAATCGGGATCTTCCCCGGCTGACGATTCTTCTGGGCGAAGCTGTCCGGGAGATGGAGGGGAAAGAGCGGAAGGAAGAGCACAGGCATGTCACGGAATCCATGTATTCGCTCGATTCCATCATCGGCGAGAGCAGGTCAATCCGAAAGCTCAAAAGAGACATCGAGCGCCTGGCCGGGGCCGGAGCAAGGACAGTTCTCGTTCTGGGGGAGACCGGGACGGGAAAAGAGCTCTTCGCACGGGTGCTCCACTCCCTCGGGAAACGTCGCTGGGGAGCTTTCGTCGACATCGACTGCGCTGCCATCCCGCAGGCACTACTCGAGACAGAGCTGTTCGGCCACGAGGAAGGTGCTTTCACGGATGCGAGGAAGAGGAAGAGAGGTCTCTTCGAACTGGCTGACGGAGGAACGATATTTCTCGACGAGATCAATCACCTGCCGCAGCTGCTCCAGGTGAAGCTCCTGAGGGTTCTCGAGCGCCGGCAATTCAGGCGCGTTGGTGGGACTGAACAGATCCCCGTCGATGTCACAGTCATAGCGGCTGCAAACGAAGATCTGGCGGATGCCGCCCAACGAAATGCATTCAGAAAGGATCTCTACTTCAGGCTCAACGTCGTGTCACTGTGGATTCCTCCGCTCGCAGAACGTGGAACCGATTGTCTCCTGATTGCAGAAGCGTTCCTGCATACGGTCGCGAGGGAATACGAACGTCCCGTTCCCCGGCTGGCGGAATCGGCACGGAAGCGGCTGCGAGAGTATCCATGGCCAGGGAACGTTCGTGAGCTTCGCAATGTCCTCGAGAGAGCTCTCCTCTTCACCGATGGCGACAGCATTCACGGTCGCGATCTCGATTTCGAACAGTCGGGACTTCCGGAGCGGCCGAGCGGGAGCAGGAGTGACATCGTGATCAGAATTCCTGCCGGCGGTATGGAGAAGGGAGACCTCCTGCGGAAGGTCATCGAAGAACTGCGCATCGACCGGGGTATGAAAGTCACCGAAATAGCCGACCTCCTGGGTGTCAGCAGGCAGACCGTCTCGAAATACCTCAAGCCGCAAACACTGGATTCCAGCGTAAAAAAAAGAAGCTCGAAACGGTAAAAGGGTAATTTTTTTAACCGTTTCGACGCGCGTTCCGCCGAACCGGCGGAATGGTGTTTCCTGCCTCCATTCTCAACTCGTGAAAATCAGGCCGGTTAGAGAGGATGCACTGTCTGCCATGATCCCGGCCCTGCCATTGCAATTGGAAAATGCGGAGCCCTCAATACGAAGGAGGCATCATGAAGATTTCTGCATTTTCACGTTTTTTCACTTGTGCCGCAATCATACTTTCCCTGTTCGCGGCACAGCTCTCCGGAGGTGAGCGGGAGACCGCCCCGGATGGCGTTCCCACGAAGGCGATCACCGGTGAGGTTGCCGGTCCGATCGTGCAGGATGGTCTCCCGTCAGGGGTCGAGATACCGAATCTCCTCGTCAGAGAGGACTTCAGCGATACCGGCCACCACACCGTGCAGCTCGTCATGCCCGGAGAATATGCGGAGATCGAGCTGTTCGGTAACCTGATTCGAATTCCCGAGGGAGCCCTCGATGAAATCCTGACCGTCGCCCTCGCAATTCCGAACTGTCCGTATATTCTGTACATCACCTTTCCGAGCGGCGTCGAGTTCGGTGAAGAGGTGACGCTCGAGTTCAGTTATGACCACGCCGACCTGAATGGTGTCGACGAAGAATCGATCGTCATTTATCGATTCGACAAGAGCATCTGGGATTTCGAGTTCCTCGGCGGTGAAGTCGACACGCTGCGAAATGTCGTGACTGTCGACATATCCGAATTCCCTCCGCCGGGTGCCGGTGACGGGCTCCTCGTTCGATACGTTTTGGCTGATGAGTAGTCTGAAACCATGACCTGCGTCGAACAAGGCAACATGGAGAGAAGCGATATGGCCGGTCTCATTGACGACATCGTGGTACTCCATCGTTCTCTCCGGGACAGCATCCTCCGCTCTCCCGGTGATGAGGATCCCGGCATCGGTAACAACAGCGAGCAGGTCTTCTCGCACCTCCTCGTGCTCGTTCGACGTTCCGAGGATCCTTCCGTCGCTCTGACAGTACTTCTCGGTCTCATCACCCATGCCGAAAAAAGCGGAAAGCTTTCACTGGCCGTGTCCCTCGCCGGTCAGGCGGCCGATCTGGCCGAGTCCCTTGGGGATGCAGATCTCATGGCCTACCTGTCGAGAACCCTGGGCATCCTCCTCAGGAAAACGGCCAAATTCAATGAAGCTCTCGACGCTCACCGGAAAAGCCTTTCGCTCTTCGAATCCCTCTCCAACACTGTACAGCAGGGTTATACACTCAACAGCATCGGTTCGGTCGAGGCGGAGTTGGGGAACTGTGCGAGTGCAGGCGACTTTTTCGAACAGGCCCGGGATTGTGCAGGGCGGACCGGTGATATCAGGCTGCAATCGATTGTGACGAACAATCTCGGTGTCGTTCTCAGCATGCAGGGTGAGTGGAAGAGGGCGCTTTCGATGTACGACAAGGCGCTCAGGCTGTCCGAGGTGGCCGGCCGTACATCGGGTCTGGGTCAGACTCTCATCAACATGAGCACGGTCCATGCCCAGACCGGTTCTTTCAACGAATCGATGCGATGTCTCGAACGCGCTCGCGGCATCTGTCGACAGCTGGGCGACTTCACGCTCTGGTCTCACCTGCACCTGGCGCGTGCCACCCACTACAGTGAACTGCAGGATCATGCCCTCGTGGTCGAGCTCCTCCGGCAGGCCCTGAGGCAGTTCGAAAAAAACGGTGATCCCCTCGGTCTCGCGACCGCTCAGTGTCTGCTGGGAAAATCGCTCTGGGTAACCGGTCAACGGAGGGAAGCGGCTGGCTTCCTCAAAGAGAGTGAAACGATGCACCGGCGACATCACAACAGGTTCGGCCGGGCCATGAGTCTCTGGACGCACGGCTGCCTGCTCGAACACGAGGGAAAGAAGACAGGCGCGGGAAAGATCGAGAAGGCGTACGAGCTGCTGGAATCGATGCAGGCGACGAACTTGATCAACTATCTCGAAAAGAAACGGGTGGAACAGGCGAGATGGGAAAGGAGGTGGTGAAGGGACGAAAAAGAAACATCACATCGACCAGAACGTGTTGTCACATTCACTCCAGTGATCACCATCGAGGAGGTACACATGAAAAGGACGAAAAACGTACTCGCTCTCCTGGCCTGCATACTGCTGGCTCTCGGAGCCGGTAGACTCTCTGCGCAGGTCGTTGATATCGAGATCGATCCTGATGCGATCACCGTGGCGCAGGGGGACTTCGTCGCCTTCACGCTGTCCCTCACCAACACCACGGAAGAGATGCAGCAGGTGCGAATCAGCGCGACGTTCGAGACACCTGAGGGAGGGGTGTTCGAATTGACTCGGACTCGGCCGATATGGCTCCCACCCTATTTCGACATCTCGCTGGAGCCTGAGATCTTCGTGCCGCCCGCCGCACCGCTGGGTGACTATATCCTGACGGTGGCGGTAACCGATGTCGATGACGAACCCATCGATTCCGACAGCATCGTTGTCACCATCATCGAGGGTGACGGTTACGTCGATGTCTCCGGAGGGGCATGGAAGATCAGAGGTCTGACCGAATAACGCCCCTCTTTCGGCGGGACGGTCTGAGGGCTCCAAAAAGAACCGTCCCGCCTCCTCTTTCCTCCAGCCCGAATTATTCATACCATTTCACGGGGAAAATGAAGGGATTGCGATCGGCTATGCCGGGAGGATTCGCCAACCGCGCTTCTTCGCGAGGGAGCGCAGGCGAAGATCGGGGGCGACTGCGACCGGCTCGCCGACTCTCTCGAGGAGAAAACGGTCCTGCCACGAGTCCCCGTACGCAGCGGCGGCGGTCAGGTCGCGGCCGTCGAGAGCCCCGTATGCTTCCAGGGCATCCAGTTTGCCCTCTCCGTACGGGTGAATCCCCACGGAACGGCCGGTATAGGTTCCGTCCTCTTCTTCCAGCTCGCTCCCGATGAGCGTATCGATCCCCAGGCGCCTGCCGAGTTCCCGAAGGAGGGGCATCGTCGTCCCCGAGAGGAGAACGAGTGCGAAGCCGTCCTTCCGGAGCCGCTCGATCTCCTCGAGCATCGCCGGCCGGAGACGCGGTTCGATCCAGGAATCGAAGAAGGAGGGGATGAACCTCTCGAGCTCGTCGACCTCGAGTCCGCGGTAGTATGCCTTCGTCTTCTTCAACGCATCCGTTCCCCCCGTCAGAGCGCCCGTCATCGCTACTGCAGTGAACCGGATGAGGTTCATGGGGCTCATCAGCCCCTCTGAGAGCAGGCGACGAATCAGCTGCCGCTCGAGGCTCGTCCCGGAGATGAGTGTTCCGTCCACGTCGAGAAATGCGGTTTTCGTATTTTCTCTTTCAAAACTCATTCTTAGCCCTACATCGCTCGCGGGAACCTCCGGGCCAGGACGTACTCCCTGCCGTCCCAGATGACCGGGAATCCCCGGATCATGCACATCACGAAAACGATCCACACCATGGTGTGAGCAATGACGGTGTTCACGGACATGAAGATCTGGTGGGGACCGAGAGCGCCGGATGCGATGCCTTTCTCCATGGCAAGGTTGAAACCGAGATAGCAGAAGACGCCCGCCTTTGAAACACCGTAGAGACCGCGGCTCAGCCGCGAGCTGACGATGAATCGGGTTACCGGTGACTTCATCATGGTTCTGTCGCCGAACGGTGTCTTGCCCTCGGAGAAGGCGACGCTTCGGATCGTGTCCGTCAGAAATCCCCTGGCGATCACCAGAACCGGGATCCAGATGGTCACCATGCCGGTCGTCGCGAAGAAAATCCAGTAGATGTTCTCCACGATCCTGTCGCCGGTGATGTCGAGCAGAGCTCCGAAGTCGGAGGCGACGCCGAATTTCCGGGCGACGACGCCGTCGAGTGCGTCCAGATAGATGACGATGATGGTGAGTCCGAATGCCGCGAACGCGAAGCGGTAGTCCAGGCTGTAGAGATAGATGGTGACGAAAGCGAGGACGATCCTGACGATGGTGATCATGTTCGCACTCATGGCAACGCTCCTTCTCTCCGGCATGGGTGTCTTCCGGAAAACATACGTGTGAGAGTCCACGGATGCAATGATTTGGGAAAAGCCGAAATCTCGATTTCCGGAGCGCTCCCATTGACAGTGTCTGCGGAAAAAGCTAAACAGTGAGTGAACCGGAGGGGGACAGGAGAGACGCCCGATGCCGTTGATGAGATTCGTCGGACCCGTGGATATCCGGGCCGTCTGGACGAACCTCTGCGTCCTGCTGCGGTTTCTCGCGATCGTGTTGCTGGTCCCCGTCCTCATGTCTCTCCTGTTGAGAGAATTTCTCTACATCGGGATCTTCCTGGCTCTCGCGGCTGTCGGTTGCCTCAGCGGGACCCTGGTCGGCCGGCACTCCCGGATCGATCTGGAGGGAAAAGAGGCCCTCTTCGTCATCGCTCTCGCCTGCCTGATTTATGCATTCAGATGAAGTACGGGAAGGAAGACAGCCTGCTCATTCTCGTCGAAAACGAGGGAGTAGTGGAAAAGCTCAACGAGATCAACGCCCGGGACGAAGATGAGAACGAAAGGGAGGAGAAAGAGAGCGAGTGACGACATGCCCCAAAGAGGTCTCCCCGCCCTGTTGAATCCAGAAAATCCGTGAACGAAAGCAAAAAAAAACGGCCGCCCGGGAGGCGGCCGTTTCTCATCTGAACCTCTCTACCGATCGGTGACCGTGAAGTCGAAGCTGTCCTCCGCCCAGATGTGAGATCCGTACACGCCGACGTAGCCGGTGTAGGTGAATGTCCAGAGCGGCGTCGTCGGAGGAATGAAGTGCGACAGGTACGCGTTCGGGGAAGCCCCGGCTGGAATGGTCACGGTGACCGGGCCGAACACCGGGTTTCCGCTGTAGGGATTTCCGTTCGGGAGGAAGACTTCCGCCCAGTAATCGACCGTCAGCGGTGAGCTCTCGTAGTTCGTACCCTCCACGGTGTAGCCCATGTCGCTGCCCCGGGGGAAAGCTGCCGCGTCGGGCGTGAGCACGAGACCGATGTTCGGGACGTAGTCGAGGACCTCTATTTCTCCCTCGTACGGCAGATAGTCGTGCATGCTGGCGGTGACGTACAACGTCCCGCCCGTCAGGGGCTCGATCGGGAAGGTGACGACACCGTCCGACCCGGTCGTTCCCCTCGCGTAGACCTCGGTGCCCTTCGACAGGCACACCGTCGCTCCCTCCACCGGGTCGGTCCCGTCGGTGACGGTGACCGAGACGTCCTGGGCGCCGGTCAGGATGTCGGCAGGGTGCGACGCCGCGAGCGAGCCGGGAACGGAAGTCCAGATCTCGGTCGCCGGATCCCCGAGCCACAGGTACATCTTGGCGTTCGCCTGGCCGTAGCTGCCGTGCATGCCGATGATGAGTGTCGCCGCGGCATTGCTCATCCAGCCGACCCGGTACTCACCGTACATGTTGAACTGCCGGAAGAGCTCCTTGTCGTAGTCATGGTTCGCATAGGTGTAGGACGGTTCGGTCGCCCCCAGCGATGCCACGGCCCCGCCGGGATACTTGTTCATCCAGGCTTCTCCCAGGCAGGCGGAGGGAATGTCGTGACAGGTGCAGGCGATGTTGAAGACGATCGGCGTCATGTCGCCGTTCTGGAGCTGTGCGACGTGGCTCGTGTACCAGCTGTCGTCGTTGTAGTCCCACTGCCACCACTCCATGGTGTCGCCGTGGCCCCGGTAGTTGACCACGTTGCAGCCGTCGTCGATGCAGGACAGGACGTTGCTGTTCGTTCCTCCGGGGAGGTGGCCGTAGAATGTCTCGACCGCAAAGGGCGGCTGCTCGATGATGTCCTCCCTGATGTCTTCCTTGCAGCCGACGTACTTTCCGGGAGCGTCTTCGTGGTGTGCGACGAGACTGATGTTGGAGAGCCAGCTCCCCAGGGGAGGGTTCTTCTCGTAAGTGAGAATCTTCGCCACCTGGTTCTCGGCCTGGTAGGCGTACTGGACGCCGAGCCTGCCCAGGGCGACGTCGGCGTAGACGTCGGGACCGCCGGTGATGCAGGAGTACCAGTAGTCGCTCGTGTAGCCGCTCCAGGTGTAGGTGGGCATGTAGTTCGTGTCTCCGACCAGGAGGACGTACTCCAGGCTTCCCTGGTCGTAGCGGTCCTCGATGGCGTTCTTCACGGTGGTGGGGCTCGTCGTCGTCAGGGTGACGACTTCCGTCTCGAATCCCTCACGGTGATGCCAGTCGGCGAGCGGCTGGATCTCGGCCTCGAAGTTGGGATGGGTGATGATGAGGTATTCGGTTCCCGGGTTGTCCTGACCGCCGCCGCGCTCGAGGTCGATCCAGTCGTAGTTGACGACGTGCTGCGAGTAGAGCCGCTCCCAGCGGCCGGCGATCCGGCCGGTGGGCTGATCGATCACGTTCACCGTTCCGCCGGGCTCGTAGGTGAGCTCGACCGTCACGCTCGACCGGGCGATCAGCTCCCGCCTCTCTCCGATGTAAGTGAGCGGGATCACCTCGACCTCGACCAGGCGGAGGTGCCGCCAGATGACGGGATCGCTCACCAGGGCTGCGGTCGAGGGCCATGGCTCGGAGGATCGGTAAGCCTCCTCGTCGATGCTGAAGCCGTTTCTCCCTGCCGGGCCGTCGACCGGGGGCTCCTGGAAGGGAAACACGCGGTAGCCACCGAAAACGGTTTCGTCTCCGCTTCGGACTTCCATGGTGACACGATCCCGGTCCGGAACCGCGACCAGGAACCTGACGACCGGAAGCGCCGGTTTCCCGATGTCGGTCGTCGTGGTGTGTTCCGGCAGAGAGAGCTCCTGGAAGACTTCTTCGTCGCGGGAACGTTCGATAACCCGGAATCCCGGCACGCTGACCTTTAGCAGGGTGTGCCGGCTGTCCGATTCGAGGACCCTGATCGCGGGTGCGGAACCGGCATCATCCGGTGTGAGTGCTATCCACTGTTCTTCTGCTCCCGGGCCTGCGGGGTGAGCCGGTGCGGCGATGAGAAGCACCAGCACGAAGCAGCTCAGAAAGCTCACCATCGTTTTGCTCATCTGTCCTTCCCCCTGGTGAATGCGGGCCGCCCCCGTCCGTGGCGGCGGTACTGTTGATGGTTGTGTACACCGAATTGTACCACAGGATGAGTGGGGTGTCAAGCTGTCCGCTCTTTACAGAGTAACGTATCTTGCTATATTTAGCAGATTACGTCGAAGGAGGATTTGATGGCAGAACACGACGACAGCGGCAAAGGACAACTTTCCTGGTCATTCCCGCGTGAATTCTGGCTCGCCAATGTCATGGAGCTGCTCGAACGGGCTGCGTACTACGGCTTCTTCATCGTCCTCACCCTCTACCTCACCAACATCGTGGGATTCTCGGACCAGGAAACCGGCTTCGTCGCCGGTATCTTCTTTGCCGGTCTCTACCTGCTGCCTCCTTTCGTCGGGGCCATCGCCGACAAGATCGGATTCAAGAACGGACTCATGCTCGCCTTCGGCCTCCTCTCCGCGGGCTATTTCTTCCTCGGCGTGTTCCACTCGAAACTCCTCGTGATCCTGTTTCTCACCGTGGTCATGGTCGGCGGGTCTTTCATCAAGCCGCTCATCACCGGCACGGTGGCGAAGACCACCACCGAGATCAACCGGGCCAGGGGGTATTCGCTCTTCTACTGGGTCGTCAACATCGGGGCTTTCAGCGGGAAGACCTTCGTACCCTACATCCGGCAGGGCATCGGCCTGGCCTACGTCAACTACTTCTCCGCTTCGATGGCGTTTCTGGCCCTCATCTGTGCGGCGCTCATCTTCAAGAGCGTGGAGGCCCCGGGGGAAGGAAAGACGATCGGGGAAGTCTGGGAGGCGCTGAAGAGGATATTCCGCGCACCCCGCCTCATCGCTCTCACCTTCATCGTGGCCGGTTTCTGGATCATCCAGCACCAGCTGTACGCCACCATGCCGAAGTACGTGATCCGGCTCCAGGGGGCACAGGCACGCCCCGAGTGGCTCGCGAACGTGAATCCCGCCGTCGTGGTCGTTTTCGTCGTCCTCATCACGCAGCTCATGAGGGAGAAAAAAGCGGTGACCTCCATGCTGGTCGGTATGCTTCTCATGCCGTTCTCCGCTCTGGCGATGGCCGCCAGCAACCTGCTCGAGAACGTCACCGGCCCCGAGGTGGGTATCATCGGTTCCTTCGCTCTCCACCCGCTGACGCTCATGATGATCATCGGCATCGGCATCCAGGGGCTCGCCGAGTGCTTCATCTCCCCGCGATTCCTCGAGTACTTCTCGCTGCACGCCCCGAAGGGGGAGGAGGGGCTCTACCTGGGCTTCGGCCACCTGCACTCGTTCTTCTCTGCCCTGGCGGGGTTCATCATGTCGGGATTCCTGCTCAACTCCTACTGCCCCGATCCGATCACGCTGCCTCCCGGCCTCTCGAGCGTCGAGCTCTCGTCGTACTATGCCCGCGCCCACTACATCTGGTACTACTTCGCGGCCATCGGTCTGACGGCCGCAGTCGCCCTTTTCATCTTCCGCGCAGTCACCAACAGGATCGACAGGGAAAAAGGACACTCCTGATCCTCCGGATCGCTTGACCTCGTCGTCATTTCTCTGTTATACTACAGTGTCACAGTGCTGTCATTCCTACAACGGACGTTCGGTGTCGCTCCGGCGGTTCGGGGAGACGCCGGCAGACTGAACCGGAGGTTTATATGAGATCCCGGGCTTTCTCTCTCCTCGTATCCTTCCTTGCCGTCGTGTTTCTCTCCGTGCCTCTTTCCGCCTTCAGGTACAATCCGCCGGTCACCTTCGATCTGAGGGATGTCGCGGGAGAGAATTACGTGACGTCGGTGAAGAGCCAGTCCGGCGGTACCTGCTGGACGCACGGTGCCATGGCCGCCATGGAGGGGAATCTCCTCATGACCGGCAGCTGGTCGGCAGCCGGTGAAGACGGCGAGCCGAACCTGGCCGAATATCATCTCGACTGGTGGAACGGATTCAACGAACACAACAACGACGACACCGATCCGCCCTGGGGCGGCGGACTCACCGTGCATCAGGGTGGAGACTACATGGTGACGTCCGCGTACCTCGCGAGAGCGGAAGGAGCGGTGCGGGACATCGACGGCCAGTCGTACGGCACTCCCCCCGAGCGGTCCGACCCGAGCTACCACTATTACTATCCGAAGCACATGGAGTGGTACACGGCGGGTGCTGATCTGGAGAACATCGACACGATCAAGTACGCCATCATGAACCACGGCGTCATGGGCACCTGCATGTGTTACGACAGCCAGTTCATCAGCAACAACATCCACTACCAGCCTCCCTCGAGCACCTACGATCCGAACCACGCCATCGCCATCATCGGCTGGGACGACACGCTGGTGACTCAGGCTCCCGAGCCGGGAGCGTGGCTCTGCAAGAACAGCTGGGGCTCCGACTGGGGAGAGGATGGCTTTTTCTGGATCTCCTACTACGACAAACACTGCTGCCAGCAGCCACAGATGGGTGCGGTTTCCTTCCAGGACGTCGAGCCCCTGGCGTACGACCGCGTCTACTATCACGACTACCACGGCTGGCGTGACACGATGGCGGACTGCACCGGGGCGTTCAACGCCTTCGTCGCAGAGGGGAGCGAAATCGGAGTGGAGATACTCACCGCCGTCAATTTCTGCACCGCGGCCGATAGCGTCGACTACACGGTGAAGATATATGATCGCTTCGAGGGCGGGGAGCTTCTCGACGAGCTCGTCTCGCAGGGCGGCACGTTCGATCACACCGGCCTTCACACGGTGGATCTCGACCAGCCGCTGGTCCTCACCGGTGGAGATGATTTCTACGTGTACTGTTCGTTCTCCGGCGGCGGAATGCCGTACGACTGCACGTCCGATGTGCCTGTCCTCCTGGGAAGCTCCTACCGGGTCATCGTCGAGTCGGCCTCGAACCCGGGGGAGAGCTTCTACTGGAACGGGGCGGGCTGGGACGACCTCTATTACTTCAACGAGACCGCGAACTTCTGCATGAAGGCCCTCACGGTGGAAGTTCCTCCGCTCGAGTTCACGTTCCCCGACGGGCTGCCCGAGGGGAACCTGCCGCCCGGACCCGACGTCGAGCTGACGGTGGGCATCCGGCCGGGATATGAAGTCTACGAACCCGGCACGGGGTATCTGCACTATCGAATGGACCCGGGCGACTCCTTCAGCCTGGTCTCGCTCACCCCGGCAGGCGAGGACCTCTACACTGCGGTGCTCCCGGGACCGGTTCCGGGCGATGCACCCCAGTTCTATTTCAGCGCCACAGGCGACGGCGGTTCCGTGGTCACCTCCCCCTGCGGCGCCCCCGACACGGTGTATGCCGTCGGTGTCTGCCTCGTCGAGGAGATCTTCGATGACGACTTCGAGAGCGACAAGGGCTGGACGGTGGAGAACGTGAACCTGACCGATGGTGCGTGGGACCGGGGCGTGCCGGTCGGTGGCGGGGACCGTGGCGATCCTCCCACGGACGCCGACGGGTCCGGTCAGTGCTACCTGACCGACAACGTCGACGGAAATTCGGACGTGGACGGCGGGCCGACCTACCTGATCTCCCCGCTGATCGACCTCGCTGCGGGCGACGCGGAGATAGAGTACTGCCGCTGGCACTACTGTGACGACAACGACGACTATTTCACCGTCTCCGTCTCGAACGACGACGGAGCAACGTGGACAGATGTCGAGGCGATACTGGACACCCCCTTCTGGGTGACGGCGGACTTTCTCGTCTCGGATTATGTCACTCCCACCGACCAGATGAGGGTGCGTTTCGCTTCGGTCGACAACCCCAACGATTCCGTGACGGAATCGGGAGTCGATGCGTTCTCGGTCAGTCGCCTCGAGTCGGAACCGTCGCTCTGGGCCGACGCCTACAGCTTCTCGGCGGAGGAGGGGTGTCTCATCACCCTGACCATCGACGCGGGCTCCGGGTGCGCCGGTCGCGGGTACATCATCGGCGGCAGCTTCAGCGGAGCCAGGCCGGGAACCCTCCTGCCGGGCGGGAACGTCATTCCGCTCAACAGGGACATCCTGACCGACTTCATCCTGGAGCACGTCAACGGTCCCGCTTTCCAGGACTTCCGGGGAACGCTCGATGCCGACGGGAAGGCGACGGCCGTCCTGAACATCATCGGCCCGGTGAATCCCGTCCACGTCGGGAAGACCATCACATTCGCATTCACCCTTCTCGGCGGATTCGATCTCGTTTCCAATCCTGTCTTCGTCGAGATCGAGCCGTGACGGGACAGGAACGTGAGCGGGGCAGGTTTCTCTCTGTCCCGCTCCTTCATTACTGCGTGTCCGGCCGGAAGGCGAGGGCCGCCGCGCACGCTCTCCGCGGATGAAGACGCGAACCCTGAAATCTGACTTCCTGCTGATCGCTTCCGCCCTCATCTGGGGCTTCGCGTTCGTTGCTCAGCGGATCGGCATGGAGCACGTGGGGCCGTTCTTCTTCAACGGCGTCCGGTTCGCGCTCGGCGGAGCCGCCCTCGTCCCGGTCATGATGCTTCGCCGCCGCCGCGGCAGGGAGGTCCCGGGCGCCCTGCCGCTCTTCTCCCTCCGAATGCTCCTCCTCGGTGGCGGTCTCGCCGGCCTCACGGTCTTCGCCGGCGCCTCGCTCCAGCAGACGGGCCTGGTCTACACCACCGCTGGGAAAGCCGGGTTCATCACCGGCCTCTACGTCGTGATCGTGCCGGTCATGGGCGCCGTCTTTCGCCAGACTTCGAGTGCCGGGATCTGGGCCGGGGCCGTCTCGGCGGTGGTCGGCCTCTACTTCCTGAGCATCACGGGAGACTTCCACATCTCGCTCGGCGACTCGCTCGTGCTCCTCGGCGCCTTCTTCTGGGCCGCTCACGTCCACATCATCGACCGTCTCTCGCCTCTCACCGATCCGATCCGTCTCGCGTTCCTCCAGTTCACCGCCTGCTCGCTGGTGAGCCTCGTCACGGCGATACTGGTCGAGGAGATAGGACTCGATCCCATGATCGACACTCTCGTTCCCATTCTCTATGCGGGGCTCCTCTCCGTGGGGATCGCCTACACCCTCCAGGTCGTTGCCCAGCGAGAGGCTCACCCGGGCCATGCCGCCGTCATCCTCAGCACCGAGGCGGTATTCGCTGCGCTCGGCGGGTGGCTGGTGATCGGCGAGACACTCACTCCCCGGGGTCTCTTCGGCTGCGCTCTGATGCTCTTCGGCATGATTCTCTCCCAGCTGAGCGCCCGTCCCGTGCCGGACGCAGCCGCGTGAGGATCCATCTCAAATCATCGCTCTCTGCGGAGGTCCGGGCATTTCGACCGTATCGGTGAGCAGCGAGGGCACCCGAAACCCGGAACGGTCCGATTCACCGGATTCCCCGGAACTCGTCGATTGACAGACCGGCCGTCCCGTGGTAAAATGCAGGTAAAGACACTCCAGGACAACCGGATGACGGACAGAAAGCTCATGATAGAACGAAGGCTCATTCCGGTCGCGGCGGCGCTCTTTTTCACCACCGGCTCCCTGACCGCAGGCACGATCCGCGTCCCCGCGGACAGCCCTTCCATCCAGGAAGGAATCGAGGCGGCCACGGACGGCGACACCGTCCTGGTGGCTCCCGGACTCTACCGGGAGAACATCGACTTCCTCGGAAAAGCGGTGACGGTGACGAGTGAGGGGGGTCCCTTCGTCACCACGATCCACGGCGGCCGGCAGGGGAGCGTCGTTTCGTTTCAGACCGGCGAGGGACCGGCCTCGGTGCTGGAAGGGTTCACGCTCACCGGCGGCAGCGGCACCGGTACCGATCCGTACTGCTACGGAGGCGGAGTCTACTGCTACTTCGCCTCACCCACCATCGCCGGTAATGTCATCAGGAACAACAGCGTCAGCTATCACGGTGGAGGCATCTACTGCCTCTCGTCGGGAGAGCATCTGATCCGGGGAAATGTGATTGAGGACAACAGAGCCGAGAACGGCGCCGCCATCTACTGTTCCGCGTCCTCGCATCCGATGATTAGCGGCAACCTGGTCCGGGGAAACAGCGCCGAGAACGGCGGAGGGATCTACTGCAACTGGGAGTCGAACCCGCTCATCTCGAACAACACGTTCACCGGCAATCATGCGGGATACGGCGGCGGAGCGATCCACTGCTTCGGCTCCTCCCCGGTGGTCCAGAACTCCATCCTGTGGGACAATGAGGCACCGCTGGGTCCGGAGATCTACCTCGGCGACTGGCTCTATCCGAGCACCCTCTCGATCAGCTATTCCTCGGTGGAAGGAGGGGAGGCCACCTGTAAGGTTCTTCCGGAGTGCGTCCTCGAGTGGGGAACGGGGATGCTGGAGACCGACCCCCTCTGGGTCTACCCCGAGTACGGCGACTCCCGGCTTCTCCTGGAGTCTCCGTGCATCGACGCAGGACATCCCGACTCGCTCGATCCCGACGGAACCCGGCGCGACCTTGGCGCAGCCTGCTTCGACCAGGCCGACACGATGACGGTCTATCTCACCCCCCGCGCCGACCGCACCTGGAGCGGCGACATTTTCACGGTTCACCTGACCATCATCAATCCATGGCAGGAAGAGCTGTCCTTCTGGCTCTTCACGGATGTCGTCCTTCCGGGGGGAGCGTCGTTCCCGCCGGGGGATCCCCTGTATCTCCTCATGCCGGCCGCCCGCACCCTGCGGACTGCGGTCGACCATCAGATACCCCCGGCCGTCCCGTCCGGAATCTACGAGTACCGGACCAGGACCGGCGTGCCGCCGGCAACCCTCTTCGACAGCGACTCCTTTCGTTTCGATGTGGGGGAACGGCATCCCTTTCATCCTGAAATGAGCCCGGACTGAGTCACCGTCTGATCTGGAACGGGGCGGAACCTCTCCTATAGCCGCCGGTTCCCTTTCGGCACGACACCCTTCGATTTGAGGTTGATGCTGTTCCGGGAGCTACCGGGCTTGATGTCGATCGTGACTGTGAGCTCCTCCTCGACTGTGAGGAAGATTTCCCAGTCGTTCCCGTCATGTCCCTGCCAGACGTTGTTCATGCGGCAGTTGATCTGGGGTGACGATTAAGCAACCGTGTTGTCGGCGAGCCGTGTCACCGTCCCCGCCGACCGGTCGTAGAGATGGGCGGTGTAGACCATTCCCGTGTAGCCGACCCAGGCGACATCTCCACCGGCGTTGATCCTCGCGTACCAGTCTCCATAATCGTTTTCGCTGAGCCGGGTGATGGTGTCGCTCGATCTTTCGTAGAGGCACACTTCGTAGGCATACCCGTCCTGTCCGATCCAGACGATGTCGCCGCTGCAGTTGATCTGCGGTGAAGCGTCGCTGTAGTGGTTGTCGGTCAGCTGGAGTGCCTGCTGGCAGTATGCCGTCGGTGGGAACGGCAGAAGCAGGAGAAGGAGGACCGCGATCGGCAGGAGCCGGTTCGTGCATTTCGTTCTCATGATGATCACCTGCCCTGATCGATCTTTCCCGCCACCTCCCCTCTGGAGGAAGATCATTCTCTGTGTCGTATCCGTATGGAAGCGGTGTCGCGAGGAGGTGATCGGCCCGACCGCCCTCCTCACCCACGGAAATAAAGCAAGTTCGGTGCCCCGGTGCTGAAGCGGCGTATTCTATTGGGAGGGTGGGGTATGGAAAATGCAGGGAGCGGCTGCCTGCTCCCCGCATCACTGACCTTATTTCTCGAACCGGTTACTTCCTGCGGAGTTCCGCGATCCCCGCCCGGTCTCTCCTCCGGGAACCGGATTTGTTCCGCTGTTTCTACTCCGCGATGGTGAAGGGGAGCTGCGTCACCGTCGTCCGGCTGCCGGAACCGCTCGTGACGGTGGAGCGCAGGTAGCAGTCCGCGGAAGCGGAGTCGGCCGCGACCGCCCACTGGTACCTGCCGTTGTTCGGTATGTCGGACGCGATGGGAGTCCAGGGCCCCATCGGTCCCCCGGTCGAGAGCTCCAGGTCGACCGACGATTCGCCGCCGCCCGGAACGCCGCTCACCCACTCGACGAATCGCACCGAACCGTCGACGAGCGTCTCATAGCCGCGGGGGGATGTGATCCTGATCGAGAGCCCGGAGGGAGTTGATGCCTCGCCGTAGAACCTGAGGTGGTTGATGTCGCTGGGCCAGTAGCCCTCCTCCACCAGCACCACCATGTCGGGGTAGCCGTTGTGGTCGGCGTCGGCGCCGACTCTGAACGCTTCGATCGCATCGGCCGAGGACGAGATAGCGAAGTCGACCGCCTCGGTCCAGCCGCCTGCTCCGTCGCCCGTCCAGACGGTGATGGTACCGTCCCCGGCGGCAACCAGGTCCATGGTGCCGTCCATGTCCATGTCACAGAGCTGTGTCGTCTCGTAGCCGCCGCTCGCCGGCAGTCCGCTCGAGGAGTTCAGCCAGGTGTTCTCACCCTGCCAGGTCCACACCTGCACCCCGCCGTTCGAGGTGGCGAAGGAGAGGTCCTGGAATCCGTCGTTGTCGATGTCACCCAGGTCGGGGCCATACCGGCCGAGAAGGCCCGGAGACGGCAGGTTGCCGTCGGCGAGGCTGAATCCACCGCTTCCGTCACCCAGGTAGACTGTGCCGTACTGGTGGGCCACGGCGAAGTCGGGATTGCCGTCGGCGTTCACGTCGCCGAAGACGATGTCCATGGTAGAGTTCCCGTTCAGGAATCCGTAACTCTGGACCCAGGATCCGTCGCCTTGGTTGAGGTACACGTGAACACCGGCCCCCGCGCCGAAGGAGTTCGACGCCAGGTCCAGATCACCGTCGTTGTCCACGTCGGCGAAGTCGACTCCGAACATGCCCCAGGACTCGCCGTTCGTGGCGAGCCCGTCGTCCCAGGGAGTCCAGTTCTCGCCGGTGCCGTCGCCGAGGGCCACCTCTATCAGCTGGTCGCCGAAGTCATTCGAAGAGTAGTTGTGGTGCATGGCGTAGCCGGCGTCGACGAACCCGTCGTTGTTCACATCGCCGAGCGCCACGCCGCCGTAGCCGAAATTCCCGTTCATGGAGACAGCCCAGGATCCGGCTCCGTCGCCGAAGTAGACCATGATGCCGTGCTCGTTCGTGTTGATGTAGGGAGAACCGTGGTCACCGATGGAGATGATGTCGACGTGGCCGTCACCGTCTACGTCCACCATCTCGAGCTCGGACCTTCCGCTTTCCCACTGGGGGTAGCCCAGTCCCGAGGAGGATTCGACGTAGTCGAGCGGATGCGGCATGCGGAACCGCACGGCGTGCTTCGTGGTCTGGGCGCCGGCGGTGAAGGTGCTCAGCATGATAACCGAAATGATACCGAGTGTCGTCCTGAGTCTCATTGTGCTCTCCCTTTTCCGGTGAATGTTCATGTTGTCGGTCGTCATCGACATTATATCAGACCAGTGTGGGAGTGTCAACCGGATCGGTGGCCGGATGCTCCGGGTTCGCCGGTCGGATCCGGGGCTGTCGCCGGCCGGGCACAACCCTGCACGTGGGCCACCGGATTCGGGCCGGCTCTTGCACTCGTAAGACAATTGTGCTAAAATCGGTTACGGTTCATTGAAGAGTTTTTCCGATGACGGCCGTACAGGGATGCGTGACCGCACTGATCGAACACCGCAGGAAAGGAGCATCGGGCATGTTGGCGAGATGGATGGCGTATCCGGTTGTTATGACGATGGTCTTCCCAATGGCGGCTCTCGAAGCCGGGGAGACCGCGGGCGGACTTCGGTATTCCGTCACCGTGAGCGAGTTCGAGAACGAGGCGGGCTGGAGCGGACGCTTCGACATCGGCGACGCCTGGGGGACGGTCCTCACCGACATGCTCAACCAGACGGGAAGGTTCATTGTCCTCGGCGAGACCGATATGAGAGATGAAGCGATGGCGGAGCAGGACCTCGCCGCGTCGGGACGTACGGCGGGAGGCAAGAAAGCGCCGGTCACCGGCCAGCTGACGCCCGCGCAGCTGCTGGTCAAGGGTGCGATCACCCACGTCCAGGATGACGTCGGCGGCGCAGGCGGAGGAATCACCGTCAAGGGCTTCGGCATCGGCGGCAGCGGGGGAGAAGGGGAGGTCAACGCCACGATCTACATCGTCGAGTCCACCACCGGACAGGTGCTGGCCTCGATGAGCGTCGTCGGTTCCTCCGGCAGGAAGGGAGGGAACATAAGTTACAGGACGGGCAGCTGGGGCGCGGCGTTCGGCGGGCACAAGAACGACAACGTGGGAAAGGCCGTTGAGGCCGCCTGCGCCGAAGCGGTCGATTTCATGATCGGGCAGCTGCCGAATGTACCCTGGACCGGGACGGTGGTTCTCGTGAAAGGCGACAAGGTCTACATCAACCGAGGCACGCGCGAGGGTGTTGCGGCAGGGCAGGAGTTCATCATCGGCGATGTCATGGTCATCCGCGATCCCGATACCGGAGAAGTCCTCGATGAGGACATGACCGAGGTGGCCCGGGTGAAGGCCGAGACGGTC
>CAZMKB010000020.1:0-3227 GCA_964566685.1 uncultured Gemmatimonadota bacterium | reverse complement strand
AGTTGAACTGGAGTGGGGAACCGCCCTGCAGGCCGAGACGGTCAAGGAGAAGCTGTCCATCTGTTCGGTAGAGAGCGGCAGTGCCGGCGGCGTCGAGAAGGGCATGAGCGTCCACGCCCCCTGACGGACAGGGCGGCGATCGGCATCCCCGTGGCAGAAACCATTATGAGCCGGTCGTAGCCGGCGCATGTCTCCTGCGAAACATCTCCTGGGAAGAGATACTATAATCGAACGAGCCGTTTCCCCGGGGGATTTCATGAAAGGGACCTTTCTCCTGCTGCCTGCCTCCGTCCTGTTCTCTCTGTGTGTGTCCGGGAGTCTCAGTCCCTATACCCTCATCCGTGATGGTGAGTCTGCCGGGAGCCCGACCGGTGTAACGTACGTCGAGCACGATGCCAACGAGGTCCGGCTGGGGCTCGTGAGCGACGGCGGTGTCGCCCTCGACAGGGAGACAGGCGGGTGGAAGAACGCCTGGCCCCGCTGGACCGACAACAGGTACGTCTTCGCAGGCGGTCTCTGGATCACGGGAGTAGCCGACGTGGATGACGACGGCGATCGGGACTATCTCGGCCTTCAGCTCTATGATCCCCTCTCCGGACGCTCCGAGTGCGCTCCCGGCCGGATCGGCGACGAACCGGAGGATCCGCTCTCCCGGCTCTACGTCAGCTCCGATCCCGGGGACCTCGCCGGCTGGCCTGATGAATTCCGGGACGGGGAGGGAAATCCCGTCGTCCGTTCTCTCCAGGACATCGTCGGGTTCTACAACGATGTCTCAGGGTCGCCGCTCCACTCCGGGGGGCCCTACGGCATCGAAATAAAACACCGCAGCATGGCTTTCCTGGTGGGAAGGACAGAGCCCGGACAATCATCTTCGTCTGGGATGTGACGAACCTCTCTGAATCGGTGGAGGGAGGCCCATTCACCATCGATAGCGCCTATGTCGGAATTGATACCGACATGGACGTCGGCCCGGAGTTCGGCGACGACCGGACGAGCTTCTTCACCTGGCAGGTGACGGAGCCGGGAGACAGCATTCCGATCATGGCGTCGTTCGCCTGGGACGACGAGTTCGACGAGCCGGGGGGCGGGTTCACCGGCATTCCCGGCTTCGCCGGTGTGGAGTTTCTCTCCACTCCCGGAAACGATCAGGACGGGATCGACAACGACCGGGACGGCCTGGTGGACGAGTCTCCCTACAACCTGATCGACGACGACGGCGACGGTGAGGTCGACGAGTGGAACGAGACGGACGAGCTGGGGCTCGTGAACCACAGCTACCACCATTTCCGTACCCTCTGGCCCGATCCGCAGAATGACCGGGAGCTCTTCGAGCTCATGTCCTGCCGGACGGATCGTGACTGCGGAGAGATCACCGACCCTACCGACATCAAGTTCATGATGAGCTCGGGTCCGTTCAGCTGGCCCCCGGGCCGCACCATTCGGGTGGCTGCCGCGTATCTCTTTGCTCCCCCGGTGGGGGAGCCAGACCATCTCGAGGTCACGGGCAACCCGCCTCGGCCCGATCCGAACGATCCCGTCCTCGCCGATTTCATCGCGACAGCGCTTGAGACCCAGCACTTCTTCGATGCGGGCATGCCCGACAGTCTGACGGGGACCGCCCTGTTCGGCACCCGGGAGATCACGGACACGAACGACGTCGCGGGACCGTACGAGGTCACCTGTGCCGCGGCGAGCTCCGAGGGGATCGCCCGGGTGAGCCTCTATTCCTCACGGGACGGTGGCGTCAGTTTCGACCGAACGGACATGGTCCACGACCAGGATCTCGTCTACGGTGGATTCATCGAGGGTGCAGGAAGAGGAGGTGGTGAGATCCGGTACTTCGTGGAGGCTGTCGATTCCAGCTACCGGGTCCTCCGCCAGCCGCACGACGCTCCGGATTCGGTGTACGGGTTTCGTGTCTTCTACACCCCTTCCTTCCACCCGCCGGACTCCGTCACGGGGCTCCTCTGGACGTCATACAGCGAGCCGGAGTGGCTCGACTCCGACAGAGACGGCGATCTCGACCTCTACCTCACGGAGCCGGTGGCAGGAGCGAACAGCCTGTTCCGAAACGAAGATGGACGTTCGTTCGTCGATGTGATCGAAGAGTCGGGTACACCAGTCTCCGGGACTTCCCCACTGGTCTCCGCCGCGGGTGACTACGACAACGACGGTTTTCCCGACCTCGCGGTCGCCACGCGCGATGCCGGTGTGGTGCTCCTTCGAAACGAAGGCGACGGGACCTTCAGTGACGTGTCGCTGGATGCAGGTCTTCCCGATACTCTCACCGTGCGGGATCTCTCCTGGTCCGATGTCGACGCGGACGGCAGTCTCGACCTCTTCGCCGTCTCGAACGAGCAGGCTCTCCTCTTCATGAACCTCCAGGGTATCGGGTTCGAAGACGAGGCTGCGGAACGCGGGCTCCCCGCCTCGGACCTGGCAGCCGCCCGGGGCCACCTTTTCTTCGATGCGGACGGAGACGGAGACGGAGATCTCCTGGCGTACCTGAATCGGAGCCGTTTCTTCGAGAACCGGGGAGGGAGATATTTCGACTTTACCGGAGAGTCCGGCCTCGACCGGGACATCAGGACCTCTTTCCCGCTCGACATCGACAGCGACACTGATTTCGATCTCTACGTCGGCACGCCTGTCGGCCCCCGACTCCTGGCCAACGACGGGACCGGCAGTTTCACGGACGTGAGCGACCTCTACGGCATATCGGGGTGGCCGTCCACGGAGGGATCGACTGCGGCGGGCGACATGAACTCGGACGGTCTGACCGACATCGTTCCTCACTGGAAGGGATACTTCATTCTCGGACCCGACAGCTCGTTCACGAACATGTCGCACTACTTCGGCGGCGCGGACATTCACTCTCGATCGGTGTCGATCGCGGATGTCGACGCAGACGGCCTGCTCGACGTGTTCAAGGACGGGCTCTGGATCTCGGAGGGCTTCCCGGGCGGATTCGCGAACAGCTGGCTCGAGGTCGACCTCCGGGGCACGGTGTCGAACCGGGACGGCGTCGGTGCGGAAGCCACCCTCCACACGGACGGCGTCAGCGTCACGGAAACGGTTCGGGGCTCGTCCGGTCTCGTGAAGAGGCTTTATTAAGGTCTCGAAGACTGCATGCCCGACAGCCTCGTCATTCGCTGGCCCTCGGGGATCGTGCAGGTCGAACGGGACCCTGCCGTGAACCGGGTCGTCACGGTGGTCGAGGATTCGAC
>CAZMKB010000019.1:0-25303 GCA_964566685.1 uncultured Gemmatimonadota bacterium | reverse complement strand
CGGCGAAACAGAGGAAGAAAAGGCCGAGCGAGGACAGGTATACCACCGACATGTTTCTGAGCATCGGCAGGGAAATGCCTCCATTGTCGGTGATGTACTTCACGCTGATCAATCCCGCATCGAAAACGGCAATCAGGATGACCAGGAGAATGCAGGTCTCCGGAATTCTTCTGTCCTCATTCATCTTCACCACCTCAGTTCGCGGAGCGCGTCGAAGGGAGAAAACTCTCGCTCGTCGTTCTGAACATAGATTCGAATATCACGGGAGCGGTCGAGATCCCTGGAAACCGGGACGAAGACCTCATCCACATAGTGACCACCCGGGCCCACGGCTTCCTCGCTCCCGTACACCGACTCGAGCATCGTCGAGCAGTGTTCACGCCGCGCGACGGACCCATCGGTCACGAGGAACGTCAGGCCGCGGCATTTCCGGGGACCGTCTCTCCTGCACATGATCGTGTAACCGACGAGATTTCCTCCCGCACCGCCGATTCCATTTCTCCTTACTGCATCAATAACCATGTCACCGGAGAGTTCGATGTTCTTCCGCGTGAAATCATCCAGCTGGTCCTCCCGGACCAGCTTCCGCAACCCCCCGGCCCGGGATGCACCCTTTCGAAAGAGCATGCTGCCGTCGCGATATTCGGCTATTCCGTATCTCCGGTCATTCAGCAGCCTCTTCAGGTGGACATTCAGCGGATCTGCCTTTCTGTGGGAGATGGAAGCATGGGACATCGTCCGGTTGAACGGCAGCCGGATGTCATACAGAACCACATCGGTCGACCCGACGTGTTCCGGAAACAAATAGAGCTCCTTCCGATGGGCGACATGGTCGAGAATGAAGAAATGGGCGGTGACGGTACTCTCCCCGCTCACGTCCCGGATCATTTCCGTGAGCTCCCGGTGATGCCCGGTCGGCCTGAAACCGTCGATATCGCGGTAGTTCGAACGGAGCACCGCCGATGCCGATGAAGCGGAGAGGACCACGATGAGGAGAATCATCCTGATGCTTCTCCTTGCCGGAGATTCCGGTTCCGTCAGCCACACCGGCACTCTGGCCGCTGCATAGATCGTCGCCGTCATGAGAACAGCACCGACATGAGCATTGTAATGATGTTCGAAGTGGTGCGCCACCGGCCACGTACTCATGGCATTGATGAACATGTTGGGAGCCGCAACGAACAACAGCTGCAGCTGGAGCACGGGAAGGAAACCGAACGGACCGAGAATCTTCACGAGATACTTGATGTTCTCAGTGTTTATCAGCGTTCGAAGGACCGGCAGCGGATCAGTGACGATCGTCTTCGCGACCCCCGCGGGGTTCGTTCCGCCGATGTGGTCCCAGCGTCCGGAGTACACGTTCACGTTGACGATCTCCGGCAGGTCGAGCAGTTCCCTGATCTGTGCCGTCGATCTGGACAGGAACAGCCAGGCGACGGCGACGATGAACAATGATGCCGGAAGCAGTTTCCCGTGTCGTTTGAAAATCAGGTACAGGGAAAACGCCGCGAGGAGCGGCGCGATGTCGGCTCTGCAGAAAAGCGCCAGGGAGAAGAAAAGGACGATCCACCCCGCGTGTTTCCTGCACTCCGTGACATAGAAGAGCGAGATGATGAGTGGAATCGCAAGTGTGACACTGTGAAAGTCGAAGAGGTTAGGATTGTGAATGATGGGATTCACCATGTACACCACTGCGAGCAGTACCGCGGGGAACACTCCCGCCAGAAGCCTCTTCGAGAGAAGATACACCGGAATGATTCCGAGCGAGACGACGAATGTCTGCAGGAAGAGCAGGAGCTCGGGTTTCGAAGACAGCCTGTAGAGAGCTGCAAGGGGGAGGAAGATGATTTCCCATCTTCCGTTCCAGAATCGTGATGCGGGCCTGCCCATGTTCACGCTCTCGACGAGGATGTCGCCGTTCGCGGTGTTCCAGAGTGTCTGAACCATGATCCCGAAGTCGTAGGCACCCGCCTGAAAACTCCAGTACCTCATGAAACAGTAGTAGTTGATCACGACGTTGTAGATCAGAATGAGAACGGAAACAATCAGGATGTCGTATGTTCTACTTTTCTGAAGAGACACTGACAACACCACCCGTGACACCCAGTATGAGTATCAGAAGATATCCGACGAGAGAGAACGCGAGCGCATCCTCGACGGAGTAGCCATAGAGAGAGAGAAAATAGACGAACGCCCCTTCACGAATCCCTATTCCGGAGATCGTAATGGGAAGCAGTGTCGCGAAGAACGTGAGCGGTACGATGTACATGACGTGCACGAAGGGTATGTGGATGGAAAGAGCCTTCATGATGAGACAATTCTCACCGATGATCACGAGCTGCGTGAGGACCGATATGAGAATCACCACGATCATCTCCTTCCTCGAGCTGAGGACGAACGTCGTGAAGGCCGCGGTGTACTCCCGGATCCTCCTGAGGAGACTCTCGACGAACCTGTTCTGCCTGACGGGCGTCATCGCGATCAGCGAGACGGCGGCGGCGACACCGGCGAAGAGATAGAATCCGGAAGACACACCCGCACCGAACCGAACATCTCCGAACACATCATCGGCACAGGAAAGCCCGATTGCCAGGATACCGAGATTCGTGAGCAATCCGACACCTCTCAAAAGAGCGATTGACTTCACCGTGGTCATCCTGTCGTTCACCTTCTTCGACAGGTAGTACATCTTCGCGACATCGCCGCCCATGCTGGTCGGCAGGAAGAGATTGTAGAAAAGGCCGATCATGTGGATTCTGAGCAGGCCCGAATACCTGATGTCCTTCCGGAGAATTGCCAGGATCCGCCTCCAGTTGTAGGCATAGACCAGCTGATACCCCGAGAAGGCGAGAAGGGCCAGGACGATCAGGACATAATTGCTGTTCCTGATCGTTTTCAGAATCGATGCGAGATCGGCGTTCCTGAGAATGTACCAGAGCATGAAAATCGTGACACCGATCTTGAGGAAGCGAAGCAGCTGCTGTCTGCCCATGGTTTTCTCTTCAATCTGATTTCGAACGGCTCCGGCGACCTCGACCCGCGGTCTGGTGGCGTATTCGATCCCCTTCCGGCGCCCGTCCGGGCGGCGGACTCCGCTCTCCCGGATTCAGGACGGAGTGCGGGCACCCGAACCGAGGGCCTTCTCCGACACCTCGGACATCAGGTCGAACACCCGGTCCGGGTCGAGCTCCGTGAGACACTTCCGCTCCTCGTGAATGCAGCGGATCTCTTTTCCGACGGTTCGAATCGAAAAACAGGGGCTGCAGTCGATACCGCTTCGCACAACGAGGCCGTTGCTCCCGTACGGAGCGGTTCTGACGGGATCGGTCGGCCCGAATATCCCCACCGTCTCCACTCCGGCGGCGGCCGCAATGTGCATCAGTCCCGAATCGTTGCTGATGAACAGGGAACAGTTGCCGATGAGTGCCGCGGTCGTCCGGATGTCCATCTGATGGATGGATCTGCAGCCATGCTCCATCGAAGTTTCGATTCTCTTCTTTATGATATCTTCGTCTCTGCTGCCGAAGAGGAGTATTTCACATTCGTAACGTTCTTTCAACCTGTCCGCCAGCCGGGCGAACGAACGCGACGGCCATCTCTTGAGCTCCATCGTGAGATCCCGGCTCGATCCGGCGTGTATGCCGACGAGCTTTTTCCCCTTCCCGATGCGATCGGCCATCTCCCTTCCACGCACTTTTTCCTCTTCCGTCAGGAAGAGTTCGAGCCCGGTCTTCTCCCCGGCCGGGTCGATGCCGGCGGCCTCGAGGAGGTTGAGATTCTGGACGACGTCGTGAGCATCGTAATCGACATCGACTCTGACGTCGTTCAGGAATTTTCCCCGCATGAAACCCCGGTAGCCGTAGTCGTGGGTGAACTTTTTCCGGGCCTTCACCACGGCGTGGAAGAGATTCTTGTCGAGCCTGTTCGCCGGAAACATCAGGAAAGAATAGTCGTAGGATATACGACGCAGATCCCCGATGAATGCCGCGAGAGACCGGGGCCGGCGCACCATGTCATAGTTCACGACCGAGATACAATCGACATAGGGACACTCCTTCAACAGCTCCCGCCCCGTCTCGAACTGCACGACGAGGTGTACGAAACCGCCGGGATCACGACGTTTGACGGCACGGAGCGTCGGGACGGCGAGGATATTGATACCGATTCCGGATTGACAGTTCAGCAGAATGTTCACGAAGATGTCGCCTCAGGTATTTCGGATCCCCAGGTGCCACTTGAGGATCATTGAATAATAGAGGCCGTCCTTTCCTTTCAGGCGATCGAGAGTGTAGCGGATCGAGCTCACGCAGGTTATGATCGCGTAGAGGAGCAGAGCCTCGATCGGCCCCCTGTGCTTGAACAGATACTGATAGTGGCTCTTCAATCTGAACCTGATTCCCTTGTCCGCCAGCTTCTCGCTGCTCACCTTGTGAAGGTGTATGACGCTGGCCGATGCCAGGTAGTACACACGATAGCCCGCATCGTGAATTCTCTTGCAGTAGTCCGTCTCTTCACGGTACATGAAGAAGCGTTCATCGAGGTACCCGACCTTCCGGAGAACATCCCGCCTGAAGAACAGGCACGCACCTTTCAGGTGGGCGACCCCCTGATCACGACGATGCTCATCGAGAGTCAGCGAATATCGGACGGGGAGCGACAGCCTCAGAGCGAGGTCCGACAGATTCCCGTACTCGATGATCTCCTCCACGAGACCCGGATAGCGCCGGTACGCCGATTTCTGCACTGTCCCGTCGTCGTTGAGGAGCCGGCAGCCGGCGAGGCCGATGTCGGGGTTCTCGGCGAAGAGATTCCACAGTCCTTCGAAGACATCCTCGATGAATACGATGTCGCTGTTGATCAATCCCAGGATCTCGCCGCTCGCGCGCCTGAGCCCCGTATTGACCGCTTTCGCGAATCCGAGGTTCTCACTGTTCTCGACCAGCTCGATCCCGGGGAAGTCCTTCTTCAGCATATCCTGCGTACCGTCACGCGAATCGTTGTCCACGACGATGATCTCGTGATCGTACTTCCCGAGGTACGTTTTCATCGTGTCGAGACACCTTCGAAGAATGTCCTTCGTGTTGAACGACACGATGATGATGGAAAAATCTTTCATGAGTCATTTCCACGGCAGCGTAGGATCACGGCGCTCCACTCCGTCCCCGATCTCGCGTTTCTTCATACGATACAGCACGTCTTCGATCAGCCTGCGGTTCGCGGATATGATGTCTGCGAGAAGCCCGATCAGAACGATCTGGAAGCCGACGATCAGGAGGACCGCAGAGAGGATGAGTGACTGCACGTGACCGGCGCCGTTTCCCGAGAGATAGAAATAGAGAAAGCGAAGGCCGAGGAGGAGGCCCAGTGAGAAAACGGTCGCGCCGACATAGGTGAATACACGAAGCGGACGGTACATCGTGTAGATCCTGATGATCGTGCTCACCGACTTTGCTATGTAGTACCTGATACTCTTGAACAGGCGGGAATCTCTCATCTTGTCGTTGGTCTTGATCTTGACGCTCGACACGCTGATGTTTTTGATGCCTGCCTGGATGATCGTCTCCAGCGTGTACGTGAAATCCGACAGGACATTCAACTTGAGCGCGGCCTCCCTGTTGAATGCTCGAAAGCCGCTCGTCGCATCCGGCACACCGGTGTAAGAGACATGCCGTATCACCCAGCTCCCCAGCTTCTGCAGCTTTTTCTTCGCGACGGAGAAGTGGGCTATATGCTCGACGTCCCGGTCACCGATGACCATGTCCGCCTTCCCCTCGAGAATCGGCTGGATGAGCTTCTCGATATCGCGCCCGTCGTACTGGTTGTCTCCATCGGTGTTGACGATGATATCGGCACCCATTTTGAGAGCCGCATCGAGCCCGGCCATGAATCCCGCCGCAAGCCCCTTGTTTCCGGAAAAGCGGACGATGTGGTTGACGCCGTGTTCACGGGCGACCTCGACGGTCCGGTCCTCGCTTCCGTCGTCGATGATCAGCGTCTCTATCTCGTCGACGCCTTCGATCGATTCGGGGATATCACGGAGCACCAGCGGAAGAGTCTCTTCCTCGTTCAGACACGGTATCTGTATGATCAGCTTCATTTCCCCGTTCCGTTCCGCTCGACGATCTCCTCGATGTCATACTCCTCCACCTCCCTGGCATGGGTGAACAGGATCATTTCACCGAGCAGGCCGATCGAGATCATCTGTATGCCGATCAGGAGAAGCAGAACACCGAGCAGGAGGAGCGGTCTGCCGGCGATTCCGCCCATTCCGAGTATGCGGTAGACGAACAGATAGAGGTTGATTCCCATCCCCACCACGGTGAAGATCAGGCCGAGCAGACCCATCAGGTGGAGCGGCTTCTTCGAGTACTTGACGAGAAAGATCACCGTGATGATGTCGAGGAACCTGTTGATGTAATCCCTGATGTAGTATGATCCCCGGTACGTCCCCGGCAGCTGCTCCACATCCTCCTCGCTCACGGTGTATCCGTGCCGGTAGGCGAGGATCGGGATGAACTTGTCGAGATCACCGTACATGGGGAGCTTCCGGTAGACTTCTTTCCTTGCCACGATGACACCGCTGTTGAGATCATGGAGATCGAGGCCGGTGACCAGTCTCGTGATGACGTTGAAAACCTTCGAGACGAACTGATTCAGCCTGGAGTCCATTCTGAGCGTGCGATTGCCGACAACCATGTCCGCACCCCCTCGCACCCGTTCCACTAGTGCCGGCAGCCTCGAGGGATCGACGTTCACGCGTCCGATGACGAAGGCGACGACATCGCCCCGGGCCCGGTGGACTCCGACCTTCAGCGCCTCAGATTCGGTAAAGTTCTGCTTGAGCTGGATGCCGGATGTCATTGCACTTTCGTCGGTTTCCTGTGCCGGAATACTTCCGTTCTCCGAGACGTGAATGAGTTCGTACCGGAGACCTGCCTTCCGGAGCCCCTCGACGATGCCCGTCCGTTGCCGTTCGATCGACTCTATCGTGTTGTTCGTTGTCAATACGACGGATACATCGATCTTCTCATCCATGATCTCACCTCACCGTCTGGTGATGATGTACTTCGACGTTGTCGTGACGATCTCCGCGAGGAAACCGTAGATGATGTACTGAATACCGGATGTCACGAAGAGAAACGTCATGATCAGGATCACATTCCGTTCATCGACCGTCATCGATTCGATCATGAAGGACATGGCATACAGAAGCGTCGCAACCGCCCCGGCACTCAGGAGGAAGAGGGAGATTGCTCCGAAATATTTCATGGGATTGTTCAGATATCTGATGAAGAGGCTCATGGTCGTCATGTCCATGAGTACCTTTACGGTCCGGATGATCGAATACTTGGAGGTACCGTACATTCTCGAATGATGATTGACCTCGACCTCTTTTATCCGGGCTCCCTCGATCCTGCAGAGCGCCGGGATGAACCGGTGGAGCTCCCCGTAGAGTGCGATCCGCTTCACGATCCCCGATTTGTACGCCCTGAGCGAGCACCCGGTGTCATGGATGTTCACTCTGGTGATCATCCGGATGAGATAGTTCGCGATCTTCGAAGGAATCTTCCGCAGGATCAGGGTGTCCTTCCGGCGCCGGCGCCATCCGCAGATCATGTCGCAGTCGTCTCCCAGCATGTGAATCATACGTCCGATATCCCGCGGGTCGTTCTGAAGATCGCCGTCCATGGAAATGATGTATTCACCCTTCGCGTGCTTGAATCCGGCCGCCATCGCCGCCGACTGTCCGTAGTTCGATCGGAACTTGATGATCTTGATCCTCTCGTCCAGGCTGCCCTTCCGCCTGAGCCGGTCGAATGTGGCGTCGGTGCTGCCGTCGTCCACGAAGACGACCTCGTAGGACTCGGTCACCGCTCTCATGGCCTGCAGGATCTTGTCGCAGAGAATGGGGGCGCTCTCCTCTTCATTGTGAACCGGGATGACGATGGAAACCCGAATATCACTCACGCCATTCACCCCCCACTCTCCTGTTCGCGAGGATCCTGAGAGCGACCAGGGGAGGCGCGAGAAGCACGGCCTCCCACAGGACGGCACGGTAGTTGTGTGCGTTCGAGAGCAGGCTCTGGACGAACTCCGTGCTGCTGTTCTCCCGCCTGATATCGAGGAAGATCTTTTTCGGCGAAATGAGGTACTCGCTCGAAAACGGCCATAAAAGCTGTAGTCCGTAAGGATGCGAGCTGTCGCTGGACAGGAGATCGAGCACGAGATGGCCGGCGTAGACGAAGAACAGGAGGCAGGTGATCATCCAGAACCTGTTTTCCGAGGAAAAGACGGCCGCGAGTACGATACTGACGACCAGGCCGACGGCGAGGGAGTGGCTCAGTCCGTGGTGATATCTGTTCGGTTCGCCTTCGATGATTCCGAAGAGAAAGTCGAAATCCGGCAGGACCGCGACAACCAGGCAGAGGACGAGGGCTCGCGTCCTCATTGCCGTTCTACTCACCCACCTGAGGGCATCGAATACGATGATTCCCGCCATTTCGTGTCCGATCGGAGAAGGCACCTTTCACCTCGTGTAGTGATTCTGCCAGATCTTGAAGACCATCAGTGCCCACAGCTTGTGACTGTGGTTCTCTCGCCCGCTCAGATGGTCGTCGATCATGGTTCCGATGTAGTCCCACCGGAACAGGCCGTCGCCCTCCACCGACTCCCTGTTCAGAACATCGCACATCATCGGTCTGAGCTCGTTCTTCAGCCAGTTCTTGATCGGAATGGAAAAACCCTGCTTCTTCTTCCGGAGAATTTCATCCGGGATGACGCCTTCCATCGCCTTTTTCAGGACATACTTCCTCTGATAATTCTTCATCTTGAGACGCGCGGGGACGGAGAAGGAGAACTCCACGACTCCGTGATCGAGGAAAGGCACCCGGGCCTCGAGTGAATTCGCCATCGACATCCGGTCCACCTTCACCAGAATATCGTCCGACAGATAAGTCTTGAGGTCGACGTAGAGCTCCTGGTCCAGACGATCCCGGTACCCGGCCCTCTCGAAGTGCCGGAGAAGGACACCATAGGTCTCTTCGAAATCGAGCTCTTCGAGAGCCCGTTCGCCGTAGATCCTCCGCTTCTCGTGCTCCTTGAGAAATATCATCCACCGGGTGTGCCGGAGGCTCTCCGGGAGATCCGCCGCTTCGAGATACCGCTTGAAGCTGTTCACGAAGCCCTTCTTCTGAGGCCTGGGGGGGATTCTCCTCGCCAGCGCTTCGAGGAAGTCCCGCGCGGGAGCCGGTACGTTCCGGTAGTATCCGTAAAGCCGGTCTGCGAGATAGGTGTCGTATCCGGCGAACAGCTCGTCTCCGCCGTCACCGGAGAGGACGACTTTGAGGTGCTCCCGGGCCAGTTTCGAGACGAGATAGGTAGGAAATATCGAGAAGTCGCCGAACGGCTCGTCCACGTAGCCGAGCAGCTTCTCGACGAGGTCGACGATGTCGGGCTCGAGAATCAGCTCGTAGTGGTCCGTCCCGCACCTTTCGGCGATCATTCTGGCATAGGCCAGCTCATCGTAACTCTGGTCCTCGAAACCGATGGAGAACGTCTTGACCTTCTGGCCGTACTCTTCGGCCATCATCGTGACGATCGAGCTCGAGTCGATTCCCCCGCTCAGGAACGCTCCCACCGGAACGTCGCTCAGGAGATGAGATCTCACGGCCCCCCGCAGCTCTTCCCGAAGGGCCTGGAGCACCTCTTCTTCATCGGTGTAGTCGAGCTTGGGTATGTCCTCCACGCTCCAGTAGGATTCCTCCCGGGAGCGGTCGCCTTCGATGACGAACATGTGTCCCGGCCGGACCTTCCTGATCCTCCGGAAGATCGAATACGGCGCCGGAATGTACTCCAGGGTCAGAAAGAGATCGAGGGCCTGGTAATCGAGGCTCCTGTCGAGATCCTTCTGTTCGAGGATCGCCTTGATCTCCGACCCGAAGATGTACTTCTCGTCATCTTCATACAGATAGAGCGGCTTGATACCGATCCTGTCCCTGCCGAGTACGAGCCTGCCTCGCTTTGCATCGTACAGCGAAAAGCCGAACATCCCCCTCAGATGCTCTATGAACCGGTCCCCGTACTCCTCGTAACAGTGCAGGATGATCTCCGTGTCGGTCCTGGTCCTGAACGAGTGCCCCTTCTCCGCCATGCGCTGCCTCAACTCGGGGTAATTGTAGATCTCGCCGTTGAAGACGACCCAGATGGTTCCATCCTCGTTCGTGATGGGCTGCTTCCCTCCGGAGAGATCGATGATGCTCAGGCGCCGCATCCCCATCGCCACGTGCCCGTTCAGGTAGAAACCGTCCTCGTCCGGACCCCGGTGGAATATGACGTCCGTCATCTGCGCGATCTCGGCCTGTCCCGCTTTCCTGAAACCGTCCTTGTAATAGATGCCGCAGATTCCGCACACGGTTACACCTCTGTGTAGATCTCCCGGGTCCGCCGGAGGTACTCGTCGTAAGTGTACCTCTCCCTCACGTAGTTCCTGGCATTGTCTGTCACCCTGCCGAGCAGGTCCTGGTCGGTGACCGCCTGTCTGATCTTCTCGGCGATGTCCTCCTCGCTGGCTTCCGCCAGCAGGGCGATCTCGTCATTCAAAACCTGCGTGTGGCTCCAGATCCTGGTCGCAATAACCGGCTTCCCGGACATGAGGTATTTGTAGATCTTGAGCGGTGTGTTCGTTCCCTTGGTGCGCGTCGAGATGAGCGCGTCGGCCATTCGGTAATATGCTTCGACGTTTTCGGGGCTGACACTGCCGACGAACTCGACCCTGTTCTCCACATCGAGCCTCTTCGCCATCGCGCGATAGTGATCTATCTGCTGATCATCTCCGCCGACGACGAGGAGAACGAAGTCGACGTCACGAACGTGTTTCAGCGATCCGATCAGCAGGTCGATTCCCTGGTAGCTCTCGAGCGTCCCGGCGTAAACGAGCTTGAACACTCCGTTGTGGCTCCGGATTTCCGCCTCCTGCCCCTCTGCCTCGCCGGAGAAACCGGCCTCTGCCCCGAAGTTCTCGATGAGAACGGAGGGTTTCGAGCCGTCCACGGCGTCGATGACCGTCTTGAGCTCCGGGCAGATGTAGATGACGGCGTCGCTGTTCCGGATCACCAGCCACTCGAGAAGGAGAAAGATCCTGCGAACGACCCAGACGTCGGCATAGTGGAAATTGCCGAACTGCTGGGGGAGGCTCGAGTGCATATCGTAGACGTGCCTCGTCCCGAAGATTTTCGCCAGCAGCACGCCCCAGAACGCTCCCTCCTCGTGACTGTGGATGACGTCGTACCGGTTTTTGAGGAGCATGATGACGGTTTTGATCAGCAGGAACAGATCCAGGAATATCTTCGGCACGGACGGCCCAACGGGTATTTCACGAATGAACGGGAACGGCGGGATCCGATGCACGTCGACGTTTTCGAGCCGGATATCCTCGCCGATGTGATACGTGACGATGTCGACGTGACCGCCGAGCTTCGACAGCGCCCTCGTCCTTCCGTAGACGCTGAGCGGCGTTCCCCTCGGTCGGAGAAACGGTTCCGGAACGATCATGAGAATCTTCTTCATCCGCCATCCTCGATCATGATGAGCCTCCTGCTCGAAATCGTGTGAATAACACGGGCTATTCGATATATCCCAGTGCTTTCAGGTTTTCGCGTGTCAACTCGTCGGTGACATCGAACGTGGTTCCGTACGATCCTTCACGCACCGGCTGGGTCTCGATCCAGCGATGGAGCTCCTCCACGAGCTCCGGGACACGCGGATGTTCCAGATCGTATATGTTCACGGTCTCCGCCGGGTCGCTCCAGAGATCATAGAACTCATAGAGTGATCCGGTCATGACATTCCGATATCGGGGACTCTGGGCGTAGATCAGTTTCCACCTGTTATCCCTCACTGACCAGACCGGATCGTTGGGACTCCCCGACTGGGAGTAGACCAGTCCGTTTCCGTTCCCCTCTTCTCTCCGGATCAATTCGAGCAGGCTCGTCCCTTCCATGGGAGGGTCGTTCTCATCCAGTCCGGCGAAGTCCAGGATCGTCGGATGGACGTCGAGGAGTGCGACCGGAGTCGATATCACTGCGGGCTCCTCACCGGGAACGTACACGATCAGAGGAACCCGGAGGCAGGAATCGTAGGTGAATTTGCCGTGCTCGAAATAATAGTTGTGGTCCCCGAGGCTCTCCCCGTGGTCGGAGGATATGATGACCATGGTATTCTCGAGGAGCCCGTTTTCGGCGAGGTACAGGAACACCTTCGACAGCTCCGAATCGCAGTATCGTATCTCGGCATCGTACTGGGCGACATAATAGTGGAGATTGTCCTGGCCCTCGAGGATGGATCTGCCCGGAGCTCCGCCGATGTCCTCGTTGAATCCCTGATTGAGTGTGATGGCCTGCTCACCGTAGTAGGCGTCGTTCACGAACATCTCGTGAAACGGTTCCGGCGGAGTGTATTTGGCGTGAGGATCGACATAGTGAAGCCAGAGAAAGAACCCGCCGGTTCTCCCCAGGTCGGGGAGGAGTCTCATTGCATGGTCGGTTATGTGACGTGCATCGCACCGGCGCTCCTTCTCGACTTCTTCGTCACGCCAGGCTTCTATGAACACATCGAATCCCTGATCGAAGTTGTACTCTCTGGCGAGGTTCCCGTTGCCGAGTACGGCCGCCGTTGTGTACCCCGCATTCATGAGCAGCTCGGCGGTCGTGGTCATCCCCCGTGGCAGCTTCTGTCTGGTCCCCGTCACACCTGTCTGACCACAGTAGAGACTCGTCAGGATCGATGAGAAACTCGGGCTCGTTTTCGGCCACTGCACGATCGGATCCGTGAAGAGGAAAGAACGCCGGGCGAATGCGTCGGTGTTCGGAGAAGTGTCCCTCTCATATCCGTAGCAGCCGAGATGATCGGCACGAAGCGTATCTATGGTCACGAGGACCACGTTCCTCGCGGCATCGGTCCTCAGGAAGTAAGGGGTAACGAGGATTACCAGTGCGAACAGCACGGTGACGGGAAACATCCTGCGCGCTGCGGATGCGAGTGGCGGGGCGATGCGGCGGATGACCAGGTAGACCGCAACTCCCGTCGCCACCGAGGATCCCCAGTAAGCGATCTTCGCATAGTTCGGATTCTGGAAAACCGACCATATCACACTCGAATAGCCGATGAACCGAAAGGCCAGGTAGACGAGGCCGAACAGCAGCATGCCCTCCGCTGCGAGTGCCGGCATCCGCGCCCTCGTGAGCTTCGAAGCGACGACCCGGACCAGCTGCAGACCGGTGAGACCGAGAACGGCGAGAATGAACCAGGACCGGAATGTCGCTGAGCCGGTGTACCAGAGACCGTGGGTGAAATACATGTCCATCGCACCGATGATCGTACCTGCGGCAAGCGCGAAGAGGACGGCTCCGAAAAGAATTCCGCGAAAGTGGAAAGGAGACACGGGCGCCACCCGTGTCTCCACACGAGCATGATCCCGGCCGGGTCTTTCCCGGTGACTGCTGTCACTCCCTGTCTTCATCAATACTCCTCCTCAATCGTTCCTGGAAATCGCGTATCGTGTACTCGAGCCCGCTCTCGAGCGGGATCCGGGGTGTCCAGCCGAGGAGGTTGTGGGCCCGTTCGATGTTGGGCTGCCTGACCTTCGGATCATCCGTGGGAAGAGCCTTGTTGATGATCTTGCTCATACTGTTCGTCAGGTGGATGATCTTCTCGGCAATGTCGTTTATGGATATTTCTGCGGGATTTCCGATGTTGACGGGCTCGTGCTCGTCGGAAAAGAGCAGCCTGCAGAGCCCTTCGACCTCATCTTCGATGTAGCAGAAGCTCCTCGTCTGCTGACCATCGCCGAACACGGTGACATCTTTTCCCTGCAGCGCCTGACAGATGAACGTCGGCAGTGCTCTGCCGTCATCGAGCCGCATACGCGGTCCGTATGTATTGAAGATGCGGGCAATTCTCGTGTCCACCCCGTGATACCTGTGATAGGCCATGGTCAGCGCTTCCGCAAATCGTTTCGCTTCGTCGTATACGCCACGCGGTCCCACCGGGTTGACATTGCCCCAGTACTCCTCCATCTGAGGATGGATGAGCGGATCTCCGTACACCTCGGACGTCGAAGCGAGGAGAAACGTGGCTCCCTTCGTCTTCGCGAGCCCGAGCGCTTTGTGGGTTCCGATCGAACCGACTTTCAGCGTCTGGATCGGCAACGTCATGTAGTCGATCGGGCTCGCAGGACTCGCGAAGTGCATGATGTAATCGAGCCTTCCCTCGATGTAGATGTAATTCGTGACATCGTGCTTCACGAACAGGAAATCTTCGTTCCCCATGAGATGCGCGACATTGTCGGTGGATCCCGTGAGGAGATTGTCCATGCAGATCACCTGATGCCCCTTCTCGAGAAGGTAGTCGCACAGGTGAGAGCCGATGAATCCCGCTCCGCCCGTGATCATGGTCCTCTTCTTCAACGCCCCACCCCGACATACGTAAATCCGAGATTTCTCATCATCTGCGGATCATAGATGTTTCTCAGATCCACCATGACCGGCCGCTTCAGCAGCCCCTTCACTTTTTCCATGTCCAGCTTCCTGAACTGGTTCCACTCCGTCATGAACACGAGTGCATCGCTGTTTTCCGCGACCTCGTAGGAGTTCGAACAGTACACCACTTTGGAACCGTTCAGAACCTTCCGCGACTCCTCCATTGCAACGGGATCGTACACTTTGACCGTGGCTCCTCTCTCGATGAGTGCATTGACGATGGGAATCGAAGGAGCGTCTCTCATGTCATCCGTGTTCGGCTTGAACGAAAGGCCCAGAATACCGACGGTTTTTCCCTCCACATCTTCGTCGAGAACCCGGACGATCTTGTCGACGGCGAACCTGCGCTGCTCCTCGTTCACTCTTATCGTGGCCCCGACGATCTGCAGATCAAAGTTGTTCTCCTTCGCCATCTGGACGAAACCGTGAGTGTCTTTCGGGAAACAGGATCCCCCGAAACCGGGTCCGGCGTGCAGGAACTTCTTCCCGATCCGGTTGTCGAGCCCTATTCCCTGAGCCACCTGGTGAACATCCGCCCCGACGATCTCACAGAGCCGGGCGACTTCGTTTATGAAGGAGATCTTGGTGGCAAGGAAAGCGTTCGCGGCATATTTGATCATTTCCGCACTTTCTATGTTCGTGATGACCAGCGGGGTCTCGATCAGGTAGAGCGGACTGTAGAGATCTTTCATGATGGCGGCCGCCTCACTGTCCTCTGCACCGATGACGACCCGATCGGGCCTCATGAAATCCTCTATGGCTGATCCTTCCCTGAGGAACTCCGGGTTCGAGACAATGCTGAAATTGACATTGCGTTTCTTGTTTTTCTCGATGAAGGCTTTCAGCTTCTTTCCGGTGCCGACCGGGACCGTGCTCTTGTTCACGATCACCTTGTAGTCGTCCATGTGTTCACAGATTTCCTTCGCAACCTCCCAGACCGCTGTCAGGTCCGGAGAGCCGTCTGCATTGGGCGGCGTTCGCACGGCGATGAATATCGCCAGTGAATTCTTTATGCCCTCGGCGATGTCAGTGGTGAATTTCAGCCTCCCCTCTTTCACGTTCTTACTGATGATGATATCGAGACCGGGTTCGTAAATGGGTATTTCACCGTTATTGAGCATGTCGATCTTCTCTTTGATCTTGTCGACACAGATGACTTCGATGCCGAATTCAGCAAAACACGCTCCTGAGACGAGACCGACGTATCCGGTTCCAATCATCGAAACATGCATTCCGATTCTCCTTTTCCTTAACTTGCTCCGTACCCGAAGAGAACCACGGGCACCGTTCTGAGGAGTATCTTGAAATCGAGCCCGAGAGACCAGTTGTCGATATACTGGAGATCGAGCTCCATCCAGCGTTCGAAACCGATTCTGTTTCTCCCCTTGATCTGCCAGAGGCAGGTGAGGCCCGGCTTCATGCTCAGCCTTCTCCGCTGCCAGCGTTCGTACTCGCTGACTTCACTCGGTATGGGCGGCCTGGGACCGACGAGGCTCATTTCGCCTTTCAGCACGTTGATGAACTGCGGGAGCTCGTCGAGGCTCGTCTTTCGCAGAAAGCGTCCGATCGGGGTCACCCGGGGATCGCGTTCTATTTTGAAGACCGGCCCGCCCATCTCGTTGAGATGTCTCACTTCATCCATTCTCTCTTCCGCGTCCATGTACATGGATCTGAACTTGTACATCCTGAATGTGCGCCCTCTCAGGCCGTAGCGTGCCTGCCTGAAGAATACCGGTCCCGGCGAGGACAGCTTGATACCGAGGGAGATCACGATGAAAAGAGGTGACAGCATGATGAGCATGAAACAGGCAACGACCACGTCGATGGATGTTTTGATGACGAGTTTCCACTCCTGATCGGGAATGGTCGAGAAGCTGAGGAGCGGTATGTCGTGAAGGAATGACAGGTGCGTTTCCGCGATCATCGTATCATACAGATCCGCGAGAATGGTCGTCTCGACTCCCTCCTCCTCGCAGATCCTGATGACCTCATCGAGGCTGTCCAGCCATTTCCTCGGTATGGCAATGATGACCTCGTCGATCACGTGGTTTCGTATGATGTCGGGGATGTCCTTGATGCGGCCGACGATCGCCGACTCCAGTATCTGCCTGTCCCTGTCGGTCGGGTCGTCATCCACGTATCCGTGAATCCTCAGTCCCCACTCGCTGTGGGAGAGAATGATCTTCGCGAATTCACGAGCCCGCCTTCCTGTCCCGACGATGAGGATCGTTCTCGAGTTGTATCCCCGCCGCCTCAGCGACTTCAACACCTGCTTGTACGACAGTCGAACCGTGCCGAGGACGAGAAAGTTTATACTGCCGAACATCAGCACGAACAGTCGGCTGATGTAGCTGTACTTGAGAAAATAGATGACGGTGCCGAGCGTGAGCATTCCGACGATGACCGTTTTGAAGATGATCCACACGATGTCGAAATTCGACACCGTGTGCTGAGGCTCGTACGCCTTGTAGGCCTTGAGCAGAATGAGCCACAGGGGAATGGCGATGATGAGCATCCAGATATATGCACTGCTGTCGAGGAGCAGGCCTTGTGCCGCCGAGAGCGAGACGAAGAACGACGCCTGCCTGATCTCATAGGCGATGAAGAAGGAAGACGCGACGGCAAGCACGTCGATGACGACCTGGATGAAGACATATCTCTTCGTCTGCTGTCTCAGCACAAGTCCTCCTTCGCATCCCTGTACCATGCAACGAAGTGCATGACACCGTCCTCGAGCTTCGTCGAAGGACTGAAGTTCAGGAGCTTCTCCGCTTTCTGGATGTCGGCGTAGGTCAGCTCCGCATCGCCGGGCTGCGGATCGTAGAATTTCACCAGGGCTTCTTTCTGGAGATTTTTCTCGATGACCTCGATGAGGTACTTGATGTTGATGGTTCTCGAGCAGCCGAGATTGATGACCTCGAATCCCGGATCGAGATCGAGACAGGCTTCGATACCGCTGATGATGTCATCGATGTATGTGTAATCCCGTTTGCTCGTCCCCCCGCCGTAGATCGGAACCTCCTCGCCGTTGTCGATCAACCGGGTGAACTTGTGAATCGCCATCTCGGGGCGCTGCCTGGGCCCGTAGACGGTGAAGAACCTGAGCAGCACCATGGGAATCGAATAGAGTGAGTGATAGTTGTAGCAGAACACTTCACAGGCCTTCTTCGTCGCTCCGTAGGGAGACACCGGCGAGTCGACCTTGTCGTCTTCGGAGAAGGGCACCCGGTTTCTGTTTCCGTACACCGACGACGATGATGCGAAGATGAAGGATTCTATGCCCCTGCTTTTCACGCACTCGAGGAGGTTGAGCGTTCCCCGGACATTGACATCCTCGTAAATGAACGGATCCTGTATCGAGGGGCGGACTCCTGCTTTCGCCGCCAGGTGTATCACGTGGTCGAAGGGATACCTGGAAAAGAGATCCTCGAGGAGTTTTCTGTCTCTGATGTCTCCCTCGACGAGATCGTAGTTCTTCCTGTCAAGGAAGTCGTGAACGTTTCTCCTCTTCACACGGGGAGGGTAATAATCGTCGAAATTGTCGAGACAGACGACGTGGTGATCTTTCAGGAGCAGCCGCTCCGTCAGGTGCGATCCGATGAAACCAGCTCCCCCTGTCACGAGAAAAAACATTGACCTTCCTCCCCGGTTAACCCGGGCTAATAGTGGTAATAACTGTACTTGTCCCTCTTCACGTCATCTCTCACACCGTTGAGTATCACACCCATGATGTTGGCTGAAACATTTTCGAGGTGCTCGACACTCCTCCTGGCTTCCTTGAGGTCGGTAGTCTCGGCCCTGATGACGAGAATGACCGAATCCACCTGACACCCGAGGACCGCGGCATCGGTGACCCTGTTGAGAGGGGGACTGTCGAAGAAGATGATGTCGAATTTCCCCTTCGCCATCTCGAGAAAGCTCCTCATCCGCAGTGAGCCGAGCAGTTCCGAAGGATTCGGGATGAGAGATCCGCAGCTGATGAGGAACAGATTGGGTATGTGAGTTTCATTGATGATCTCGATGAAGTTCGCACGGTCCGTCAGAATCTCGGTCAGCCCCGGCGATTTCGGACAGGCGAAGGTGTTGTGGAGAACGCCCCTCCTGAGATCGCCGTCCACCAGCAGAACCCTCGCTCCCTGCTGAGCCAGCGTTATCGACAGGTTCGATATCGTAAACGATTTTCCGTCCCCCGGCGCGGGGCTCGTGATGACCATGGAGTTGTGCCGGGCAGACCTTCCTGAGAACATGATATTTGTCCTGAGGGTACGATACGCCTCACCCACCGGTGTGGGTGAATAGTCGTGTGTAACCAGCATCGAATCGATCTCTTTCGCCTTCTTGTAGTCGAAGAACTCGTAGCTCTCGTCGAAGTCTATCATGGGAGATGTCCCGAGAACGGTCAGCTTGAGATTGTCCTTCACGTCGTCGGCGTTCTTGATGGTGGTATCCATGTATTCGATGAGAAACGAAGCGAAGACTCCCATGATGAGGCCGGAGACGATGCCGAGAAGCATGATCTTCTTCCGGTTGTTCGTGTTCACCGGCTTCTCGGGTTGGATGGCAGGGTCGAGGATCCGGATGTCACCGATCTCCGCAGCTTCCAGGATCTGGGCTTCCTTGTATTTCGTGTAGACCTGCGTGTAGACATTTTCGTTGACCTTCGTGTCGCGCGCAAGCCTGGCGAGCTCGAGCTCTTCGTGCGGAAGGTTTGTGAGGTGCGACTGGTAGATGTCGAGCTCCTTCGTGAGCATCTCGACTTTGTCCTCCGTCACCTCGCTGTGTTTTTGCAGCGCCTGGAGGATGTCGTCCTGCATCCGGTCGATGCTGATGTCGATGTCGATGAGGTCCGGATGATTCTCGGTGACTTTGAGGGAGAGTGAATTCCTTCTTTCCCTCAACTTCAGGAGCTCGTCCTTGAGAATCGCCAGGTTCGCACTGGGAATCGTCCAGGGATAACTGGCAGCCTCGAGATACATGTCGAGCTTGCTTATCGTTCCCTGCAGCTCTTCGTTGTTTATTTCGTCGAGGAAGTCCTGAAGCGTCTTCAATTCCGCTTCCAGGCTCATCCTCCCGGCCTCGACGGCGGCGAGCTTGTCTATCCTGTCGGTGATTTCGGTCGTCAGGCGGACGATGCCGGTTCTCTCCTTGTACTGCTTCTCCCGGCGCTCGGACTCGGCGAGATCCCGGGAGGCCAGGTCGAGCTGTTCCTGGAGGATCTTGAGGGTCGTCCTGGTCTGTTCCTTCTTCGAAGCCAGATTGTAGTCCACGAATTTCTGTGCGAGCGTGTTCGCGATGTCCATGGCAAGAATGGGATCGCCGTCGGATACGGTGAGGACGATGAAGTTCCCTGACTCACCCAGCGAGACGCGTGTGTTGTCCATCAGGTTTTTCACGGCGTCCTTGAACCTCTTTATTCTGAACTGCACGCTGAACGGGACATCGACCCACGAGGTGACGATCTGAATCGTGAAATGTTCCAGTTCGTATGGATAATCGATGATGGACGACAGGGCATGCGACACCAGGAGGGACTCCTCGTCATCCTCCGTGAACGTGTAGAGGTAGAAGTTCCTGTCGCCGATCGAGGCAAGCTCGTAGTTGCCCGAAGAAGCTTCCTCGCTCACGTTGATGTATTCGAAGAATTTCTGACGCCTGATCTCGAGAGAGTCGGAATTCTCGATGAGCCTCGTCTTCGAGAGAAGTTCCGACAGCAGGCTGGGATCACGGGTGTCGAGTCGGAGCTGGAGGCCGAGTTCGCTGACGATCTGCTCGGCGAAGGTTCTGCTCTTGAGGATCTGGATCAACCCTTCATTCTGTGAGGAGGAAAAATCGAATGCCTGAACACGAGCCGTCGGTTTCTCCACCCAGATCGTCGCGGTCGACTCGTAGATCGGGGCAAACGACTTGATCATCGTCATGCCCAGCACGGGCAGGAAAATGAGGAAAAACGTCAGCCAGAGAATCCACTTCCGCTTTTCTATGACCTTGTAGTATTTTTTGAACTGGTAGCGTTCCTCTTCCGGTTTTTCCAGTCTGTAGAAGTCTTCCATAATCCGACCTCGCCGTAATGTTCTCAGAATTCAGGCATCAATCCAGAGAATTGACGATGAGAAACGTCGTCGACACACCCAGAGAGACGAATGCAATGATCGTTCGCCATTCCATGACCCTTCTCGCTTCGGGGACCATGATCAGATCACCCGATTCAATACCGATCGTTGCAGCCGATTTGCCCATTTCCAGGTCGTGGAGGAGATCCGACTGTATGACATCTCCGCCCCTCATTACGTTTATCCCCTTGAGATTCGCCCGGCGGGCGAATCCGCCGGATTCCTCGAGCACATCCCACAGCGGAGCGTCGGGACTGACCCGGTACAATCCCGGTTGGGCCACCTGGCCGACGACGCCGACTCTTATCAGCGGCTCGACCATGATGATGGGGCTCCGGAGATAGCTCGAATATTCGTTCACGAGGTAGCTCTCGAGACTCTCTTTCGAAAAATCAGAGACCTTCACTCTGCCGATGAGCGGGAGGATAACATAACCCTGACTGTCGATCGAGTATTCGCCGCTCAGGTCCGGTTCCTGCCAGATGGTCACACTCAGCGCCTGTCCGGGCTGGAACGGCCTCTCCCGGTCGAGCGACGGTGAGGGGCTCGGGGTGAGCATCAGGTACGTCAACCCGCAGACCAGAACCACGACGAGTTTTCTGAACCAGGGTGAGTCATGCATCGCTGTCAGCATCATTCCCTCTTTTTTCAGATCACCGTGAACGCCAGAACCGGTAGCGTTTTTCTTTCGAGTCGAGATCGAGCTCCCTGAGAATACTCCGGACTTCGAAAAACCCGACCTTGATGTAACCGAACCTGCTGGAATTGAGTGCGCTCTTTATCTTCCATGGACCCGACAGTGGATTGTCGATGACGAGCAGCTTGATTTTTTCAGCGAGAGGAAGATCACGATCCATCACGTTGGACGACATTCCCATCGAATCATAGAAAGAGGCCACCGGCAGCTGTTCCTCCCCGCTCTCCCCGGCTGCTTCGAGATCCTCCGGTTCGGATTCCTCAGGCGGAGAAACAGGTCCGTCGTCGACCTCCGTGAGAGAAAGGAGATTCTTCTCGTATCCGGTTCTCGTATCCCGCCGTTCCGGGGGGGAGACTTCCGGTTCCTCGTGCACAAGGGATGGAGTATCGGGCGTGTTCTCCTGGACGACGCCGGCATCCTCGACACCGTCGGATTCGACCGGTCTCCCGCTTCCCGTTTCGTCCCGTATGCTTCGCTGTGAGTTTTCACTGCCGTTCTCATCGAAGAATGCGACGGCCGATTCGATGTTGTCGAATGATTTGAGCACCCGATGAAACTCGAGCAGCTCGAAGACATCGGCTACGTCGGGTATCATCTGAGCAATGACGAGATCTCCTCCTTGCTCTCTCAGGCCCTTGATCTTCCCGAGGAACACTCCCCATCCCGCGCTGCTGATGTAGTTGACGTTGGAGAGATCGATGATGAGACGGCTCATGCCCTGCGATATGACATCTCCGATCGCAACCTCGAGCTGACCGGACGTCACGTTGTCGATGTAGCCGCCGACCTGGAGGAGGGCGACGTCGCCCGAGTTTCCGACGTTGTAGGCTGAAATCTGGATTCCTTCCATGGGCCCCTTACCGGAGAAGGAGTTGTGATATAAGGATAATCATTAGTGTTGGCAATTTTTATGCCATTGAGCTGCTCCGTTCGGACTGCCTGGAGGATCCCCTAACTCTCAGAGTACCATGAGGATCCGGGTATACCCCGCGGTGACCGCATTCCCCTCCCGGATCCCCTGTAACATTCTGAACAGCCGAAGGGCCCGGAACGGGAAAGAACTGCCTAACCAGCTCTCTTTCTTGACATTACAAACTGCACTATTCCCGACAGTTTGCCCGATTCCGGGGTGGTCGAGGGTCCGCCGCAGGAGCGAAGGCTGGTGGATTGTGGAACCGGGAAACCCCGGCGGGAGAGAGATCATTCCGGCGTGTATGCCTTGATGTCGATCTCGTGCTTTTCGACCTTGCTGTACAGCGTCGTCCTGCTTATTTCCAGGAGCTGGGCCGCTTTCAGTATGTTCCCGCTGGTTTTCCTGAGTGCCGTCTCGATGAGCTTCTTTTCATTGTTGACGAGAGAGAGGTCGTTGTCGTGCTCCTGCACCAGCGTCTCTTTCCTGTCCTCGAGAAATGCGAAGTCGGCCACTTCGAGTTCGGGCTTTCGACCCAGAATAACCGCCCGCTCGATGGTGTTTTCTATCTCCCTCACATTTCCCGGCCAGGAATAGTTCCTGAGATACTGCTTCGCGGCGTCCGAGATGGAGCGCACGCGGGAGACTCCGCGTCTGTTCGTGCGCTCGAAGAAGTAGTCGATAAGAGGTTCGATGTCATCCTTCCTCTCTGCCAGAGGCGGGATGTGGATCGGTACGACGGATATCCGGTAGAACAGGTCCTCCCGGAAACGTCCCCGGGCTACTTCTTCCTCCAGGTTCTTGTTCGTTGCAGCGACAACGCGAACGTCGGACGACAGGGTTTTCGTTCCGCCGACGCGCTCGAACTGATGATCCTGGAGAAACCGGAGCAGCTTCGCCTGCACTGACAGGGGGAGCTCTCCGATCTCATCGAGGAAGAGCGTCCCTCCGTCGGCGACTTCGCACTTCCCCAGCTTGAGCTTGAAGGCTCCGGTGAAGGCGCCTTTCTCGTGGCCGAACAGCTCGCTCTCTATCAATCCTTCGGAGAGCACCGTGCAGTTGACGATGATGAAGGGCCTGTCATGCCGCGGGCTGTTGTAGTGCAGGAACCTGGCCACGACTTCTTTCCCGACCCCGCTCAGACCCTGTATGATCACCGTCAGGTCGCTCTTTGCCACATCCGCCGCGTCCCTGAATATCTGCTTCATGACGCCGCTCCTGTACACGGGATTGACCCATCGTTCCTCATAGGACTTCAGCTGTTCTCTGAGCCTTCTGTTCTCTCTCTTGATCTTGAAAGATTCGAGAGTCCTCTTCACCTTGATGGATATCTCGTCGAGTGTGAACGGTTTGAGCAGAAAATCCACCGCTCCCAGTTTCATTGCTTCCACTGCCGTCTCGACGGTACCATATGCCGTCATCATGATGACGGGGACATCCTGATCGACGCTGCCGAGGCGTTTCAACACCTCGATGCCGTCCACATCCGGCATCATGAGATCGGTCAACACGAGATCGAAGCCGTTATCCCTGAAAAGCTTCTCCCCTGTCTCACCCGATTCCGCCAGCGCCACGTCGTACCCTTCACCTTCGAAGAGTATCTTGAGACTCTGAAGAAGCTTCGGCTCGTCGTCGATTATCAGCAGCTTTTCTCGAGACTCAGGCACGTCCACCCTCACTGAATGCGACTGCACTGAAGATGTAGAGTTCGCAGTCCGGGGACTGCCAGGTGTTTCGGGGAAGACCCGCCTTCCTGCACGTCTCCCCGAGGAACTCCTCCCGGTCCCAGCCGTATCGAGCGGCCACCTGAGGGAGCAGGAGACCCGAATCGAAGCCCATTCTGACGAGGAGGCCGTGCTTTCCCACCTCGATCTCCTCGACACGCTCGACCTTTTCGAGAGGGGACAGGACGGATATTTCGATCACCACCCGGTCGAGCTCTCCCGCGGTCAGCGGCGGAAACCTGGGATCGCGCAGAGCGCTCGCGATGGCCATATCTCTCACCACACGGTAGAGGGGCTGGTCCGATTCTATGTTTCCGATACAGCCGCGCAGGCGCGACTTGATCTCGAGCGTCACGAAGGCCCCGCATTTTTCCTGGAGGCTCGGAGAAGTAACTTCGAAATCGGGAAGCGTTTCGTTTCGAACAGCACAGGTGATGCTGGTCCGTGCGATCCGGAGCAGCAGCTTTCGATCGGACGCGTCGAGCTCGAATCCGTCCTTTCGATGAATCTCTCCCATGCTCCCTTCCTCTTCAATCCTTGTGGTACGGCACGCCTGCCAGAATCGTCCCGCACCGATACACCTGTTCCATGAGCAGAACCCGTGCCAGCTCGTGAGGCACGGTCAGCGACGAAAGTGACATCACCGTATCCGCTTCGGTCTTTATCTGTTCGTCGATGCCGTAAGCCCCCCCGACGAAGAAGGTGATCTTCGGAACCCCGCGATGCCGCAGCTCGTCGATCAGCCCCGCCAGCTCTTTCGTGGTGAAGCTCCTGCCGTTCTCATCGAGCACGACCATGTACCCGCGGTCCTTCATCTTTTCGCCCAGCTTCCCCCGTTCCTTTCTGAGAGCCCGGTCGATTCCATCCTTCTTCCGATAGGAAGGCTTCTTCAGCTCGACATGCTCCACGGGAAAATACCTGCCCGCGCGCTCGAAGTACTCGCGGAAAGCGTCCGCGAGACAACGCTTCCTGAATTTTCCGACGGCCATGATGACGATCGTCATAAGACGACACCGGCTTTACGCGTAAATTCCGCGGAGCTTGATGACGTAGGCGACGCGGTCTATGCTGAGCATGTACGCGGCGATCCTCATGTCGACATTATGCCGGATCGAATATGAATAGACGTCCTCGAAGCTCGTCACCATGATGTCGGTCAGCTTTGTGTTGACCTCTTCCTCGCTCCAGAAATATCCGTGTCGATCCTGAACCCACTCGAAGTAGGAAACCGTCACCCCGCCGGCGTTCGCAAGGATATCGGGAATGACGAATACTCCGTTCTTCGCCAGTATCTCGTCGGCCATCGCCGTCGTCGGTCCGTTGGCGCC
>CAZMKB010000018.1:0-25407 GCA_964566685.1 uncultured Gemmatimonadota bacterium | reverse complement strand
GGCTTGAGAATCGTAAAGAACTAATGGCCATTATCGAGGAGATGATGGCTGTCTCGCGAAAGGCAGGAGAGTGCCTGAAAGGAGGGGAAAACACACCGAAGAAGGCCGGGAGGAAGGTGAAAAAAAAACCCGAAAAGAAGACTTAACCCCGGGATATGAGCGAAGACTGCCCATAACCCGGGAATATCTACACCGAAAAAGAGACTGTATTGGCTGTATTACATTGATGTCACGTTAGTTATGCGTCGTCCTAAAGTAGCCACACCCAAATAAAATCCGTCCTCGTCATAGACGAGCGAGTCGATGTTCACATATTCCCCCACTTTGCCGGTCAGGGTAGCGGTCCGGATCTTCCCACGACGGCACCCAGAGCCAGTAGGGGCCGCCCCGGGTCTCGTAAGGCTCGATCTTCACTGCTTGCAGATTTGTTTGGAACGCAGAGAGCAACCGTTGGATCAGGACTTCGCTCCCGCCATCAGCCGATCTTGCATCATGTTTTCTTCTCTCTCTTCTATTATTTGACGAACCGCCGAAATCTTTCACTTTTTTTCGGTCTTCTCGTAAATGGCTCCCCCCGCATCAGCCCTAGGCTCTACCACCTGGTACTTTATGGCGGTGGGAAGGCATATCCTGCTTGCATTTTTCTGGTCGCTGGCAGACAGCCAGCCCGGATCCTGAGGACCCCTATTAGTACTCATCCTGACGGCGTCAATGGGACACGAAAATTCCCCCCGGCTCCGGTTCCCGACGGGTGCCCGGCGGCATTGACAGGGGAAGACGATCTCCCCAGAATGAGATGCGGACAGGAGTGTCGAGTTCCACAGGTGAACTCAATGGAAGGGGGCCGGACACGAAGGATTTTACCGGAGGGCTTCGAGACCATGAAGAAGACAGTGCGTTACCTTGTCCTGACAGTGGCAGCAGCATTTCTGCTCTCCTGCGGCTCGGTGTATCTTTCGGGAGAGCGAAGCCCGGATGAGGGGGGAGAGATCCTCGAGACGAAGGACATCTCGGTCACGCTCGAAGGTGAGGGTATCTGGCTCCGGATCACTCCCATCGAGGAGTCGATCCTCCGGTACTGCACCGAGGACACCAGGAGGCTCTACCGGACCATTCTGAAAGCTCATCCCGAGGTCAGCACCGGCACGGACAAGACGATCTTCCTCTACCAGTTCCAGGGACGGGAAGAACCGGAGACCCACTTCGAACCGACGGCGGTCGAGATCATACAGCAGGGGAGGCGGCACCGTCCTCTCCAGATCATTCCGCACACGTCCGGCTTCGACCAGCGGAACCTGCCCTTCTACGGCACTCCGGAGATGGCCATCTACGTCTTTTCCGAGGGAATCGACTTCCGGTTTCCCATGACCTTCCGGTACAGGAGTCTCCGGAACGACGAGTGGGAAGACGTCATCGAGACGATCGAAGAGGCGAAGACCCTCGCCGGCGCGGAGCAGTGACTCTCTTCACGCGTCCGGCCCGGCAGGACCCGACAAGGAGCGAAACACCTGTTGTCCACCGGAACTCACACAACTCGAACCAGGAGGTAACGATGTCGGGAAGTAGAAAAATCTCACTGGCACTCGCTCTGACTCTCTCTATTATCCTCTCTGCCACCGGCATTCTCCTTTCCTGGCAGATGGGAGAAGGAATGCACGGGGAGCACATGAAAGGAGAGCACATGGGTTCCATGCATGAAATGATGGAGCACATGCAGGGAATGAGAGGACACATGCAGGACATGATGCATCAGGGGAACATAATGGGCGGCAGCCACATGATGTCGATGATGCAGAACATGGACTCCATGGCCGGTTCCATGCATCAGATGATGCAGGCGATGGATCAGATGATGTCCAGCGAGAGCGTCATGAACGACCCCGACAAGAAAATGAAACTGGAGCAGATGCAGGAGCAGATGCAGAGCATGATGAACTCGATGGAAGGGATGTTCGAGAACATGAAACAGATGAACCGGTAGAGTTTCTCCGGTGTGGTGCGGAGGCGAGGTGCCTCCGCACCTGCTGTTGATCGAACGATCCCAATCCTGTCGATTCCGGTTCGACTCAAATGAGAGGGGCCGCAGTCCCCCGGACACTCTGGCCAGGGATTGCCGGTCGACAGGGAAGCGGAAACATCACAGTATATCATATCCTGTACCCTGAGCGTTCATTTGAAGGATTTCATACACCCGGAGATCCTGTCTATCCCCGTGAGGATCCCTTCCGAATTACATAACCCATAAACTCTACACAAGTTGCAGAGTCGGCAGAGATACTTCCCGACAGGGCATGTCCCTTGCTTCCTCTCACAGACGTGAGAGAGTAAAGGAGGCATGAGTGAGCGCCCGCAGAACCGCAGTCGTTTACCCGGCAATCGCCCTGATAACCGGTTTCGTCATTTTCCAGTTCGACAAGGAACTCCTGCTGTCCTCCGAGGGCCGCTCTCTCGAGAAGTGCCTGGTCCTGGTGGAACAACTCCTGGATGACGAAGGGGAGCACGGACTCGCAGGAATGAAGGGGCTCCGGTTGAATGAGGGGCGCTTCCGGACCCTCGAGTCCGCCGTTTTCCTTGAAAACGGAAAGGCGATCATGAAAACCGGCGACTGGAATCCACGGAACAGCGTGATCGCACCGTATCTCGCGCTGCACGATGAGCCGGGGCGGGCTTCCGTGACGACGGTGCCCGAGGGCGGAAAGGATTACATACTCACCATTCACACATTCGAAAATCGTGACGGAGTCCCGATTACGTTCGTCCTGAAAGAACCTGCGGAAAACGTGAGAGGGATTCTCAGGAATATGTTCCTGAGGACCATGTTGATTTCTTCATCGGTGGGACTCGTCCTGGCAGTGGTGATATCCGCCTGGTCGCGATTCATCGGCACGCGGATCCGGAAGAATCATTCGCGGGAGGAGGATTGATGTCCCCTTCATGGAACAATTCGAGGGAAGTCCTGTCATCACTCATCTTCTCACATCGAAGACGAGTCATCGTCCTGGCGGCAGTGCTTCTTTTCACCACGGCCCCTTACAGCCCGGCCGGGCAGTCCGGTGGGAATTCCGGGAGGCCGGGGAAGACCATTCTCGAAACCGACGACATCTCAGTGGTGATCGAGGGGGAAGGTATCTGGCTGAGGATCACTCCCCTCGAGGGGGACATTCTCCGATACTGTACGGAAGACACGAAAAAGATGTATGCGACCATGCTGGCTGCCCACCCCGAGATCACTCCCGATACGGAGGAGAAGATATTTCTGCTCCATTTCCAGGGCCGGGAGGAACCGGAGACCTACTTCGACCCGACGTCGATCGATATCATCCAGCAGGGAAGGCGCTACAGGCCTATTCGCATCATTCCCCACACGCCGGATTTCGACAAGCGCGTTCTGCCGTTTTTCGGAACACCGGAGATGGCGCTCTATTTCTTCTCCAGGGACATCGATTTCGAGTTTCCCATGACATTCAGGTACCGGGAATTATCGAACCGGGACTGGGAAGAGGTCATCAAGAAGATCGACGACGCACAGACACTCTACGGAACGAATCCATGACGGGATACCATCGTCGATCTGATCCCGACGATCGGAGTTTCCGGTGGCCGCTGAAAACCCGGGGAGAGAATGTTGAAATCGTGTAAACCGGTGTCACCGGCTTCCGGCTGAGAACGAGGGGTCGCTTTTGAAACTCCTGAATCGAAACAGGATCGTACCCGTTCACGCTTTCGCCGGCGTCCTGGTCGGCTACTGGATCCTTCATCCGGTCACCATGATCATCTATCAGTTCGAATTCGACCCTCCCTCGGGGTCATTCCGGGAGGTCTTGAATTCACTCATCACGCGCGCCTGCCTGTCCTTCAACTTCACCATGCTGCCGATGGGACTCTTCTTCACCCTTCTCGGCGGCTCTCTCGGACTGGCGTCGGGTTTCTGCTACCGGAGCCTCCGGGAGAAGGACATCCTGCTGCAGAAGCAGGAAAGGGAACTCCAGCGGAATATCCTCTCCCTCGTCGAGGAAGGCGAGAGTGAAACTCTGGAATTCAAATCATCGCTTCGCTGGGACATCGGAAAGAACACCGCAAACCGAGAACTCGAAAAGCCCGTCCTGAAGACGATAGCCGGTTTCATGAACGGACGGGGCGGGACAATGATCATCGGAGTCGGAGACAGGGGGGATATCATCGGCATCGAGAAAGACTACTCCACCCTGAAGAAGAAAAACCGGGACGGTTTCGAACAGTACCTCATGCAGTCGATTTCTAACCGCATGGGCACGGATCTCTGTTCCTCCGTGCACGTGATGTTCCACCTGCTGGAGGGGAAGGAGCTCTGCCGGGTTTATGCGGAGCCGTCCCCGCGCCCGGTATACCTCCAGAATGGTAACGAAACCCGATATTACCTGAGGACGGGTAATGCGACCCGCGAGCTGAATGTGGAAGAGGCGATGCATCACATCTCCACGAGAACGGCGAGGAGTCGACATTTCTGAAACGAGGCTGATCGGAACGAGAGAGGGATGGTGGATCATGAAGGAGATCAAGGCATACGTCCGTGCGGATCGTATCGCATATGTCATCCGTGAACTCAAGTACGCCGATATCCACGAGATGAATGTCATCGACGTCATGTCACTGACGGAACAGATTCGATCTGAAGATCTCGAACTCTCCATCGAGCTGACGAGCACGTACACGAAGATGATGAAGATCGAGATCGTGGCACCGGCGGACCGGGCCGCGAAGATCACGGGGATCATCAGGGAAGCAGCTCACACCGGCAAGCCGGGGGACGGGATCATCTACATCAGCACCGTCGATGATGCAGTCAAGGTGAGGACCGGCCAGACCGGTCCCGCGGCCCTCGAGTGAGAGCGGCTGCGTCAGGTGGGGGTGGATTAGTATGGACCCGGTCCACCCCGGTGAGAGTCCGTCGAGATGTTGGGAGAGGTCCGGAACCGTAAGAAGGGGAGGTGGCGGGAAAACGAGAAGTTCGATTGCACCCGGCGGCACATGAACCCGAACCGAGGTGTCGGTTCCCCTGTGGGAACCGGCACCCTGAAAATAGGAAGGAACCGCTCATGAATCGATGCATCACCTGCGCAAAGATCGTGTCGCGACCGAAGGCACAGAACATCATCCAGTACGAAGGCCACGAGTACCTCGTCTGCTGTCCTCTCTGTGAAAAGGAATTCAACAGGGATCCCGAGCATTACCTCGCGATCGCAAGGGCAGCCATGGGTGATTACGCGCTGAAGGCACATACGCAGACCGGAGGAATCCACCCGAACAGGGAGAGGGATGCTTCAGCGGAGCTTCCCGCGGACCCTTCAGTGTGGCTCCTGTCCAACCTGCAGGAGAGTTTCCACGGGATTCAGAACCGGTACCGGGAACTGATGGGCCATTACGAAAAAATCGTCCGGACGGCACGGGAGGGTGACGACCCGGCATCTCTCAGCGAGCACGGGAAAATGATGGATTCGCTGGAAAACGAGATGTCGATCCATGCGGGAGTGTGCCAGTTCGTGCAGGCAGTCATCGAAAACGAACCCCGCCGACAAAAGCCGGTGTCGGCACTGCGCTATCGGGCGGAAACCGCGCGGGGAAGAAAACGGAGTCCCCGGGGACATTTGAAGAAGGACCGGCTTTTCCCCCAGAAGATCCAGGGACTCTCGAGGCGAGGAATTTGTAATTACCTTCCTGGAACTGAAATTCGATCACCAGGTGTCTGAGCGAGGAAAATGCCCTCATGGTCTGCAGCCGGTGGGAAGTCCACCCAGAGGACTCCGTCAACCCCGCGCTCCATCGGCCTGCTCTCGGCCGGACGCGTTGATCAGACCGCGCCACTGGCCCCGTCGGGGAATGAACATCGGCGTCCGCTCCATGTAATTTCGGTACTCATCGCCGAACTCACCCAGCATTACCCGCTCTTCCCGGCGGGCCAGGAAGTAGTAGACGACGATGACGACCGGGAAAAGACCCACGGAAAACACGGTCGGCCAGTGTATGATGCCTTCTCCGAACAGAGCGATGAAAAGACCCAGGTACTGCGGATGGCGGACATATGCATAGAGTCGATCGGTGACGAGCCGCTTCTCCTTCCTCGCCTGATACACCTCACGCCACCCCTCGAAGAACAGTCCGATGCCGACGAACGCGACAGCGTACCCCAGGATCATGGAGATCATCATTCCGGTCTCACCAAGCCCGAGGAGCGTCGACCAGAGGCTCGCGCTGACATACTGCACGTCGAGACCGAAGAAACGAACCAGCAGATAGATAGTAAGCGGAAATCCGTACATCTCCGCGTAGAGTGCGATGATGAATGCCTGGACGACGCCGGCGCCCGCCCACTCCTTCCAGTTGCGAGGCGCCAGGTACCGGTAGAAGAGCCACGAGATGACGACGATCATGATGATCGCCAGCCCCCAGGCCCCTGAATGTGCAATGTGTCCGTTCATGTCTCCCTCCTTCACTATGTGTCGATGAAAAAAATCACGTCTTGCTCTCGGAGGACTTCAGTGACAGTAGATGGGAAAGCAAGAGGCATACCACCCAGCGTAGTGTCTGTAACATACCGTAACACACCAACTGATAGTGTATTACGTGAACGAAAGTGGTACGGGGACAACCTTCCACTTATGCTTGAATGAAGCATATGATACAGGAAAACTCTCCCCGTGAATCATATCCTCCATGTCTCCGGAGAGACGCTTCTCGAGTCAGCTCGCGGATCAGATACGTGCACCGCGCAGTCGCAGCGCGTTGCTCACCACGGACACTGAGCTGAAGCTCATGGCGGCTGCGGCAATCATCGGGCTGAGGAGCAGCCCGATGAACGGATAGAGGACGCCGGCGGCGATGGGCACCCCGACGGCATTGTAGACGAAGGCGAAGAAGAGATTCTGCTTGATGTTGCGCATGGTCGCCCGGCTCAAGAGCCGCGCCCGGACGATACCGCGCAGATCGCCCTTGACCAGGGTGACGCCGGCGCTCTCCATGGCGACATCGGTGCCGGTCCCCATGGCGATTCCGACCTGAGCCTGTGCCAGCGCCGGAGCGTCATTGATGCCGTCTCCCGCCATTGCCACGAAGCGTCCCTCCTCCTGAAGCCGACTCACGGTGTTCACCTTGTCCTCCGGGAGAACCTCCGCGACCACCCTGTCGATGCCCAGCTTCTTTGCAACGGCTTCCGCGGTGGTCCGGCTGTCGCCCGTCAGCATCACGACGCTGATACCGTCGTCGTGGAGCTGCCCGACCGCCTCCAGGGTCGTGTCCTTGATCGGATCGGCCACACCGAGCAATCCCGCCAGCCTGCCGTCCACGACGACGAACATGACCGTCTGGGCGTCGGCCCGCATGGCTTCTGCCCGCTCCTCCAGACCATCGAGGTCGACGTTCAGGTCCTCGACCAGCTTCCGGTTTCCGAGTGCAACCGGCATGTCCTCCACGTGCCCTTTCACCCCTCTCCCGGTCAGCGACTCGAACTCTTCCGTGTCGGCGAGTTGAATGCCCCGTGATTCGGCACCGGTGACGATCGCCGCCGCCAGGGGATGCTCACTTCCTCTTTCCAGGCTCGCGGCGAGGCGAAGCATCCGTTCTTCTTCGAACTGGCCGGTCGCTTCGACGGCGACGAGCTTCGGCCTGCCCTCGGTGAGGGTGCCGGTCTTGTCGACGACCAGCGTGTCGACCTTGCGCATGTGTTCGACGGCTTCGGCGTTCTTGAACAGCACACCGACGGTCGCTCCCTTGCCCGTGGCCACCATGATGGACATCGGTGTCGCCAGTCCCAGAGCGCAGGGACAGGCTATGATCAGCACGGCGACGGCGTTGATCAGGGCATGCGCCATGCGGGGGCTCGGGCCCCAGAGACCCCAGACGATGAACGTCACCACGGAGATCCCGACCACGATCGGGACGAAATATCCCGCCACGACATCGGCCAATTTCTGGATCGGCGCCCGGCTTCGCTGGGCTTCCGCCACCATCTGCACGATCTGCGCGAGGAGGGTTTCACCGCCCACGCGTTCGGCGCGCATGACCAGGGAGCCCGTCCCGTTCACCGTTGCGCCGGTCACACGGTCTCCCTGCTGTTTCTCGACCGGGATGGGTTCCCCGGTTATCATTGATTCATCCACGCTGCTCTGCCCATCGAGCACGACGCCGTCCACCGGGACCTTTTCCCCGGGACGCACGCGCAGCGTGTCACCGGGATTCACCCGATCGAGAGGGACATCTACTTCTTTCCCGTCTTCCTGGATCAGCCGCGCCGTTTTCGGCGCGAGCCCCAGGAGCGATTTTATGGCTGCACCGGTCTGACTCCTGGCGCGAAGCTCGAGCACCTGTCCGAGAAGGACAAGAGTGGTGATGACGGCGGCGGCCTCGAAATACACCGCCACCACGCCGGATTCGCTGCGGAAGGATTCGGGAAAGATGCCGGGAAAAAGCGCCGCCACGACGCTGTAGGTATATGCCACTCCGACGCCGAGACCGATCAGCGTGAACATGTTCAGGCTCTGGTTGACGATCGACCGCCAGCCCCGGACGAAAAACGGCCAGCCGCACCAGAGAACGACCGGTGTCGTGAGCAGCATCTCGAACCAGACCCAGAATCTCTCGGAAGCCCAGTCCAGGAGCGGACTTCCGGGGATGTACTTCCCCATGGCGGAGACGAGGACGGGAACCGTCAAAACCGCTCCCACCAGGAACCGGCGCTTCATGTCCTCGAGCTCCGGATTTTTCTCCTCCTCCGCCGACACGACCCTCCGCTCGAGAGCCATGCCGCATTTGGGACACGACCCGGGCTCTGTTTTCACCACCTCCGGATGCATCGGGCACACGTATTCGACACCGGGCGCGGAGGCGGATGGCTGCCGCGGCTCGAGGGCCATGCCGCACTCGGGGCAGGATCCCGGCCCCTCTCGATCAACCTCCGGGTGCATGGGACAGGTGTATCGACCGTCTTCCCCGGCGGCTCTCTCCGGCTTACCGGCTTCCGGCGGAGTCTCTCCCGCATATCTCTCCGGCTCCGCCAGAAACCTCTCCCGGCAGTGGGAGCTGCAGAAGTGATACTCCTTCCCCTCGTACGACAGCCCGGCCGGGGCCGAAGCCGGGTTCACTTCCATGCCGCACACCGGATCTTTCACGAACCCGGTCGGCTGCTCCGTTTCGAGTCCTTTCGATTCATGAGAAGACGATTCATTCATTTTCACGACCTCCCATCGACTGTGTATTCATGTTTCCCTCGATCGCCGATTCGCCCGAGTCGTTTTGCTCAAGCCAATCACATCTTTTCGCCGTGAGCTGCCGGCCGTCGCCGCGGCCTTCAGGTTCCTCTTGCCCGCCGTATCCATGTCCGATATGTGCTTCGCGTCACGCACATATCATGAAGAAATATTATCCAATCAAGAGCAACGTGAAATAGACTTAACAGTTCACATCACCCCTGTCACGAAGATTCCCTGCGATCCACTGGCAGTTTTTCTGCTCTTAGAACTTCGTCCCCGTACCCGACAAAAGCAAGTGCTGTGCCTCGAAGAAGGGGATCTTCCTTCTCTTATAACTCATTATTTTCCTCACGGTGAGATGTCAATCGCCCGCTCACAGGTTGCCCCTCGTACATCTCCTCCTTTCCTCTCGGTGATCGAATTGATGGACGTACAACGGCATTGACAAATCTTCACGGGCTCCTACACTTCCACCGGAACCTATCGCGGCAGGACGACCGCTGCGGGCCGTTCCCCGGATCGTGACGGACCGGAGACCATCCCATCCTCGGCGAACTGTCTGCGGTTCATTTTTCCGAGACCACGTTTCCTGAAATCGTGTATCTGCCGTGTACGCACACGGAAGGAGGAAGGACCATGAAAGGGCGACAGCCGAGTACCGTGTTTCTCACAGTACTACTGCTTCCGTTTTTCGCCTGTCAGGGTGAGACCGACGAGGCTGAGCACCAAGAGGAAACAGCAATAAGTGAGATGGGCGAACAGCACGAGAGCATGCACGGGGAGGAGGGAGGCGATCATGAATCCGGCACAATTTTGGAGGAAGGCAGAGGCCATGAATCCGAGGAGATGATGGAGGAAGGAGGCCATCATACGGAAGGACACATGCAGCACATGTCCGAGGTGAAAGAATGGCTGAAAGAGGAGCTGGGCGATGCGTACGACGAGCCGGTGCCGACAGTCAGCCAGGAGAAGATCGAGGTCGGCAAACAGGTCTACACAAGGAACTGCGCGAGCTGCCACGGTGAAGAGGGAAAAGGCAACGGCCCGGCTGCAGCCGGACTCTCCACGAAACCCTCCGACTTCACTGACCCCGAGCACGCGACCTACTACTCCGACCGGGGAAGACTCTACATCATCAGAAACGGTGTTCCCGAAACCGCCATGGCCCCCTGGAAGAACACACTGAATGAGGATGAAATCATGGCTGTGTTCGGTTACATCCGCTCACTGGCAGATTCAGGCAGGAGCGGAGAAAGCCGAGAATCCGGAGAACACCGGCACTGAGATCGACGAGACCGTGATTGGAAGATGGCACCGGTTCTGAAACTCCACTACCGGGGACTTTTCAATGGCGGAACGCACAAAAAAGCTCCCTCCGGACACCATGACCCGTCGGGATTCCCGCCGGCAAGACCTTCACCTATCGTTATCCCGTGCGGCAGAACGGCACCTACTGGTACCACAGCCACACCGGTTTACAGGAGCAGCTCGGCCATTACGGCCAGCTCATTCTCGAACCGTCCGGTCACGATCCCGTCGAGTACGATGTTGAGTACTCCATCATCCTGTCCGACTGGACGTTCGAGGAACCTCATCGCGTCCTGTGGAAACTCAAGACGATGGAGGGATATTACAACTTCCAGCGCCCGACGCTGGCCAACATCGACGACCAGATGAAGGCCACGGGCATGACGCTGGGAGAGGTAATAAAAAAGAGGCTCAGGTGGGACCGGATGCGAATGGACCCGACCGACATAGCCGACATCACAGGGGCGACCTACATATTCCTCATGAACGGCAGGGCGGCACATGAAAACCCGACCTTTCTCGCCAGGGCCGGGCAGCGTGTTCGCCTCCGGATCGTCAATGCCTCGACGATGACCTTCTACGACATTCGTATTCCGGGGTTGCCCATGACGGGGGTGCAGGCCGACGGACAGAACGTGAAGCCCGTCGAAACGGACGAGCTTCGCATCGCCGTCGCCGAGACGTACGACGTCGTGGTGACGCTGCCGGATGATCGGTCTTCACGTTCATCGAGCATTTCGAGTATCGTGTCACCGCCGGCGATTCACCCGACCATCCGGGCTGGAAAACCCAGGTCTGGTTCGGAGGCGACTTCAACAGGTTCTGGTGGAAAAACGAGGGCGAGGCGATATTCGACGGCCCGGACGAAGGAGAGATGGAAGCCGACCTGCTCTACTCGCGCCTGATCACACCATTCTGGAATTTCCAGGCGGGCACGCAGTATGCCGCCGAGTGGACTTCCGGTGAGTATCACGATCGCTGGTCCGCTGCGATCTCGCTGCAGGGTCTGGCACCATACAAATTCGAAGTCGACAACTCTCTGTACATTTCCGAAGACGACGACGTGACGTTCGAATTCGAAGCAGAATACGACGTTCGGATCACCCAGCGACTCGTTCTTCAACCCCGGACCGAGCTGGGCTTCTCCTTCCAGGACATCCCCGATCGAATGCTCGGATCGGGACTGACCGACACCAGCATTGATCTGCGCCTTCGATACGAATTCAAGCGTGAACTGACCCCGTACGCAGGCATCCGATACAGGTTCCTTGTCGGCGAAACTTCAGACATTGCCCAAGCCGCCGGAGCGGATGGAGAGGAGTTGTTTTTCGCGGCGGGATTGCGATTCGCTTTTTAATCGTGGCTACGAGCCCTCTGCCCTCACCCGGGCCACACTATTCACTACCTCGGACTCCGTCTTCTTCTCAAGTAAAACCCGGCGGCGGAAGAAACACCGAAGATGATGAACACTCCGGCGACCACCCGGAGAGCGCGCCCGGAGGCGCCGGCGGGTAAGGCGGCTTCCGCTCCGCCGGCGCCGGCGGGCGCCTCGTTCTCGATGGTGAAGTCCACACCGTGCCCGCCCTCCGAGAAAGCCCTGAGGCGCCAGCCTCCCGCGCGGTCGGGAACGAACACGATCCGGCCGAGGGCATCGGTGCGGCCGGTCTGAAACGCGACCGTCTCTCCTTCCCGGAAGATCTCGTATCGTTCGTTCGAGAAGGCCGTCCCATCCTCGTACGAAAGCTCCACGACGATCGCCTCACTGCGGGAGACAGATTTCCGGATCCCGTGCCCGTGCGCCACGGTGGCAAGAAGCACTACGGCAGCCAGGCAGAGCATCAGAGAAAAAAGAGTACGGACATTCATGGGAATTCCCCCTCTTCGGAATGGAACCATACGAAAATCCTGATCCCTCGGAATAAGAACTCTCCACCTGCCGGCGGAGCGGTGAGATCGGGACAGATGAATTGGTTTTCGTAGTACCAATTCTACCCCCCGGTCTCTTCCCTGTCAAGAAATTCATCCCGGCGTTTTCTGCGGACGGTACATTTTTTCCCATTACCGGTTCAGTTCCTGCTGATTACCCTTCCCTGTCGATCATCGTCCTGTATTGTCCTGAGCGAATGGGGGGGCGTAAATGAGTATAATAGTATCAATTAGAACGAATATATATGAATATGGGGCACTCTATGAAGCGCTGGCATAGGATATGCGTATTTATACCCCGATTGTATTTCGAGGGCGATACATTACGAGACATAATAGCGGGGGGACCTGATGAAATTCAGAAGCGTTCGTTCACTGCTGGCGATCACAGCGATCACCCTCTTTCCTGCCCGACCCCTTTTTTCAACTTCCGCGACTCTCGGCTGGCAGCCCAATCCCGAGCAGGACCTGGCCGGGTACCGGCTCTTCTACGGCACCACGTCCGGAGACTATGCGGCCGCCGTCGATGCCGGGAATGTCATCGAGCACACCGTGACCGGTCTCGAGATCGGAACCCGGTACTATTTCGCCCTGAAAGCTTATGACACATCAGGGAACATGAGCGACTACTCAGAAGAGATATCCTACACGCCGGAGTCGGATGCAGGAGACATCATGCATCTCGACACGCCGAACGGGGGAGAACATCTGCGGGCCGGCGCCCGCTTCACGCTGGTCTGGGAAGCGCACCGCGACATCGAAGAGATCCGCATCTGGCTCTCGACGGATAGCGGCTACACCTGGAACATGATCGAGAGCAACACCGAGAACGACGGCAGCTGGACCTGGAACGTCCCCGAGATCCTCTCCGACGAGTGTATGCTCAAGCTCGAGAAGTACGGGAATCCCGACATCTACGACTACAGCGACACCTGCTTCTCGATCGAGGAAAACGGGGAGGACTTCGACGAGGATCTGTATCTCCTCAACCCCCGGGGAGGGGAGAAGCTCGTGGCAGGATCCGCGTTCACCGTCACCTGGAACACCAACCCCGACATAGAAGAAATCCGTATCTGGCTCTCGGCAGACAACGGTTACACCTGGGAGATGATAGAGGAACGGACACAGAACGACGGGAACTGGACCTGGGACGTTCCGTTTCGAACATCGGACCTCTGCGTTCTCAAGCTCGAGAAGTACGGTAATCCCGGCATCTACGACTACAGCGACGACTGCTTCTCCATCGATGGACTGGTGGGAATCGACGACGAGGAAACCTCCGGCCTCCCGAGGACTGTTGAGCTCGGCCAGAACTATCCCAACCCCTTCAATCCCAGCACGCAGATCTCCTACACCGTTCCCACGGACGGGACGGGGAGCGAAGAGCACAGCGTTTCCATGAGGATCTACAGTACCCGCGGAAAGATGGTGAAACAGCTGGTCGACGGACGCATGGTGCCCGGCAGGTACTCGACCCACTGGGACGGGAGAACCGACTACGGCGAAGCCGCACCATCGGGAGTCTACCTCTACCTCCTCACCGTGGACAGGAAGGCGGCTCCCACTCGGAAAATGGTCCTCACCCGGTAGCTCTGCGTAACAAGATGCCTCCGATTGCAGGAAATCTCTTGCAAAATATTTGCTATTTTGTTAAATTGCCAAATAATAAAAAGGATCATAGAGATGGATCCGAAACTGCAGGCCCGCTACGACGCGCGTGCGCGCATCATCAAGGCCATGGCCCACCCCACCAGGCTCTTCATCGTCGACACCCTGTCTCAGGGAGAGCGGTGCGTCAATGAGTTGACCGGGATGATCGGCGCGGACATGTCGACGATCTCCCGCCACCTGTCCGTTCTCAGGGGAGCAGGCATCGTACGCGACGAAAAACGGGGCTCCAACGTGTACTACACCCTGAAGGTACCGTGCGTACTGAACTTCTTCAGTTGCGTGGAGTCGGTCATCAGATCATCGGCCGATGAGCATCTGTCCTTCGTGGAATAATCAGGCCGGAAGGAATCCCTGTCACTCCGGTGATCCGGCGGATCCTTCCGGGAACGGAGCAGTGTCGTGGACTGGAAGAGAGAATGGAAACCGCTCGCCGTCATGGTGGTGGTCTTCCTCGTATTTTTCCATCTGCCGGTCGGCTCCAGGAGATTCGACAACGCCCTGATCGAGTCTCTTCGCCTGGCACGGTGGTATGCACGTGAACACGTCATCCTCTGTCTCATTCCGGCGTTTTTCATCGCCGGCGCGGTCGCCGTCTTCGTGAGCCAGGCATCGGTGATGAAGTACCTCGGTGCCGGGGCGAAGAAGATCGTCGCCTACGGCGTGGCTTCCGTCTCGGGCACGGTTCTCGCCGTCTGTTCCTGCACGGTGCTGCCGCTCTTCGCCGGCATCTACCGGATGGGGGCTGGCCTCGGACCGGCCACCGCCTTCCTCTACTCCGGTCCGGCTATCAACGTCCTCGCCATCATCCTGACCGCCCGTGTTCTCGGCATCGAGCTCGGCATCGCCCGCGCCGCCGGCGCCGTTGTCTTCAGCATCGTCATCGGCCTTCTCATGCACCTGTTCTTTCTCAGGGAGGAATCCGAAAAAGCCCGGACCCGGATGGTGATTCCGGGAACAGATACCACCCGGCCCCTCTGGAAGAACGCCCTCTACTTCGGAGCCCTGGTGGCGATCCTCGTGTTCGCAAACTGGGGCAGACCGGCCGAGACGAGCGGATTCTGGTACGCGCTCTACCGGACGAGGTGGATCGTGACGGGGGCGGCCGCGGTGCTCCTCGCATTCATGCTCGTCCGGTGGTTCGGTGTACCCTGGATGAGGATATTCGCCATCGGACTCGGGACAGCCCTACTCGCACTCCTTTTCCCAGATGAGCCGCTGATCGCCTTCTCCGCTGCGGCCGTCGGCCTCTCCATCGTCACCGGCACGGGCACCGGGGAGACGCGGGAGTGGTTCAGCGAGTCATGGGGATTCGCGAAGCAGATCCTGCCGCTTCTTTTGGCCGGCGTCCTCATCGCGGGGCTCCTGCTGGGGCGACCGGGGCAGGAGGGAATCATCCCCTCCCGCTGGATCAGCGCTTCGGTGGGCGGAAATTCAGTCGGTGCGAACCTGTTCGCTTCGGTGGCCGGAGCATTCATGTATTTCGCCACGCTGACGGAAGTACCCATACTCCAGGGATTGATCGGGAGCGGCATGGGAGAGGGTCCCGCCCTGGCCCTGCTCCTGGCCGGTCCCGCCCTTTCGCTGCCGAACATGCTGGTCATCAGATCGGTGATGGGTACACGGAAGACCGTCGTCTTCATTGCGCTCGTCGTCGTGATGGCGACGATCAGCGGGATGATCTACGGGGCAATCATGGGATGACAGGTACGCATGGAAAAGGAGCAAGCGATGAAACAGATCAAGGTTCTCGGACCCGGCTGCGCCAAGTGCAGGAAGCTGACGGAGAACGCCCAGCAGGCGTTGAAGGAGCTGGGCGTGGAGTGCACCGTTGAGAAGATCACCGACATGGGAGAGATCGTCGGTTACGGGGTCCTCATGACCCCGGCCCTGGTGGTGGACGGCGAAGTGAAGTCCTCGGGAAGAGTACTCTCGCCCGGGGAGATCAGACGGTTCCTGGAATAGAACGACACAACCTCGAAGGAGGGAGCGAATCCATGCCTTTCAGGACGATTATCAAGACACTTCTTCTCCTGTTCGTCTGTTCGAGCGTGATCTACCTCATTGCCGGCGGACGGAGGGAGAATCCGGAACCACGTGCAGCCGGAGACGTGACCGGACAGGAGGCGGCACCGGAAGCGCCGTCGGATGCACGCACCGGCGCTGACGGGAAGCAGGAGAATCGGAAGCCGGCGTTCGTCGCCTACTACTTCCATCGTGATTTCCGCTGTCAGACCTGCCTCAGGCTCGAAGCGCTCTGCCGGGAAGCCATCGAAAATGTCCGTGAGAGAGAGCTCGAGGAGGGAACGGTCGAGTGGCGCGTGATCAATGAAGACGAACCGGAGAACGAACATTTCATCGAACGGTTCGGGCTGTATGCCCAGTCGCTGGTGATCGAGGAGATCGACGGCGGAAATCCTGGAAAGTGGAAGAACCTTGAAGAAATCTGGGATCTCATGGAGGACCGGGACCGGTTCATGGCGTACGTCGAGAGAGAAGTCGACCTCTTCCTGGAGGAGGGCCTGTGAGCGAGATCTTCCTCGGTATCCTCTCGGCTCTCTGGCTGGGTATCCTGACGTCGATAAGCCCCTGCCCCCTCGCGACGAACATCGCCGCGATCTCCTACACCGGAAGGCAACTCTCGAAGCCGGCCAGCGTCCTTCTGACGGGAATGATCTACACCATGGGCCGGATGCTCCTCTATGTCATGCTCGGCATGCTGATCGTCGTTTTCCTCCTGTCCGTTCCCCGCCTCTCCTCCATCCTCCAGAACTACCTCTACCGGCTCACGGGACCGGTTCTCATCCTCGTCGGAATGACGCTGCTGGACCTGTTCCGGTTCTCTGTTCCGGGATTCAGGGTGGAAGAGAACAGGCTCCGACGCCTCGATTCCCGGGGGCTCCCGGGGGCATTCCTCCTGGGTGTCGTCTTTGCACTCTCCTTCTGTCCCGTGTCCGCGGCGCTCTTCTTCGGCAGCCTGATTCCGCTGTCGATACGATATGATTCCACCGTCCTGATACCAGCCCTGTACGGCCTGGGAACCGGGCTTCCGGTCATCGTCTTTTCAGCTCTGATCGCCGCGGGAGCGAGCTCGATCGGAAAGGCATTCGACGCCGTGACGAAGACAGAACTCTGGTTTCGAAGGATAACGGGAGCCGCCCTGATCCTCATCGGTCTCTGGCTCACACTCCGCTATATTTTTCGACTGTTCTGAGAAACGACGTGTTCATGACATGCCACCGCGAACTCCACGACGACCGGAACAGAGAGAGAGAGAGAACGTGGTGAAATCGAAGCTGATCATGATAAACGGCAACCAGATCGGGATCGTGGGGCTCGATGAGGTCTTCGAAGATCTCTCCCGGGAGGGAAAGGAGCCTGACCGGGAGCTCATACCGCTCCTCCTCGAGAAACTGGGAAGAGAGAACTGGATCCCTGAACAGGCCCGGCAGGCGTACGGCCTGGCCTTCCTCAGAGAGTACGGGAAATACTGCGAGCGGAAATCGGGGGGTGTTGAAGCGTCGGAGAAGGCACCGGCGACCTGGCAGGGTATCCCGCGGGAGGAGATCCCCTGGTTCCCGACCGTCGAGGAAGACCTCTGCAACGGTTGCCGCGTGTGCCTCGAGTTCTGTCCGTACGGCGTCTTCGAGTGGGACGAGGAATCCGAAACGGTGAGGGTGGCCGATCCCTACAACTGCTACGTGGGCTGCAGCACCTGCGCGTCGAAATGCGCTCCCGGCGCCATCGTCTTCCCGCCCCGGGAGATGCTCGAGCGGCTGCGGAAGCGGGGCTGAATCCTTCTTCGGCCGTGTGAGAACCCCCAAGCACGGCTTCGGACCCGGTCGATCTTGTCTTCCACCGGCAAGACCACCATATTTGATGCATTCGCCGGGATCGACACCGGCTTCCGGACGTCAACCCGGAACGTTCCGTGCCCGGGAGGGCCACCATGAAACCGCTGCCTGTCTACGAGATCATCGGCCGCCTCTTCCTGTCCGCCCTCCTCGGCTACCTGATCGGCCTCGAGAGGTCGTTCGCGGGCCAGCCGGCCGGTGAACGCACCCATGCCCTCACATCACTGGGAGCGACAACCTTCGCGCTGCTCTCCTACACGGCGTTTCCCGGATCGGATCCCGCACGGGTGGCCGCGGGGGTGGTCACCGGCCTGGGTTTTCTCGGAGCCGGCATGATCCTGCGCGGGCGGGGACGCGAGGTGCACGGGCTGACGACCGCGGCCGGCATCTGGGCGGTGGGAGGTATCGGACTCGCCATCGGTGCCGGCATGTACATCCTCGGGCTCACGTCAGCGGTGCTGGTCGGCTTCATCCTGGGCTCGGACCGGATCTTCAGAATCCACGAGCGGGTGACCCGCCTCAAGAAACGTCCTTCCCCCACGAATCAGGGAAAACCATCCGACGAATCCGGATACTCTTGATCGTAAGATCACGAGTCGTCACTCGCCCTGGTATTCCTCCCATGTCCTCCCGGCCCTGATACCCTCGATCAGGAACCGCGCTCCCTGGTTGTCCGTAGGGTTGAGCCACAGCATTCTGTGGAAGACGCGCTCCGCCTCGTGGAAACGACCGAGGCGCCACAGGCACAGGCCGTAGCCGTGCATGCAGCGCAGAAACGGGCGGTTGTCGATCAGGCCCCATGGCAGTACCGGGTCGAACTCGAAGCCGAGCGACAGCTCGCCGATGCGTATGCCCACCTCGTAGTGGCGGACGGCATCCTCGGGCCTCAGCTCGAAGATCATGTTGCCCAGATGCGCGTGGGCGTCGAGGCAGCGCAGGTCGGATCGACAGAGCTCCATGAGTATCTTTCTTGCCTCCATGTAGTCGCCGGCTCCCTTGAAATCGTTGGACCGGGTGATGGGATCCTCGAAAGGATCATCGGGATCTTCGCCGGGTATGACCTGTTCCATCTCGAACATCGGGCGTGGACCATGAGCGATGATCGGCCTGGCCCATTCATCCAGCGGCTCGTCCGGCTCTCCCCAGTAGTGCTCCCCGGGGTCACACATGCCCATGTCCTCGAGACCGAGGGGCGCGAGGCCGAGCGCAGACACCTCGATCCTGGACGATTCGATCTCCCCGGAGAGGTACGGATGGCCGGCATAGCTCCATTTCTTGCGGGGTCTGACCGTGACAATCTCGCCGGGCACCACCTCCCAGAGCCGGCTCGCGCGGAGAGTGATAAGCATGTCGCTTCCCAGCAACCTGCACCTGGCAGCCTGTTTCTTCACCGAGAGTGCGACCAGCTCGACCGGCTTGCTCGAGTCGAGGTCATCGAGCGCAGCGGCGTTATCACTGTTATTCCTGCGTTTCCTGGCCATCATATCCTCCTCCTCATCTTCCGCTATTTTACCGAGGGGTGTTGTTACTCACAATCTTCATGCCGCCCCAGCGTCTCAATGCCCGTGTAGCCCTTGTCGGTGACGTATATATCGAAGGCCTTAACCACCGAGCCGCCGCCAGGCCTGTCGCTTCGTCAGTTTCTTCGCTTCGTTCCATGCTTTCCGGGTACGCTTCTGAAGCCTGAGCGGGCCGGGTTTCCTTTCCCAGTTCCAGACCGAAGGCACGCTCACGCCGAGCAGCCTTGCGAACTCGCTCTGCGACATACCGAACTTCCTGCGCAGCCCGGCGACCACCCTGCCGGTGACGGGACGGGAGCTCGAAGCGGCTTCCGACGCCCTCCTCGTACCAGCGGCCTTCTTACGCGGCTTCTGTTTCGTCCCGCCGGCCGCCTTTCTGCTTCTTTTCCTTGTTGCCACCGGTATCTTGGGGGCTTTCTTCGACTTCGACGACCGGACATCTCCTTTCAGGCCCGGAGGATGTTTCCGCCCGTCAGGCATCTCGTCATCCGTCATCTCGATGTCGAACACATCGGCAAGATCGGCATCCGCGATACGCCTGCGGCTGTGCCCCGCCGCCGGGGTGCAGGCGGCCGACGCGAACTCGGCATCGATCAACTCTCCATGGTCCACCCCCCGAAGCAGGAACAACAGCTCGGGTTCTTCGTCGAGACGGGCACCAACCCCGTAGAGCACGGCCGCCACGTGCTTGCACATGACGGCCCAGTCGGGACAGCTGCACTTCAGGCTGATCTCCCCCGGGAGGGGAAACAACCCCCGGGTGCGGTCGGTCACCACCGACATCACGTTCCCCGAAAAACGGCCCTGGAGCAGCTCCACGAGAGATCCGATCTTTCCGGCGCACCGGTTTTTCACCGCTTCCCACTTCTTCCGGGGAAGCGTCCTGATGGTTATTTTCACCGTGTAGAGCCGGGAGCCGCTGACCATAGCGTCTATCACGCCCCTGGCAATGTCGAGGTGACACACCGAGCCATTTCGTACGTAAGTGCGACCGCGCGGAAGCCGGTTCCGGTAGTCGCTGAACGACTCCAGGTGGTCACACCAGGCCTGTCCCCAGAACGTCCGGGCTATCTTTCTTCCCTCTATTTCCAACGGCTTGACGTCGAGGCCCTTCTTCCGGAGCTTCTCGAAGCTTCTTCCTTGCGCGTGCGCGACGCACGGCCACGGGCACGTATGGCTTCCAAGCGTACCAACCCATCGTTCAGCCCTCCTATAGCTCCGCCCTGTCGACATCGAGAGCCACGACCCTGAGCAGTTCCTCGTCACTCATCTCCGTCAGCAGGGATTCCGCCCCGCCCTTCAGGATGTCATCGGAAAGACCCGTTTTCTCCTCGATCAGGGCGTCGATCTTCTCTTCCACGGTCCCCCGGCAGATGAACTTGTGCACCAGCACATTGCGATGCTGGCCGATGCGAAACGCCCGGTCCGTCGCCTGGTTCTCCACGGCTGGGTTCCACCAGCGGTCGAAGTGGATCACGTGCGACGCAGCGGTGAGATTGAGACCTGTCCCGCCCGCCTTGAGGGAGAGCACGAAGAACGGCGGTCCGTTCTCATTCTGGAACAGATCGATCAGTGTCCTGCGTCTTTTCACCGCCGTCCCGCCGTGCAGAACGAGGCCTTCGCGCCCGAACACCTCCGCGAGATGGGCGCTGATCGGCTCGGTCATCTCACGAAACTGCGTGAACACGAGGACCCTCTCCTGCCGTGACGCGATTTCCTCACAGATCGTCCCGAGGCGGTCGAACTTTCCGCTGTCCGCCGGTTCGTATCCACCATCGCCGAGAAGCTGGCTCGGGTGATTGCAGATCTGCTTGAGCCTCATCAGAAAGGCCAGCACGATGCCGCGCCGCTTCATCCCGTCTGACCCCTCCAGCGATCGCGAGAGTTCGTCGACCGTCCCGGTGTACAGAGCGGCCTGTTTCCTCGCCAGCCCGCAGTATACCTTCATCTCGGTCTTGTCGGGCAGGTCGGCGATGATGCTTTTGTCGGTCTTGAGCCTCCTGAGAATATATGGCCCGACCAGGTTCCTGAGAGGCGCGTACCGGTCGTGTTCACGCGTCTCCAGTCCCTTCATGAACTTCTTGAATCTGGCCGCCGAGCCGAGCAGGCCCGGACAGAGAAAGTCGAACAGCGACCAGAGGTCGGTGAGCCGGTTCTCGATCGGCGTGCCCGTCAGGGCGATCCTGGCATCAGCCCTGAGCCGTCTGACCGTTTTCGCCTGGCGCGTGGAGGGATTCTTGACGGCTTGGGCTTCATCCAGGATGACGAGCCGCCATTCTACGTCGAGCAGCCACTTCTGTCTGATCAGCATCGCATAGGTGGTCACCACCACGTCGGTTTCCGCGATGGCCTCGTCCGGACTTTCGGCCATGGCTGCGAGTGCCGTCCTGTCCGTTTCCGAGGCATGCAGGAACAGGGCCCTGAGCGTCGGCGCGAAGCGCGCCATCTCGGCCTTCCAGTTCGCCAGAAGCGAGGCCGGGAGCACGATGAGCGATGATTTGCCGGACGACCCGTTCTCCTTCAGGGCCAGGAGGAGCGAGAGCACCTGGATGGTCTTTCCCAATCCCATGTCGTCGGCGAGGCAGGCTCCGAGTCCGAGGTTCGACAGGAACCAGAGCCACCTGCAGCCGGTCTCCTGATAGTGACGAAGTGTGCCGCGAAAGGCGCTCCCGATCCCGCCGGAGCCAAGACCGTCAGGACTTCGCAGGGTCGAGAGAACATCGGAAAGCCATTCGCCCGCCGAGACGAAAGACCAGCTTCCTTCCTCCCCCGGCGGGGCGTCGACATCCAGGTCCGCGGGCGCTCCCGCGAGCAGCCGCATCCCTTCGATGAACGAGATTCCCTCTCCCGCCGCGTCGGCCTCCACCCGCTTCCAGTGTTCGAGCGCTTCGGACAGCCTTTCCCGATCGACCTCGATCCACTGCCCCTTCACGTACTGGAGGCCGTCCTCCGACGCCATGATCTCGCGCCATTCCCGTTCCGTGAGGCGTTCGTCTCCCAGGGCAAGGTCCACCCTGAAGTCCAGCATCGTGTCTGCGCCGAAACGGCTCCGGTTCTCCCCGCCGATGGTCACGGCCACACGGGGGCGAGGTCGCCTCCTCCACCAGTCCGGGAGTCGCACCAGGAGGCCGCTGTCCTCGAGAAGCGGCACGTTCTCGAGAAGCCGGTGGGCTTCCCCCGGCGTCCACGCAAGGGGGTGATAGATCTCCCCCGAATCGACCAGCTCCCTGACGAAATCGACCTTCTCGGACGCCCGGTGAACGGGCGAAAGCAGGTTGAGGAGCGCTTCCCTGTTTCGTTCTCCGGCGTACTCCCTCAACGCCCTTCCCAGGGGCTTGTACTGCACGCGCCCTCCTCGTGAAAGGCTCGGCGCGTAGGTGGCCAGGAACGCGAACGGAAACTCGGCATCCCGCTTGTTCTCAGCGAGGTGGAAGCAGACGCGTCCCACCTGACGCCAGATCGGGGCATGCCGCTTCAGCCACCCCGCCAGGCCGTCTTCCGAGGCTGAGATCTCACTCCTGGCCCATGAGTCCAGATCATCCCACAGGTCGCGGAGCACTTTCATGTCCAGGTACTCTCCACCACGCATGGGAGGTGCGGAGAGAAGCATGGTCGCCAGCTCCGATTCGGAGGGCGGCTCGATCGGATCGATCCTTGCACCGGCCCAACCGGGCGTTCGGCAGAGCCGGGTCAGGTATGCAGAGGCGAAATCCCGCCAGAAGGAGAGAACCGGCGACGGCAGAGCCACCGGCCGTTTTGCTGCGAGCGCGAACAGCCCCGAGGCCGGGGAGGATGAAAACGCGGCGGCAGCCTCCTTTACCCAAGCATCGGGTGGTGTCCCGTCGCGCTCGTCATCTTCCCGGACGTGGAGATGACCGGCGGGTGTCAAGATGAGATCGAAGCTCATGCCAGCCAATCCTGGAGGCGAGTCCAGGGCAGTTCTTCTTCGCGGGTTTCTTCTTCTGTTCTCTTCGCTTCACAATATCCTCGCGGGAGATTCCCCCCTTAGTGGTCCTGGGCATAAATACGGTCACGTATCAAGGGCGACGAGGCGCCCGAACCCGAGTGCTCTGTCATGCAACAACTGACGTGTCTTACTTGTTCTTTTGTCCGCCTGCGTCGTACTCATTCGGTCCGTGTCGGACTCCCGTTACTTCACGATTCATTATAAACCGATCATCTCTCGGAAGCAAATCTCATGTCGCCCGGACGCTGTTCATCACCGGCGAGCTGTCCAAACAAGCAACCTTGATCTCGTTCCAACCATTCGGAATGCATCGATTCGATTTTTTCGAAGATCGTTTCAGTCGCTTGACCAGAGAGACCGTAGAAAAAGAAAAGATTTCACTGAGCCGTGGTGCGGAAATGCTCCGGATAGGAATCGAGGAGATGCGGGAGCTCTGGAACGACTGGGAGAACGTCCTGTGACACATCGTTCGCCAATAAGGAACAGCTGAAATCAGCGGATAGAATTTTGGCTCCCCATGTGCAACCCTCTTCATAACCGTTCTCCATCCGGTCGAAACCCCCTAAGCCTTTATAATATAACGAGTTATCAAGGAGCAGGCCGTTCCCGCTGATGCGGAAGTGGTGTCAACTTGCTTTTCCCGATCCGATCAGACTCGGGGGTCAAGGACCAGCCCCCCCCCGCAGGTATGTACCAGCCAGATTCCGGGTAGGCACCAAATCTCTTCCGCAAGGTATTCTTGGCCGTGGCGCATGCGCCCACCATGAAAACGGTTGCGATCAAAGCCAACATTTGCAGGTTTTTTAACATGATAAATACCTCCTTTCGTCTTAAAATTCAAAATTTTCGCACTCCATCAGGCAAAGTACGCTTTAGTCGGATGAACCTTAATTTATTACTTTTCATTGCTCAATCGACTCTTCAGCTGCAAGATTAACTTTCAACCACCATTTCATCGGTGACGGCATTTCTTGCGGCGGCTGTCTTTGGCCACCCATACCACCCCGACCGCCTTTCATTCCCGATCCCCTCCTGCTCATCATATCTTCGCGTTTAATTTCTCCCGTTTCAAAACCGACGCTGATTTGTTCTCCTGCATTTGTCCCTATCGCGTATAATAGTCCGTCATCGGCTTGCAACGGTATTTGTATTTCATATACCAACGGTCCCGCCCGATCGCTCATTGCAACGCGAATACCTGCCACCGCTATACGCGGCAATCTTGTTTTTTCTCCCGCTTGGATAATCTCAATTTCCGACAGCATTTCAGCGGACTCTTTCTCGCCGATTTCCGGTTGAGGGGAATCCATATATCTCCCCCGCCGTTGGACTGTCCCGTATTCCTGTAAACCGATGGGATAACGGATGCCGAATCTTTTTTTCTTCTTTCCTTCGGGATCGAACCAGATGGTCAAACCGTTTCGTACGACCTGCAATTGTGCTGAGCGGTCGTATGTTTTCAGAATTATGTAGAGATTATCATCATCGTTCTGGATTCCAAGTCCGAGACGTTCTTTTTCAAAGTATGTCAATCTATTTTCCCAATCCGATTCTTCTCCGTCTATTCTGATTTCTGTGATTTTCCAGGTACTGTCGAATTCGATTGTTTTTTTGCAACCGTAAAATACGCCGGCAATGAATAGTATGCTTAACACGTATAACGTCCAGGTCTTCATTTTATGTACTCCTTTGTGTTTATGAAGTTTTGCCATTGAAATCACACCGCCCGTAAAGCCTCGATTGGTTCCAGATCTGCTGCCCGGGACGCGGGATATATGCCGAAGAAGACCCCGAGGACCGCCGAGAACACCAAAGCCGCGGCTGTCGCCGGCCACGAGATAAGCGTCTCCCAGTAACCCAGGGCTGACAGGCCATAGGCACTGCCGATTCCGATAATGACTCCTATAGCCCCACCGCTCCCGGCGAGCAGGATCGATTCGATG
>CAZMKB010000017.1:17954-26425 GCA_964566685.1 uncultured Gemmatimonadota bacterium | reverse complement strand
CCTCATCAGGGCGGCCGAGGTCGCTCACCTGGTGAAACGCGCGCACGAGTTCGGCCTGGAGCTGCCGGGAGGTGCGGAGAGTCCCGGGACCGGCGGCGTCATGGAACGCGTCCGCGCACTCAGGGAGAAGATCTACGAAGGCGAGAGGCCGGACGTCTTCCGCGGGAAGGGAATCGAGGTCATCATCGGCAGCCCCGTCTTTCTCGACAATCACCGGCTCTCCGTGGACGGGAGGGAGCTGTCGTCGAAGAGCTTCGTCGTCGCCACCGGGTCGAGCCCCTTCGTACCGCCGATCGAAGGCCTGGACAGCATCCCCTTCCTGACCAACGAGAGCATCTTCGAGCTGGAACGGCTGCCGGCGTCGATGGTCATACTCGGCGGGGGTCCCATCGGGTCCGAGATGGCGTCGGCTCTGAACAGGCTCGGCGTCCGCATCAGCCTCATCGAGAGAGACGACCGGCTCCTGTCGAAGGATGATCCGGAGCACGCCGGCTTCCTCATGGAGTGTCTCTCCGAGGAGGGTGTGGGCATCCTCACCGGCAGGGAAGCCGTCCGATTCAGGAAGGATGGGAGCGGAGTAGCCACCGTCGTAAAAAGCGGAAGCGGCGGGACGAGCGAGATCGTGTCCGAGAAGGTGCTCGTCGCCGTCGGACGCAGGCCCTGTGTATCGGGACTCGATCTCGAGAAGGCAGGTGTCGAGTATTCCGAGAGGGGCATCGAGGTCGACGACAGCCTGCGCACGACGGCCGGGAACATCTATGCCTGCGGCGACGTGCTGGGTTCCTACCAGTTCAGCCACATGGCCGAGTACCACGCCTCCATCGCCGTACCGAACGCGGTTCTGCCATTACCCGTGAAGCGTAAGGTCAGTTACGACAACGTGGTCTGGGCGACGTTCACCGATCCCGAGGTGGCGCACGCGGGGCTCACCGAAGAAGAAGCCCTGCGGAAGTACGGCGACTCGATCCGGGTGTACCGGTTCTCCTACGGCGACGTCGACCGGGCGGTGACCGACCGGGCCGACCGGGGCATGAGCAAGTTCGTGTGCTCGAAGCGCGGAAAGATCCTCGGTATTCACGTCGTCGGTGAACGTGCGGCCGATATCCTCCACGAGGCGCAGCTGGCGAAGAGCCTCGGCGTGCCTCTCCACAAAATTGCTTCGATGATCCACATCTATCCGACCTACGGCGACCTGGTCAAGCGACCATCCACCGCGGCTCTGGCCGACCGTTTTCTCGAGAATCCGTTCGTGAAGCTGCTGAAGAAGCTCTTCGGCTGATCGAGTACGCCGTTACCGGTGCTCCGGCGCCGGTATTTGAAAAAAGGCACCTTCCCCCGTATCTTTATTACTGTCTCGTTTCACCGGAGGGTAACGGGCATATGAGTCTTCGCATCCTTCACGTTGCGGTCGAGAACTTCTGCGGAATACCTCTCGAGCTGGTGAAGGCGCATCGCCGCCACGGACATGTTTCCAACCTCGTCACCTTCATACCGAGCCAGCGGGGATACGGCGACGACCTGTGCCTGGATTATCCGCTCGTGGGGTCCGGCATCATCGAGGAGCTGAAGAAGAAGCTCGGGATCGGCACCCCGATCCGCCAGGTCGATCACGGCACCGTGCCCGAGGGCGGCATCGGCACCGCGGAACCCGTCTCCGCGGTAGAAAGGATCTTCTTCCGCCTGCGGGACAACCTCTGGCGGAGAAAGCTCCGGGAAGCGGTGAAAAGCCTGGGTCTCTTCGACTACGACATCTATCACCTCGAGGGAGGGCTCGGATTCCTGCGTTCCGGTGAGGTCGTGCAGCAGCTCAGGGACCGGGGGAAGAAGATCGTGAGCATGTACTACGGCAGCGATCTCAGGCTCCGCGGGTATCATCCGGTGATCAGGAGTCTGACGGACCTCGGCCTCACGATCGAGTACGATCACCTCACCATGGATCCCACACTCACGTTCGTGTTCCTCCCCCTCGACGTCTCGCGGTTCGACGTCGTCGACCCCGGGGATCCCGACGGTCCGGTCCGGATCGGCCACTCTCCCACCAGGAGGGAGTTGAAGGGCACGGAACACGTTCTCCGGGCCGTCGGGGCGGTGGGACGGCGCCACCCGGTGGAGCTCGTCCTGATCGAGGGAATGCCCCACTACAGCGCGCTCGCTGCCAAGTCTTCCTGCCGGATCTTCGTCGATCAGGTCGGCAACACGGGCGGCACCGGCTACGGCGTGAGCTCGGTCGAGGCCCTCGCCATGGGCATCCCGACCATAACCGACTTCGCCCCCGATCTCGAAGAGTTTCTCCCGGACCATCCGTTCGTTCTCGCAAACCCCGGGACCCTCGAGGAGAAGATCGAGTCGCTCGTCGTCGATCCCGATCTCAGGAGGGAGAAGGGGCGGGAGGCGAGAGAATGGGCGATGAAGCACCATCATGCTGACCGTGTCGCCGAGCGGATCTACGAGCTGTACGGCGAGAGAGGATGGCTCGGGTCCGAAACGGAGGAAGAGGGAAGCTGATGCAGAGCCGGGAAGAGAGGACGCCGTCCGGCGCCGTTACACCGATCTGGCCGCACTTCAGGAAGATCCTCAGCCAGTCCTTTCTCTACGGGGCGGGGAACATCGCTTCGGGTTTTCTCCACCTCGCGGTCGTCGTCATTCTCACACGCCATCTCACGAGAGAAGGGTACGGGATCTATGAGAATGCGTTCGTCTGGTTCATCCTCCTGTCGGAAGTTCTGGGCTTCGGCCTCGTCTCGTCGCTCTTCCGGTACTACAACAGAGCGGATGAAGAATCTCACCGGCTCCGCATCGTGAGCACCGCCTTTCTGTTCGTTCTCGTCGTCGCGATACTCGTGAACATCCTGCTCTTCTTCTGGCGCGATCGGCTCTCGGTGCTCATTTTCGCCGTTCCTGCCTACAGCTCGTACCTCCTCTATGCGGGTATCGCGGCGGGCCTGATGGTCCCGGCGCGTCTCGTCCTGGCGTACATCAGAATCCTCGAGCGGCCGGTCCTGTTCACCGCCGCCATACTCCTCCGGGTCGGAACGATACTGGCCGGCCTCTACGTGCTCGTCGTGCGGATGGACAGGGGGCCGGAGGGGGCCGTGCTGAGCCTCCTCATCTCCAACCTCGTGCTGGCCTGCTGGCTCGTTCCCTGGCTTCTCTCCCGCGTCAGGCTGAGATTCTCGGGCGAGGCGCTCCGGGGCATGCTGTCCTTCGGTGTCCCGTACATTCCGGCAGGCATCTCGATGTGGGTTCTCTCGCTCTCGGATCGCTATCTCCTCACCCGCTTTGATTCACTCGAGTCGGTGGGCCTCTACTCGGTCGCTTACCGTCTCGGCATGGCCATGGCTCTCGTTCTCGCGGGATTTCAGCTCGCCTGGCCCCAGTTCGCCTATTCTCTGGAACACGCGGAGGAAGGGGATGCGGTGTATGCGAAGACGCTGACATACCTGTTCATGACGATGATAACCGTCGGCCTCGCCCTGTCGCTGTTCCGGGAAGAGCTCACGGCCCTCGTTGCGACGGAGAAATATCTCCCGGCAGCATACATCATACCGTTCGTCGCCTTCGCGTACTCCTTCGAAGCGGTGTACACGGTGACGTCGCTGGGAGCGGTCTTTCATAACCGGACGCTGTATGTCGCTCTCAGCAGTCTCACTGCCGCCGGGATGAACGTCCTCCTCAACGTGCTCATGATTCCCCGCTTCGGAATAGGCGGAGCGGCCTGCTCGACCGCCGTTTCCTACCTGCTCCTGGCCCTGTGCATGGCGCGGCTGTCGAAACGGTTCCGGGCCGTTCCCTACGAGTGGTCGAGGATCGTCCTCGTCGCCCTCGTCGCGCTCGCCCTCATCCTCGGTTCGTTCCTGCTCCACTCCGTGATGTCCGGGGGCACGAGGTCCTTCCGGCCCGTCGGCGACCTCGCTCTGCTCCTCTCGTTCTTCCCCGCTCTCTACTACCTGGGATTCTTCAGCCGTGCCGAGCTCCGGCGTGCGAGAGACGTGGTGTCGAAACGTGCGCTCCGAACGAAGGAGGGAGGCGGGGCATGAACCTGCTCTTCGTGGCATACTATTTTCCGCCCCTGGGGCTCTCCGGAGTGCTCAGACCGCTCAAGTTCGTGAAGTATCTCGCCGCCCGGGGATGGAACATCACGGTGCTCACCGCCTCCCAGCGATCCTACTACGCATTCGATCCGTCCCTCACGCAGGAGATCCCGGGTTCGGTGATCGTCGAGCGCACGCCGTCGATCGATCTCCATCTCCTGCCCGGCCACGGCGGTGGGGAAGCCGTCACCCGGCTTCCGGGTTCCCTCGGCAGAAAGATGTCGCGGCTCGCTCTCGTTCCCGACAGCAAGATCGGGTGGTATCCGTTCGCCGTCGGAGCCGGCCTCCGCCGTTCGAGGCAAACGGGGCCGGACGTGGTGATGGCCACGGGGCCGCCGTGGACCTCGTTCCTGGTCGGACGCCGCATCGCCGGGAGCCTGAACCTTCCGCTCGTACTCGACTACCGGGACAGCTGGCTGATGGATGTGCAGAGTCCCCTCCCGACCGGCTTCCATCGGAGAGCAGCCGGCCGGCTCGAGTCTGGAGTCGTGGGACGGAGCTCGGGAGTCATCACCGTGAACGAAACGGTTCGAGACGAGCTCCGGCAACGCTATCCCTCGCACGAAAACGAAATCCTCACGATCTACAACGGCTTCGACCCGGAGGACTTCGAGCGGCTCCCGGCGGTGGAGTCGCCGTTCAGCCGGGAGAACACACTCGGGCTCATCTACCTCGGGACACTTTACCAGGATGTCAACGTGCCGGTGGCGCTGTTCAGGGCCCTCGCCCGGCTCAGGCGGAAGGGAGTCATCGCTCCCGAAGCAGATGCGGGAGACGAGCCGTCACGGCCTCCGCTCGAGGTCGTGTTCGTCGGCGTGGTCGATCCCCGGTTCGTCGATCTCTCGAGGGAGCTCGGCATCTCCGATCTCGTCGGATTCCACCCCTACCGGCCGCACCGTGAGGCCCTCGCGGCGCTGCCCTTCGCCGATGCGGCTCTTCTTCTCGTCGATCCGCACGAACACGCCGACAGGCACGTACCGGGGAAGCTCTACGAGTACCTCGGTGCCCGGCTTCCCGTCGTCGCGCTTGCTCCCGCCGGATCGGAGGCGGCCCGGATCGTCGGGAGCAATGGTGCCGGGATCATCCTCCCTCCCGACGACGTCGAGGAAATCGGTCGCGGCCTCGAGCGGCTGCTTCGCTCGAAAGAGGTGGGAGAAGCGCTCCCGCGCATCTCCGCATCCGCCCTGTGCCCCTTCGACCGCAGGCTCCAGGCCGAAGTCCTTCATGAGGTTCTCGAGCGCGCCCTCGGCAGCCGGCGCTGACGATCGAGCCCTCGGGCTGGCACGTTCCTTGCCACTTACGGCTAACGGCACTACCTCCGGCCGATCCCTACGTCCCGGCCACCTTTCCTCCCCGTGACGGAATAGGCCCCGGGGCAGGATCTCCCGGTACCCCCGTGAAGGAGGAGGAGAACATGCAATCTTCCCCGATCAGAATGCTCGTCATCCTCGGAATCATGCTCCTCACCGTTGCCTGCGGTGAGGACGAAACCCTCTGGCAGCCGGCCGAGGTCACCCTCCAGGTCGAACTGCCGGAACCGCTTTCGGATGAAGAGACCGGCGTTCTCGTGAGCCCCGACAGCGTTGTTCAGATGTCCGGTGACATTTCGATCGACACGGAGAGCATTCCCGGAAATCCGGACGATGTGACCGGCATCGTCATCGTCATCGTTCCCACCGTCGTTTCCTTCGACAGCACCGGGGGGCGGGCGCCGGAATCAGGTCCCCTATCCCTGCAGTCGGCCGAGCTGGACAGCGCCGTCACCGTGTCGATCTATTTCGCTCCGGAAGGAACCGGAGATCCGTTCCGGGAGTCCTTCCACGCGGCGGATTTCTCGATCGACATCGAGGGGAACGATGTGACCGGCCTGACGGGTGCCGTCGACCTGCCGCCATCCGTCGTGGACATCATCCTCACCGGCAGAATGGTGATCGGCGCCCGCGTGGAGAGCCTCGTGAGTGGGAGGCTCGTGATCCGCGTGGCCGACCTGACGTTCCACCTGGAAGGCTGAGGATCGACTGCTCCCTTGACAACACGCCTGCTGTTTCACAAATAGTATTGTCCGAATGTCTTACACGAACGGTCCCGATCTGTCTCGATACATCCATATCACACGATACCACGGCACTCAGCGAAAACGGGAATTCTCGAACTGGAGAAGAATGTCAATGAGCATTTCACCCGATCCCGTCGTCGGAGAGGTACAGGAACAGTACCGGCTGCTCGACGCAACGGGGAAGCTCCTCACCGGGGAGGCACCGGGCCTCTCCGACGAGCAGCTCATCGATCTCTACCGATGGATGGTGTTCTCGAGGGCCTTCGACGAGACCTGTCTCAGGCTCCAGCGGCAGGGGCGTCTCGGCACGTATGCTCCCCTCTCGGGTCAGGAGGCGGCACAGATCGGCAGCGCGGCTGCGCTGGATGAGCAGGACTGGATCTTCCCTTCCTACCGCGAGCACGCCGCACTCATGTTCCGGGGACTCCCTCCCGAGGACATCCTGACGTACTGGAACGGAAACGAAGAGGGGAACCGCATTCCCGACGACGTCAACATCTTCACCGTCACCATTCCCATTGCGACCCAGACGGTGCACGCGGTCGGATTCAGCTGGGCCTCGAAGCTGAAAGGCGAGGATCGCGTGGTGATCGTCTACTTCGGCGACGGGGGGACCAGCGAGGGGGCCTTCCACGAGGCCATGAACTTCGCCGGCGTGTTTCAGACACCGACGATCTTCTTCTGCAGCAACAACCACTATGCGATATCCCACCCCCGCGTGAAGCAGACCCACTCACCCACCATTGCTCAGAAGGGCGTAGCCTACGGGATCCCGGGTTACCAGGTGGATGGGAACGACCTCCTTGCCGTCTGGCAGGTCACGCGCGAGGCGGTCGAGAGAGCCCGCGGGGGAGGTGGGCCGACCCTGATCGAGGCGGTGACGTACCGTCTCGGACCTCACACGACCGCGGACGATCCGAAGCGTTATCGGAGCGACGAGGAGCTGGAATCGTGGCGGAAGAAGGAACCGATCCCCAGGGTGAAGGCCTACCTGGAGTCACGCGGCATCTGGAGCCCGGAGCTCGAGGACGATCTGAAGAAATCGAACGACGAGCGCATCAAGAAGATCGTCGAGAAATACGAGGGTATGCCGGAGCGGGAGTACCAGGAGATCTTCCGGAACCTCTATTCCGAAACGACCCCTCTCCTCGAGCGGCAGAAGCGGGAGCTCGAGAGAGCGCTCGAACGGAAGGGGACATGACACTATGGCACAGATGAACATCATCCAGGCGATCAGAGCCGCCCTCGATCACGAGATGGAGCGTGACGACGACGTTGTGGTCCTCGGAGAGGACGTCGGCGTGAACGGAGGAGTGTTCCGGGCCACCGAGGGGCTTTTCGAGAAATACGGTCCCGATCGGGTGATGGACACCCCGCTCGCCGAAGTCGGGATCGTCGGGTGCGCTCTGGGCATGGCCGTTTACGGTATGAAACCGGTGGCCGAGATCCAGTTTCTGGGATTCATTCCCCCCGCATACGATCAGCTCGTCTCTCACATCTCGAGAATCCGGTACCGGAGCCGCGGGAGATTCACCGCCCCCATGGTCGTGCGGGTCCCGTACGGAGGCGGCATCCATGCTCCCGAACATCACTCCGAGAGCACGGAGTCGGTCTACGCGCACATCCCCGGACTGAAGGTCGTCATTCCTTCGCGGCCTTCCGATGCGAAAGGACTTCTCACCAGCGCGATCAGGGACCCGGATCCCGTCCTGTTCCTGGAGCCGAAGAGAATCTACCGTGCCTTCCGGGAGGAGGTCCCGGAAGGAGATCACACCGTCCCGCTCGCGACAGCGCGCATGGTGAGGGATGGCCGTGATCTCACCGTCATCACCTGGGGCGCCATGGTTCCCGTCGCGATCGAGGCCGCCGAGCGGGCAGCGGAAGGAGAGGGCCCCGACATGGAGGTGATCGACCTCCGCACCATCTCTCCGTTCGACGGCGACGCGCTGCTCGATTCGGTCAGGAAGACGAACCGGGCGGTCGTGCTCCACGAAGCTCCCCGGTTGGCCGGGTTCGGTGCTGAAATATCGGCCTTTCTCATGGAAGAAGCGATCCTCCACCTCGAGGCGCCCGTCCGAAGAGTGACCGGGTTCGACACTCCCATGCCGCTGCCGACCATGGAGAAGCTCTATCTGCCGGATGCCGACCGGCTGCTTCTGACTGTTCAGGAGGTCATGGAATTCTGACGTCCGTTCCTGTATATTCACGCTGGTCGAAACAGGGAACCGTCTCTGATTCGCTCATCCGGATTCAGGCATGAAAGGGAGGCTCCGCCGTGGCGTATGAGTTCATCCTGCCCGACCTGGGCGAAGGTATTGCCGAAG
>CAZMKB010000017.1:0-17944 GCA_964566685.1 uncultured Gemmatimonadota bacterium | reverse complement strand
AGGAGAAATCATCAGGTGGCACGTCGGCGTCGGTGACCGCGTGGAAGAGGACCAGATCGTGGTGGAGGTGGAGACCGACAAGGCGGCGGTCGAGATCCCGTCGCCGAGAGCCGGTACCGTTCTCTCGCTCGGCGGCAAGGAGGGTGACATCATCGAGGTCGGTTCCGTCCTCCTCGTCATCGGGGACGAATCGGAAGCCGCCGAAGAAGGTGAGGCGCCTTCGGAGGAAGCCGCCCGTGAGCCGACAACGGTGCCCGCGGCCGCGGATGAGGAGCCGGCACAGGCGGCGGAAGCGAAGCCGGCGGCCCGGGAGAAGGCACGTCCGGCCGAACCCGGGGGACCGGTGCTCGCGACACCCTCGGTCAGGAAGCTCGCCCGCGAACTGGACGTCGATCTGGCCTCGGTCGAGGGCACGGGAAAAGGGGGGCGGATCACCGCCGACGACGTCCGATCGGCGAAGGAGGCCCCCGCTGCACCGGCGCCTGAAACCGGGAAGCCGCGGCCTGTGGGACCGGAGCCCGAGGAGCGCGTGCCGGTCAGGAGTCTCAGGCGGAAGATCGCCGAACACATGGCCGAATCCTGGCGGAACGTGCCTCACGTCTCGGTGGTGGAGGAGGTCGATGCATCGCGCCTGGTCGCGCTGCGCCGGGAGATGAACGAAGGGCTCGAAGGGGGCTCGAAGCTCACCTACCTGCCGTTCGTTCTGAAGGCGCTCGTTCCCTCGCTGTGGCGCTACCCGATGTTCAACGCTTCGTTCGACGCCGATGCGTCGGAGATCGTTTTGAAGAAATACTACAATATCGGCGTGGCGGTCGCCACCGAGCACGGGCTGACCGTCCCGGTGGTGAAGGGGGTCGATCGCCTGAGTCTCCGGCAGCTTTCGGACGAGATCGCCCGCCTCACCGGGGAGGCACGGACCCGAAAAATAGCGCTCGAGGACCTGAGGGGGGGAACCTTCTCGGTGACGAACTACGGTTCGGTGGGCGGCCTTTTCGGGACGCCGATCATCAACTACCCCGAAGTCGCCATTCTGGGCGTCGGCCGGCTCCACAGGCGCTGCTGGATCGAAGAGGATCAGCACTCCGCCCGTGACACCCTGTACCTGTCCCTGTGCTTCGATCACCGGGTGACGGACGGCAAGGAAGCCGCCGACTTCGTGAACATGCTGAAGACGTATCTCGAGAATCCCAACACACTCTTCCTGGAGATGGTGTAGATGGTCGTCGGAGAACTCAGCACCTCGACCGATACCCTCGTCCTCGGCGCCGGCCCCGGCGGATATGTTGCGGCCATCCGTGCGGCACAGCTCGGGCGCGAGGTGACCCTCGTCGAAAAGGAACCCCGTCTCGGGGGCATCTGCCTGAACCACGGCTGCATCCCGTCCAAGGCGCTCATCCACGCGGCGGACCTGGCCGGCCAAATTCAGGAAGCCGCGAAGTTCGGCATCAGGGCCGGGTCGGTCGAAGTCGATGTGAAGGCCATGCAGGAGTGGAAGCGGGATGTCGTCGAGAAGCTCACCGGCGGGGTGGAGAAGCTCGTGACCGGCAACGGCGTGCAGGTGGAGAGAGGAGTACTCACCCTCACCGGTCCGCACGCGGCGCGAATCGAGACGTCGGAAGGGATGAGCGGACTCGAGTTCAAACACCTCATCATCGCCACCGGTTCACGACCGGTGGAGCTTTCAGAGCTGCCCTTCGACGGCGGGGGAATCATTTCCTCGCGTGAAGCGCTGGCGCTCGACGAGGTCCCGGGCCGGCTCCTCGTGGTCGGCGGGGGATACATCGGTCTCGAGCTGGGAACAGTGTTCGCCAAGCTCGGAAGCGAGGTCACCGTCGTCGAGCTTCTCGACGGCCTGCTCCCCGGAACGGATCGGGAGCTCGTCCGGCCGGTGGAACGGAGGCTGGCGAAGCTCGGAGTCGGGATCAGGCTCGAGAGCCGGGTCACCGGATGCGAGAAGAAAGACGGAGCCTACACGGTGACCGTCGAGGGCGGCGGAGGTGCGAAGCAGATCGAAGCCGACACGATCCTCGTCACGGTCGGGAGAAAGCCCAACACGGCCGGCTTTGGCCTGGAGAAGACCGGCGTCGATCTCGATGAGAACGGATTCATCGGAACGACGATCAACATGAGGACGAACGTCGATCACATCTACGCCATCGGCGACGTCGCCGGTCAGCCCCTCCTCGCTCACAAGGCCTCCAAGGAAGGAATCGTCGCGGCGGAGAACATCGCGGGTCACCCGAGCGCGGGAGACTGGCTCGTGGTCCCCTCTGTCATCTTCACGGATCCCGAGATCGCTTCGGTGGGAATGACCGAGGATCAGGCCAGGGAGCAGGGGCACGACGTGACGGTCGGTCGATTCCCTTTCAACGCTTCGGGTCGGGCCCTCACCATGGGGGAACGGGAAGGTCTCGTGAAGGTCGTCGCAAGGGAGAGCGACGGGACCATTCTCGGCACCCACATCGTAGGACCGGAGGCATCCAGCCTGATCAGTGAAGCGGTGCTTGCGATCGAACTCACGGCGACGCTGGAAGACCTGGCACTGACGATCCATCCGCACCCGACGCTCCCCGAAGCCCTGATGGAGGCCGCCGAGGGTGCCCTGGGCAGACCGATCCATGTCCTGAAAAAGTAGGGCTGTTTACTTCTTGGGTGGTCTCCCTCTCCTCTTCGTCCCTCTGCGGCGACCGCGGGTCTGGAGCTTCTTGATCTGATGATCGAGCTTCGTGATCTGTTTCTTCAGCTCTCTCCGCTGATCTTTGAGCTTCTTCACCTCGTCCGTTTTGACCTGTTTTTCCTTCTCTTTGACGAGGTTTTCGAGCTCATTGAGACTGTACTTTTTCAGAATCTCCTCTTCGCGGGCCATACACGCTCCTCCTGTGAAATGTCATTGCTCGACTGCACGATGGGACCGGTAATATTCTATATGTTTTTCTCATCATTACGCAAGACTTTTTTTCACTTTTTTTCCAGTTCGAGTTATTCATAACGATTTCGAGCAGGAGGTTCATCACGAAAGCGTATGAATAATTCGGACCGAGAACATTCTTTCTCGAGAAAACCCGGTTCCGGAGAAATACCTTGAGACAGGCAGCCGACGCTGTTATATTCGAGACTCCGGAAACGAACCGTGAACCAGGCGCCGCCCGCCGGAATCGGGTTCTGCGGTGAGATTTTTCCGGATCCCGCGGGCCCGGGCGGAAGCATCAGCCGCATTCTTCGTTCGAGCAGTGCGCCGAAAACAGCTTCGCACGCGAGTGAATCCCGACAAAGCATATGGCGACACCGTGAAGGACGACTCGGTCGAGGAGTGGGTCGCCCGGAAGTTCCTCCGTCCGGCGGCCTACCGGATCGTTCTCCTTCTCTACGACACGCCGGTCCATTCCGTTCACGTCACGTGGTGTTTTCTCGCAGTGGGTCTGGTTGCCGCCTGGCTGATCGACCGGGCGACTCCCGCGGCCTTCGTATTCGCCGCCCTTCTGATACAGGTCAAGAGCGTCCTGGATGCGGTCGACGGGCAGCTCGCCCGCGCACGCAGGAGCCCCTCGAGGATCGGCAGGTTCTTCGACTCGGCGGTCGACATCATCGTCCAGGCTTTTCTCATCATGGCCTGTGCCCGTGTCGCGGTGAGAATGACCGGCGAGCAATGGTACATCCTTCTTGGAATCGCTGCATTCCTTTCGTCGGAGATTCAGAACAGTTTCTGGGTTTACTACAATGTACGGTTCCGCTCACTGAAGGAGGGACGGGACAGAACGATTTCCGATGAAGTCCGGGAGGAAACCATCTATCCGTATGACGCGAAGATGCCCCGGGTCCTCCGGTTTCTGAAGATCTTCTATCACCTCGCCTACGGCTGGCAGGACCGGCTGGTCTCGATCGTCGATGAAGTATCCCGGCGCGGCGCGGGCGCGGTGTCTCGAAAAGATCCGCTGTGGTACTGCGACCGCACGTTCCTCCGAGCGAGCGGATTCCTGGGACTCGGAACGCACCTTCTCGCCATGAGCATGTCGCTCGTGCTTTCCAGGCCCGACCTCTATCTGTTTATTGCGTTTTTCCCCGGAAATGTTTATATGATAGCACTCATTCTCTATCATGTCGTTTCATTCAGAATGAGGGAGAGCGGAAATGATACATCTGACGAGAAAGGTTGAGTTCAGCGCGTCTCACATTCTGAGAAATCCTTCGTTCAGCGACGAGGAGAACAGGAAGATCTACGGTGAGTGCGCGAACCCTCACGGTCACGGTCACAACTACGTTCTCGAGGTCACCCTGAAAGGGGAAATCGATGAAAAAAAGGGATTCTTCATGAACGTGGTCGAGCTCAGGGAAATCCTCGACGAAGAAATCACCGGCCGGCTGGATCACCGGAACATCAGCGTCGAGATACCCTACTTTCGGGAGAACGTGGCGACGAGTGAAAACATCGCAGTCTGGATTTGGGAGCGGCTCGAAAAGAGGCTCGGAAGAGACCTTCTGTTCCGGGTCAGACTTTTCGAGAGCCCCAGCAATTACGTGGAGTACCATGGTGAGTAGCATTCAGGAGCTGATCGAACGTATACTGAAGGAAATCGGAGAGGATCCCGGCAGGGAGGGGCTCGTCAGAACGCCGCAGCGGGTCGAGGAAACCTTCGGTTTTCTGACGTCGGGATACGGAAAGGACCTCGATGGCCTGGTGAACGGCGCGGTCTTCACGGAAGACGTCGACGACATGGTCGTGGTGAAGGACATCGAGTTCTTCAGCATGTGCGAGCATCACCTGCTTCCGTTTTTCGGAAAGTGCCACATCGCGTATCTCCCGAGCGGGAAGGTTCTCGGTCTCAGCAAGTTCCCGAGGATCGTGGACATGTACAGCCGGAGGCTCCAGCTCCAGGAGCGGCTGACGATTCAGATCGCCGAGGCGGTGGGGAAAGTGCTCGAACCGATCGGCGTGGCGGTGGTGATGGAGGCCTGCCACCTGTGCATGATGATGCGCGGGGTCGAAAAACAGAGCACGCAGACAGTGACGAGCGCACTCTTCGGGAAGTTCCGGGATGATTCCAGGACGCGCAACGAATTTCTGCGGCTCATCGGAAGGAACTGAGAGGTTCGTATCCCCGGTACGGAAGCATAGATCGGTGAAGAGGCCCGGAGAGCGGCGGGTGACGGGCTTCTCCGCATGACGATTCAGGGTCTTCTGCCATGAACGAGCGAGAGCATGAGGTAGTGCTGGTGACCGGTTCCAGCAGAGGAATCGGGTTCGAGACGGCGAAGCTCTTCGCCGGAGACGGGGCATCCGTCATTCTCTGCGGCCGCGACGGGGAGGAGGCGGAACGTGCGGCGTCGATGATAGGCGGTCTCGGTTTTCCGTGCGACGTGTCGCGTGAAGACGATGTGACAAGGCTCTTCGACGAGGTTCGCGGGCGATACGGCAGGCTCGATGTTCTGGTCAACAATGCCGGTGTGTTCCGCGTCAGTCCGGTCCTCGAGACAGCGACGTCGATGTTCGATGACGTGGTCGGCATCAATCTCCGCGGTGCATTCCTCGTCGCCCGGGAGGCGTTCCGGCTCATGTCGGAGACCGGTGGCGGACTGATCATCAACGTCAGTTCCACGGCCGGCAAGCAGGGGTTCGAGGGAAGTGCGGCCTACTGCGCCTCGAAGTTCGGTGTCGTCGGATTCTCGAGAGTTCTTGCCATGGAAGGGCTGGAGTACGGGATCCGGGTGAGCGTCATCTATCCCGGTGCGGTCGACACCCGGATCTGGGACGGGATCTCCAGTGACAGGGAGGGTTTTCTCCAGCCCGGGGATGTCGCCCGGACCATCCACTGCGCCGCGACGGCGGGGCCGCACGTCGACATCGGGGAGATCGAGGTCAGGCCGTCCGGCCGCTGACCCCGGCTCCCGGTGCCGGCTTCAGCGGGACTGTTTCTTCCGGCGGCGTCTCTTACCGAGGACGAGGGCGTTCGCCAGCACCTCGTCGATCCGGCTCACCATGATGAATTCCAGGAACGACCTGACCTCGTCCGGCACGTCCTTGAGGTCGGCCTCGTTTTCGGCGGGGAATATGACCTTCCTGAATCCCCAGCGGTAGGCGGCCATGAGCTTTTCGGTCAGGCCGCCGATCCCGATGACCTTCCCGCTGAGAGTCACCTCTCCGGTCATCGCCACCTGTGAGTGGATGGGGATGTTTCCGAGAACCGACGCGATGACCGTGGCGACGCTCACACCGGCAGATGGACCGTCTTTCGGGATCGCCCCTTCGGGAAAGTGTATGTGGATGTCGAAGTCCGAGAAGACCGACGGCTCGATGCCGAAGTCGAGGGCCTTCGACCTGATGTAGCTGTGTGCCGCCTGTACCGACTCCTGCATGACCTCCCCGAGCTGACCCGTCAGGATCAGCTCGCCGGCTCCCGGCATCCTGAGTGCTTCGATGATGAGGAGGTCTCCGCCGGTCGAGGTCCACGCCAGTCCGTTCGCCACGCCGACCTGTCGCCTCCTCCTCATTTTCTTCTTCGGATACCGCGGCGGGCCGATCAGCCCCGACACGTTTCCGGCCTTGATCTGCCACGTCCGTTTGCGGCCGGTGGCCTTCTCGTACGCACAGCGGGTTGCCACGAGGCTGATGGCGTTCTGCAGCTGCCGAAGCCCTCCCTCGTTCGTGTACTCGCGGATGATTCTCCGGAGTCCCGCTACGCTGAATCTGACGGTCTTCCGGTCGATACCCGCCCGGGAGAGCTCCCGGGGAATGAGGAAGTGCCGGGAAATCCTGATCTTCTCGCGCTCGGTGTAGCCGATGATCGTGGCCGCCTTCACCTTCGCACGGATAGCCTCCGGTACGTCCCACAGCACTTTCGCCGTGGCGACGAAGAACACGTTCGAAAGGTCGATCGGGGTGTTCAGGTACCGGTCGACGAAGCGGGACCGTCTCTTTTCGTCGAAGAGCTCGAGGAGTGCCTCGATGGGGTTGCCGCGCACCGGCGACTCGCTGATTTCGTCGACATCCTCGAGGACCATGAGCAGGTTCTTCGTGCCGGTATTCCTCAGCGATCTCACGACCATACCGGGAGACTCGCCGACGATGCCTCTCATGGTGCCCATGATGTCGGCGTCGCTGCGGCAGTTCGACACGCTGAACTTGGCGAACTCGCGGTCGAGCGCGTCGGCGAGAGACTGGGCAATGGAGGTTTTCCCGGTCGCGGGCGGTCCCACGATGCAGAGGACGGGAGGGATCAGACCGGGTTCCAGCGCCAGGGGAGACAGGATCTCGAGTATCCGCTCCTTCACGTTCATGATCCCGTGATAGTCCTTTCTGAGGACATTCTCGATCGTCCTCAGCCTGATCGGTCTCGCCGGTTCTCCCGCCCAGGGAATGTTCAGGAGCCAGTCGATGTAGGTAGTGACATTCCTGAAATCCTGCGTCGTGATGGGGAGCAGCCTGAGCCTCTTGAGCTCCCAGTCGATGATCGAGCGGATCTCGACGGGCAGTCTGGTCTCGTCGATGTCTCTGCGGATTCTCTCGATCATCTCTTCCTGCGGCTCGACATCTCCCAGTTCCCGCTTGATCGCCCTGAGCTGCTCCATGAGGACTTTCTTGCGGTTCAACTCCTCGAACCGGTTCTCGGCTCTCGTCTCGAACTCCTTCAGAAAACCGACCTTTTCGAGCTCGTCCTGGATGAACTGCCGCAGGAGGGAGAGCCGGCGCCGGGACCCGAGTGTCGACATGAGCTTCTTCTTGAGGTCGAGGTCGATCTGGATGTAGGAGGCCGTGATGTCGGCGAACCGCCCCGGGTCGCCGGTGTTCATCGTCACGATGTGGATCAGCTCCGGCCCGTACCGTCGATCGATGTGGACCAGCCGGGTGAGAAGATCCAGGACCTCCTTCACGAGGAGCTCCTCCCTCGCCGGCTGTACGCTCCTTTCGCCGGCGGGTGAAACCAGGCCGACCAGGTACGGTTTCTCCTGGACGATCTTCCGGATTTTCACCCGCTCGATCCCCTGGAAGGTGACCTGCCTGCTCCCGCCGGGCTGATCCAGAAGATCGATGATCCTGCTGGCTACTCCCACATCGGCCACTTCCTGCGGCCTCATCTTCTCGCGGTCGCTCGTAGTCGTGGGCACCAGTGCGACGAGTGTGTCATCCCGAACGACGTCCTCGATCAGCTTCATGTTGGCGCGCAGGCCGACCGTGAGAGCGATGGCCCCCATGGGATAGATGGCCGTGCTCATGAGCGGGAGGATCGGCATAGGGCGGGGTGTGGTTCTGATTTTGCTGTGGGTCTTCCCCTCATTGGTTCGTTGCATCGGCTCACACCTTTCCGGGCCGCGCATCAGCCGGGAGGCTGTGCACCGGCCTCGTCGGGCTGGACCCCCTGCTCCTGCTTCAGCGCTTCGAGCAGAGGAGAGGCGTTCCGGTGATCCGGCGAGATTTCGAGCAGGCGCTCGAGCGTACGGACGGCGTCCGGGATTCTGCCGGCTTTCCTGTATGCCAGGGCGAGGTTGTAGAGACTCGAGGTGTGGCGGGGATCGATGGAGAGTGCGCGCTCGAACTGCCTGACCGCCTTCTCGTGTCTCCCTTCGACGGCGTAGATGATACCGAGATCGTTGTGCGCATCGATGTGCCCGGGATTCAGCTCGACAGCCTTCTCGAGCGTCTTCCGGGCCTGTCCCTGGAGGCCGAGCGCACGATAGGCGATCGCCAGGTTGTAATGGGCGTTCGCATTGCCGGGGGATTCACGGACGGCTTCGAGCAGCGCGTCCTGTGCCTCCTCGTATCTCCTCATGGAGAGGAACCCCATTCCCCGTGCCAGCGCGCTCGGCGCCTCGCCGGTGTCACCGGCCTCCTCTTCAGCCCCTGTCCTCCCGAGCGCGCGGTCCTGCATCCGCATCATGTAGATCTTGTCGCGGAGGTCGGTTCTCGAGGGGTCCCTGGCAAGCGCCATCTCGTACTGGACGCTCGCTTCCCGGTATCTTCCCGCCTTCTCGTATGCTGCTCCGAGGAAGACCCGGGAGATGGCCGTCTCCGGCCTCAGGGCCAGCTGCCGTTCCACCTCGGCGGTGAAACCATCCGGATCCCTTTCGATCTGGCGTTCCAGCTGAAAACCCAGCCGGTAGATGGGATCGACGCTCCGGTATGCGTGCTCCTCGATGACCGACGAGTACCCGGGGGCGTTCCTCACGTAGATGAGAGCATTGTCATCCCAGTAGACCAGCTCCCAGTCCCTGCTCCTGGAGAGGGCATACTGGATCATCCTGTTGTCCGCCTCGTCGGGATAGTCCAGGATGAAGTATCCGATGTCGTACCGTTCGAGAAGCGCATCGAGCCCCTGCGATCCGTAATACGCGTCGAGGTACCGCCTGCTGAACCGGTCGCCGTAGAGCAGGAGGCGTCCGTCGATGAAGACGCGGTACTCCGGATACCCCTCGTAGATGAGAAACCCGCCGAATGCCATCTGGTTGAACATGTTGCCGTGGATTTCCTCCTCCTCGAGGAAACGGAATGCCCCGCCCGGATACTGTTCCGTCCTCACGCCGATGCCGACGGCCCGCCAGCCGTCTTCTCCCATGTAAGCCCCCCTGGTGAGGAGAAGGATGAGGCTGAGTGCGGGTACGGCGATGGAGAGTACACGGCCGGATGTCGCCAGCCGTACCCTGAGGGGCTTCTTCTTCGAGCCGGAAGACCTGGTTCGGGGGAGAGAACTGAGGCTGACGGCGGTGAATGCGAGGGCGAGGGCCGCAAAAGTGGGGACATTGCGATGGGCGAAGAAAGAGAGTGTCGCGTAGAGCGCAAGAGGGATCATCCATGCGAGGTCGCGGAACCGGCGCGTGAACCAGGCGACGGCGGCGACGACGGGGAAGAGCGCCAGGAAGCCGACCTGCCAGAAAGAAAAAGCATACGCCTCTTCGAGCGGACCCTTGAGCTCCGCGATGGTCCTCGTGAATACGGGATTGCGGGCGAGCAGGAAGGGGTAGATCAGGGTCTCGACGTGGTGCGGGTTGACGAGGCTCGCGGCGAGCGACGCGAAGAAGAACGCAGCCAGGGTCTTCGTGTACCCGGCGTCGGCCGGCACGTCGTTCCCGCCGGAGATCTTCCTCGACAGAGCGCTGCCGAACGTGAATGCGAGGAGGATGATGAGGCCGAGCACCACGCCCGAGTGGATGTTCGCCCAGAGGAGGAATACGACGGGCAGGGGGATGAGCCATTTCCTGTTTCCCGTCTCCCGGTGGACAGAGACGAGAATAAGCAGGAGACAGGTGAAAAAGAAGGTGAAGATGTGAGGCCTCACGAATGGCCTCAGCGCGAGGGGAAAAAGGAAAACCGGGAACAGGAGGAAGGGGATTGTGGTTCCCCGCTTTCTCACGGCGAGCGAGAGAAGGAGCGCGACGGCGGCTCCCAGGAGCAGGGACTTCAGAATGATGAGACCACGGATCCCGGCGCTTTCGTGCACCAGGAAGAATATCACTTCGGAAAGCCACTCGTGGGTGATCCACGGCTGGCCCCGGACGGTGTAGGAAAACGGATCGGATGTGGGAATGGTCCCCTCGGTGACGATGAGCTCGCCGGTTTCCAGGTGCCACCAGATGTCGAAGTTCTGCACCTCGAAGACGCCCGCGACGACACCCGCCATTGAGGCGATGAGGAGGGCGGCGTAGAGCGTTTTCTTTCCTCCCTTTCCGCGCCGCCCCGGTCTCTCACTTTTCTGACTCGTCTCTTTCTTCATGAAAACCGTTTCCGTCACCCGGAACCTCCGGGCCTCAGACTGCTCAGGTACCACCGTGACCGATGGTCACCCGGTCGCCGACGACGATCACCGGAACTTCGCGCCTTCCGTCCGAGAACCCGAGCATCTCGTCGAGGAGCGTCCTGTCCTTCTTCACGTCGAAGTACTCAACCTCACCCTTTTTCGCGTAGTCCTCACGGGCCTTCGAGGTGTAGGGTCAGCCTGCTTTGCCGTAAATTCGAATGGGTTGGGCCATGGGATCCTCCTGTCTGATGGTGGCTTCTTCCCTCCGGATGGAGAACGGGAATGATTGAAATATAATGATATCTCCCGGCTGTTTCCACATCCTCTCTCCGGCTTGACCGCGGCGGCGAAATGCATTACAATTGGATTCCTCGAACACGACGGCACGTGTGTCCGGCTCGGGCGGACCGCGGGGCCGGGCAGGGGTACACGTGAGAACGGAGGAGAAGATCATGCCCATGACCATCGAGGAGGCCATTCAGGCGGCGATAGAATACGAAACGAGCGTGCGCGACGTCTACGGGAGCGCGCTCGATGAGGCGAAGGATCCGGTGGGGCGCCGTGTATTCAAGGTGCTCGCCGATGAGGAACAGGGACACCTGAACTACCTCGAGCACAAGCTCGATGAACTGAAGAAGACAGGGACCGTGACACCCGAGACGCTCGAGACCTGTATCCCCTCTCCTGAGGCCATCCGCCGGGGCGTCGGGCAGCTCGAGGAGCGAATCTCCGACGAAGACCACGGCAGAGAGATCGAGATGCTCAAGAAGGCCCGCGACGTGGAGGAGAAGACCAGCAATTTCTACAGGAAGATGGTCGCGGAGCTTCCGGATGAGGGCAGGCGCTTCTTCAAGCGCTTCGTCGAGATCGAGGAGGGACACCTCGCAATAGTCCAGGCCGAGCTCGACTACGTGAGCGGCTCCGGCCACTGGTTCGACTACCGGGAGTTCGACCTCGAAGCAAGCTGACAACAGGGGAGGGCGGCGTCTCCGGGAGTCGTGCATGAAAATCCCCCGGCGAATGACGCGATGACGCGCTGACGCCGGGGGGTTTTTCGTGTCTGTGTACGATCCGGGAACGCGCAGGATGCCCCGGAGTCGTCATCTGGAGAACTCCACCAGCTTCGACTCGTGACGACTCCCGTCGTCGTCGATCATGACCGTCCGCAGCGGAAGGGCGATGTCGGGTGAGATGACCTGGAGATACTTCACCGTGTCGTCTTCCTTGAACACGCAGCGGTAGCCTTCCTGGCCGGCGACCTTTTCCTTGTCCTCGATCTCGAAGGACATCTTTTTCCCGTCCTCGTTTCTCGACCACCCGGATCCGACCTCGAGATCAGAGGTCCCCATGAACATCATCCCGAGGACCGGAGTGAACAGTGTCGCGCCCAGGACGGCTCCCGCCTCGTTGCCGCTCATGATGAGGGACATCATGATCTTGCCCGGCAGCTCCTGCGCCGTGGAGGTCGTCGTGGAGGATGCCTCGGTGTCTCCGAGGACCGATTGGTAGCTCACCTTGAACTTGTCCTCGGCTGTCTTCTCGATGTCGAGCGTGAAGTGGCCGGTTCTGGTCTCCCCGCCCGAGGTACTCTTGATTTCATACTTGAAGTGCTCGGTTCCGCGGAAACTGTAGGGTTCCCACGCCTGAGCGAGGAGTCCCGGGGAGGAGAAGAGGAGGCAGGAGAAGAGGAAGAGCGGGGTGAGTCGGTTCATTCGGTTCATGTCAGTCCCTCCTGGGAGAGTCGGTCGAGATCTTCTTTCCTTGCCCGGTTCGGTCGAACCGGGCAGTTTTCGAGCCCGGGTCCGGCGGGTGACGTCCGTGAACGACACTGAAAGAAAAAGATAGGACTTCTCGCACGCTTGTCAATTTTTTTCACGCTTCCCGATGATTGCGGGGCGTGTCGAGTCGAAATTGTCCCTTGACATTCCTCCGCCGAATTTCGAAATATCACCAATGTCAGAGTAACTGTGACCTTCTCCCCGGGTCTGCCGTCTGTAACCCAGGAGGCCGAGAACAACCTCTAACTCACTTGTATGTGCCGAAAGCCGGCAGTTCTCTTTGTTTCGACACGTTTATCTACGACCCGAAGGAGGACACACTCATGGGCTTGCCTTTCACGCTCTCTGTTTCACGCGGCGTACCGGCATCCGAACGTACGCGCGTACATGCTCGCACCTTCCGCACGATGTCCACCACACTCGCTCTCATGCTCGGCCTGTCCGGCTCGATGTTCGGTCAGGTGCCGGGATTCAGTGACCAGACCGATGCAGCCGGTATCACGAACGTTCACAATCCCGCGGCCCTCACTCCCGGGCTCCCGATGCATGCCGGGGGCACGGTGGGTGACTTCAACAACGACGATCTTCCCGATCTCTTCGTCGTCAACGGCGGGCTCGATCCTGACAGGCTGTTCATCAACAACGGCGACGGGACCTTCACCGACATGGCCGACTCCGCCGGTCTGACTGACGTCCTCTTCCGCGGCGTCGGAGCCACGGCCGGGGATTATGACGGCGACGGCGACATCGACATCTTCGTCACCAGCATGGGTGACATGCCGATGGATCCGACCGCCGGACAGCACAAGCTCTTCCGGAACAACGGAGATCTTACCTTCACCGACGTCGCCGTGAGCGCCGGCGTCAACGAGACTGCTCCCTATCCGGACGGATACGGTTGCGCCTTCGGCGACTACGACCTCGACAGCGACCTCGATCTCTTCGTCTGCGGCTGGCACAAGGACGAGAATCTCGAGAACCAGGGAAATCGCCTGTTCGAGAACAACGGCGACGGCACCTTCACCGACGTCACTGTCAGTGCGGGAGTCTACGTGACCGACTTCCAGGGATTCAGCCCGGTGTTCTGCGACGTGAACGGCGATCGCTACCCCGAGCTCCTCGTGGCGGCTGATTTCGGCACGACCCACTACTTCCTCAACAACCGTGACGGAACCTTCACAGCGATGGATTTCGTCATGGACGGGAGCGAGACGGTAGAAGCAGGCATGGGCCAGACGACCGGCGATTTCAACAGGGACGGGAAAATGGACTGGTTCATCACCGCCATCTATCCCGGATGGCACGGTCAAGGGCCCTCGGGAAACCGTCTCTACATGAACGAAGGCAACGACGATCAGTTCAGTGCACTCCCCGAATCCGCCGGAGTCAACGACGCCGGCTGGGCCTGGGGGACCTCGGCGCTCGACTTCGATCACGACATGAGGCTGGACATCGCCGTGGCGAACGGCTGGGCGGAAACGTGCGACACCGTCACCGGTGAGTGCTTCACCGGCGAGCCCGTGTATCTCTTCCAGAACGACGGGAACGACACATTCACGGAAGTCGGGAGCCTGTACGGGCTCGACTTCGCCAGCCAGGGGCGCTGTCTCGTCACCTTCGACTACGATGTCGACGGCGACATGGACATCGTCGCCTTCAGCAACCGCGACAGCCTGAAGCTCTATCGGAACGACCTCTCCGGATCGAACACCAACTGGCTCGAGCTGCGGCTCGACACCAGCGGCAATCCGGCTCTCGCTCCGAATGGATTCGGCACCCGGATCATCGCGTTCGGCGGCGGTGTCCCGCAGGCCGGTTACATCGACGGGGGATCCCACTACCTCGGCAGGAGTCAGCTGGTTGCCCACTTCGGACTGGCCGGCGTCGCCACGGTCGACAATGTCGTGGTCGAGTGGATGGACGGATTCCGGACGGTTCTCCATGACGTGGCCGCGAATCAGGTTCTCGAGGTCGCCGCCGAGCTGCCCTACAGCCACGATCCCCTCATCCGCGGCACCATGGTGGATCTGACCGTGAACGGTGTCAAGCCCGGGGAAACCGTGTACTTCCTCGCGAGCGTCACGGGGATGGGCGCAGGGCCCTGCTATTCATTTCTCGGAGATCTCTGCCTCGACATTCTCCAGCCGTTTCTGATCGGCACGGTGGTCGCGGACTCCGAAGGAACGGCGATCCTGACCCTCACGGTTCCCGTGAATCCGAACATCACGACGACCTGGACTCAGGCCGTCATTCGTCGCGGTCCCGGCGGCATTACGTCGTTCAAGTCGAACGCCATCGAGGGAGAGTTCATCGATCCGTAACGGCACGGTGGGATCCGGGCGTGCCGACGGATCCGATACAGGATGCGGGGTTTTCTTCCGGTGAAGCGACGGGCATCGTTCTCGAACAGGCCTCCTGCCCACAGCGTATCCGGAAGCGCTGACGACACCAGCTCTCTCACCTGTTGCGGGATTGTGATCGAGCACGCACGGAGGGACAGGCCTTGCGCCTGTCCCGTCTCCCACCGCCTGAACAGTCCACAGCTTTTCAGCAAACTCAACCTGACGTGCACCCATGCACGACGTGCTTCAACGATATTCTTTACCATGGATTCAAGGAGGAATTCAATGACTGGATATTCGGGAATGAACGGCCGCAGCGTTGCTCGAACGGTCGGAGTCCTGCGCCGGATCGGCGCGGCCTGCGCGGCGGTCCCGGGCCTCGTTCTGCTCTTCTCGCTCTGTACCGGAACTGCTTTCGCCCAGGTGCCTTCGTTCGTCGATCATACGCAGGGCGCGGGAGTCTCGTTTCTTCACGACACTCCTCTCGACACTCCCGGCAGGCCCATGCACGCCGGGGGAACGGTGGGTGACTTCAACAAAGACGGCTTCCCCGATCTCTTCGTCGTCGGCAGCGGGATGACCGCCGACAGGCTCTTCATCAACAACGGCGACGGCACCTTCACCGATCAGGCCGCTTCCGCGGGGCTGACGGATCTCTACCGGGGCGTTGGAGCCTCTGTGGCCGACTATGACGATGACGGCGATCTCGACCTCTTCGTCACCAGCATGGGAGACATGTCGGGTGATCCGGCCGGCGGCCAGCACCGGCTCTACCGGAACAACGGCGGTCTCACCTTCACGAACGTCGCCGTGGACGCAGGAGTGAACGAGACGGCACCGTACGCCGACGGCTACGGATCGACCTGGGGCGACTACGACCTCGACGGCGATCTCGATCTGTTCGTCTGCGGATGGCACCTGGACGAAAACGGTGAGACGCAGGGAAACAGGCTGTTCCAGAACAACGGTGACGGCACCTTCACCGACGTCACCGTCGCGGCCGGTGTGTACGACCCCGAGTGCCGCGGTTTCAGCCCCGTGTTCGCCGACATGAACGGCGATCGGCGGCCGGAGCTCCTCATCGCGGCGGATTTCGGCACGAGCCTCTACTTCGTCAACAACGGCGACGGCACGTTCACCGAGGTGGATTTCCTGATGCCGGGCAGCGAGCTCGCAGAGGCCGGCATGGGCCAGACGCTGGGTGAGTTCAACCGTGACGGACGGCTCGACTGGTTCATCACGGCCATCTACCCCGGCTTCGGGGGCGTCGGGCCCGACGGAAACCGTCTCTACATCAACCAGGGAGACGACCTGTACGAGGAGCTTCCGGAGAGCGCCGGCGTCAACGACGGCGGCTGGGCGTGGGGAACCGCCGCGCTCGACTTCGATCACGACGGGTGGATGGACATCGTCGCGACGAACGGCTGGGATGTCTGCGACTCCACCACCGGCGAGTGCTTCACGGATGAACCTTCATACTTGTTCAGGAACAACCACGACGACACGTTCACCGAGATGGGGCAGCTGATCGGTCTCGACCACACCTTCATGGGCAGAGGCCTCGTCCACTTCGACTACGACCGCGACGGTGACATGGATATCACGATCTTCTCGAAGCGTGACAGCCTGAAGCTGTTCCAGAACGACCTCTCGGGGCCCAACATCAACTGGCTCGAGATCGTTCTCGACACCGACGCGAACCCGGCTCTGGCTCCGGACGGCTGGGGCAGCCGCATCCAGATCAACGCCGGTGCAGGCCGCCCGCAGATGACATACATGCACTACGGGTGCAACTATCTCAGCCACAGCGAGATGATCGCCCACTTCGGACTGCGCGGAGTTCCGATGCTGGACGAGGTGATCATCGAGTGGACCGACGGCTTTCGCACCGTGCTGAACGACGTTGCCGCCAATCAGCTCCTCGAAGTCTCGGCACAGCTGCCCTACAGTCATGATCCGCTCGTGCGGGGGACCGAAGTCGACCTCGTCCTCGAGGGACTCGCAGCGGGTGAGCGGGCATATTTCATCGGGAGCGTCGCCGGGCTCGGCGAGGGGCCCTGTTATCCGTTCCTCGGAGATCTCTGCGTGGACATTCTGAGCCCGTTTCTCATCGGGACGGCCGACGCGGACGCGAACGGAACGGCGACATTGACTCTCACCGTTCCCATGAATCCATCGGTGACGACCGTCGCAACTCAGGCCGTCATCCGCAGGGGGCCCGGGGGAGCGCACTCCCTGAAGTCGAACGCCATCGAGGCGGATCTCATTGATCCCTGATAGGTTGAGCCTACCAGGAGATTCACAATACCTCAGTGGCCCTGGACAGGGCCACTGACCGAACTGAAACGACGGGTCAGTACTCGTTTCGATCATCCGCGCCCGATGAACCGGGCGCAGGCGGTCGAGTGAAAGAATCCGATTCGATTGAATTGATCCCCGGCATTCGTTCGGATCCATCCCGGAGGAGGATGTCATGAAACTCATAATGATGCTGACCGGTGCGATGATTCTGATCGCGACGGCACCAACACTTTCGCAGGTCCTCATCGGTGAGCGGCCTGCACTCGAGACACACGCAGATCAGGCCTTGATCGAGTCCGGCGAGATGCCGCTCCAGGCCTGCATCGACCACGGCCGGCTGGTCTTCGACGCCCGGTTCAACGCGCTCGACGGACAGGGGCGTCCGGCTTCGACCGGCACGGGGGAACCGCGCATCCCCGACCAGCCGCCTTTCATCAGAACCTCGGCCCCTGAGTCGAACTCCTGCTTCGGCTGCCACAACCAGCCCTTCTCGGGTGGGGCCGGAGACTTCGTCGTGAATGTCTTCGTGCTCGCCCAGGCGCTCGATCCGGTCACCGAGTCCGTTTCGCCGGAGTTCAGCAACGAGCGGAATACCCTGGGGATGAACGGTGCGGGACCCATCGAAATGCTCGCCCGCGAGATGAGCTCCGAGCTCATCGCGATCCGCGAGGAAGCACGGCAGGAGGCCATGGACTCCGGCCAGACGGTGACGAGAGACCTGGTCGCCAAGGGGGTATCCTTCGGTACGATCACCGTGATGCCGGACACGCGGGAGTTGCCGGGCGGCGGGAAGGCCGAG
>CAZMKB010000016.1:8287-27235 GCA_964566685.1 uncultured Gemmatimonadota bacterium | reverse complement strand
TTGCTCTGTACCATGGATTAGGAAAACTCCCGATGCCTGAAACTACCCACAAATTCCTGTGAGGAGCTTTATATTTCTATCGGTTTCTCATAAGGAGATGACAACAGGAGCATGAATCCAAGAGATTTCGGGATTAACGGTTTTTCCGCACGTGCTGTGACAGCGCTGCTTCTGATTGCCTCGATGTCGGAGGCACGAGCGCAGGAAAGCCTGCAGCTCCTGAAAACGTACGATCTGGGCTCGAGCAGATACTCCGAGGGGCTGGACTTTTACTTCGGCTTCCTGTGGTACACCTCCTCGGGGGGCCTCTGCAGGCTGGACCCTGACAATGCCACGGACATCGACAGCGATGGCGATTACGATCTCTTCGCCGATTTAACCCGGGGTTTTACTCATAACAGCCACTCTGAAAGTCCGTCTGGTTCGAAGACGAACTTTACAATTTCACCTTTTTCGACAGCAGTGGCATGCTGAGCGACGACATCTATAAGTTGGACCTGAATCCCGACGGGACCTACAACTGGCTCCACGTCGGAGACGGCCTGGGCACAACCAACTGGGGCTCCTGTCGAGACAGAAGAATCCCCGGAGAATCCATCATCTACACGGGACACTATGACAATCTCCTGATGTGGTACGATCCTCACACCGGCAACACGACCAGGACGCTGGTGATCCCCGGTTTGGACGAACTCGAGGATCTGGGTATGGACCGTTACGGAAGGGTCTGGTCCTCCAGCTTCGACAGCGGCAATTACCTGTACTGTATCGACCCCGACACCGGGGAGACATTGGGCACGTTCTACGGACCAAACGGACTCAGCATTATCGACGGCATAGCCATCCGTTCCCTCGGGAATTACGATGTCATGTACGTGACCGGAAAGGATACCCGGTATGTCTGGGAGTACCAGGTTCCTCCAGGGGTGGGCATAGATGACGACGAGCCAGATGGCGCAAGCGTTCCAAGGGTTGCTTCTCTTGGCCAGAACTATCCAAATCCCTTCAACCCGACGACCACGATAGAATTCAATGTTCCCGGTGAATCCGGGGAGAAAGAGCTGGTTACGCTTTCCATTTACGACACACGCGGGAGGTATGTGAAAACTCTCATCGATTCAGAACTGGAACCCGGTGCTCACAAGATAGTCTGGGGCGGTAAGAATGATGGGGGAAAGAGTGTCTCATCAGGGATATATCTGTACACCCTGAGCACGAAGAACGAGGTGTTTACCAGGAAGATGACTCTGCTCGAGTGAGTGCTCAGACGGGGACGGGAACAGCCAGGAGCAGGATCGAGTTGATGTGATGCCGGGATGGCGGAACTGGTAGACGCAAGGGACTTAAAATCCCTTGGGACTTTGGTCCCGTGGGGGTTCGATGCCCCCTCCCGGCATCTTGAATAGTCTGCCAGAACCGCGATAATATTTCCTTCGCAGTTGACATTCTGATATGCTTCTGGTATCCTGATGATGAATGAGTCCCAGCCGGGCCTCGAGAGCAAGGCTTGACGTTCTTCCCCCTTACGCCCTACGACTGAATTCACAAGGAGGAGACCATGCGCTGTTACATGCTATCTGCTTCAATCATCGCCATCCTCGCCACTTCGAGCATGAGCCTGGCAACGACGATTCACGTCCCGGCGGATCAGCCCACGATCCAGGCGGGGATTGATGTTGCAGTGGATGGGGATACGGTCCTGGTGGCGGATGGCACGTACACTGGAGATGGGAACCGGGATATAGACTTCCTCGGGAAAGCTATAGTCTTGAAATCGCTTAATGGTCCAGAGTTGACAATTATTGACTGTGAGGGAAGTTCTGCAGATCCTCATAGGGGATTCTATTTTCATACTTCGGAGGATACATTGTCGGTCTTGGAGGGCTTCACGATAATGAATGGGTGGGCAGACGGAAATTATCCCGATTATATGGGAGGTGGTATATATGGTTGGCTTGCGAGTCCCAAGATAACGAATTGCATGATCATAGGAAATTATGCATACATGTATGGCGGCGGGATAGTGTTTTGGGGAAGCACTTTTCCTGATCATCCCAAAGTAATGAATTGTGTAATCTCAGAGAATATCGCTAACACAGGCGGTGGGATTTTCACAGGGTCGAGTGCAACCATCACAAACTGCACGATCTCCATGAATTCGTACGGGTATGGCGGAGGGATTTATTGCGGTTCCCTTTCCTATCCTTCTATTTCAAACTGCATCATATATGACAATTCGCTGGATCAGATCAACGGAAGTGGAAGTCCAGGAGTAGGTTACTCTGATGTGCAGGGCGGATGGCCTGGTGATGGCAACATTGATGAGGATCCGCTCTTTGTCAATCCTGGGAATGATGACTACCACCTTCGATCGAGTTCTCCCTGTATCAACAGTGGTGATCCTGACTACAGTGGGTCCAAACGAGACAGATATAGATGGAGAGCCACGCGACATGAAGGGAAGGATTGATATGGGAGCGGATGAGGTTGCCGATCCGCCGCATCATACAGTTCCATTACAATGGTAGTGGCAATTCGAAAATCCATCCATCAATTGAAGGACGTGAAGTTCAGAATGATTTAACGGACATCTCGGCAGGCGTCGTCAGTCACCGGCAGTTGAAACCAGGCTTCTCGATAAGTGCGGAATCTGCCGGAGGTAACTTGACTGATCGGGGAAAGCGTGCTACAATTGAGCATCCGGGTCGAACCGGAGCCGGCATGCGAACCGGCCCGGGGTAGGGGACACCGGTCCTGTCCCTGCCCGGAAACGGGTGAGGCCGATTCACGACTATCGGCTCGAGGGTGCCGACACCAGGATGTCCAGGGCCACTGAGTATGAAGGAACTCTGTCAACACGCACCTGAGGGGTTACGATGAACCTGTTCAAGACCATAGCAGCAACCATTCTGTGCGGAGCGTTCTGCCTCGTGGCCGTCCCCGCCGAACTCGACGCCGGCCCGGACGATTTCCGGGAGCTTCTCCTCCGCGGCAGTCTTCCCGACGGCTATCCTTCGGACTACCCGACACACGGGCAGCAGAGGGCATGGGAGCGTGAGAATCCCCGGAGCCTGCCACACTGGCTGACCCCGGAAGAGCTGCTCAGGCTCGATGAGATAGGTGAAGGGTTCGTGCCGACGGCGGCGCCTCCGGCCCCGGTCAGGCAGCCGGCGGAGTTCGAACCGATGCAGGGTGTCCTCATCCGCTATCCCTTCGGCATCAGTTACCAGATCATCGCCGAGATGTCCGAAGACGTGGAGGTCGTGACCATCGTCGAGGACATCAACGAGCAGTACTACGTCCAGCAGCAGTACGCCAGCCACGGCGTGAACCTGTCGAACTGCAGCTTCCTGATTGCCTACACCGACAGCTACTGGACCCGCGATTACGGTCCCTGGTTCGTCTTCACCGGAAACGACGAGCAGGGCATCGTGGACATGATCTACAACCGGCCGCGCCCGAACGACGACCAGATACCCGCCGAGTACGGTGCGTCGCAGGGCATACCGATCTACGGCATGAGCCTGGTCACGGCCGGCGGCAACTACATGACCGACGGCCAGGGGATCGCCGTGTCCACCGATCTCGTCTACACCGAGAACCCGGGGCTCACCCCGTCCGACATCGACGAGATGGCCTATGACTACATGGGCATAGACACCTACCACGTGGTGCCCGACGCCCTGGGCGAGTACATCGAGCACATCGACTGCTGGGGGAAGTACCTCTCTCCGGAGACGATCATGATCATCGAGGTACCGTCGTACCACCCGCAGTACGACGAGCTCGAGGACGCGGTCGACTACTTCGAGAGCCAGACTAGCTGTTACGGGACGCCGTATGAAGTGGTGCGCGTCTACACTCCCGGCGGACAGCCCTATGTCAACTCCCTCATCCTGAACGACAAGGTCCTGGTCCCCACGGTCAACAGCTCCTGGGACGACGACGCGATCGCCTCGTACGAAGCCGCGATGCCGGGTTACGAGGTCCTTGGTTTCTCCGGCTCCTGGTACACGACCGACGCGCTCCACTGCCGTGCCATGGGGATCACCGACCGGTACATGCTGTACATCGACCACACGCCGCTCACCGACGGACCGCCGGGGCCCGACGGCTTCCTCGTCCAGGCGGAAGTCATCCCGTACAGCGGCGAGGCTCTCGTCAACGACACGCCGGCTCTCTTCTGGACCGTCGACGGGAAGACGTGGGAGTGGGTTCCCATGGACCACCTCGGGGGATTCCAGTACGAGGCCGTCATTCCCCGGTACAGTCACGGGACGGTCATCGACTACTACATCCACGCGGAAGACGCTTCCGGTCGGAGCGAGAACCACCCCTACATCGGCGCCCCGGGCGCGCACTCCTTCATGCAGGTCAGCGCTCATCCGCACGCCGCCGAGCGGGTACTGCGTTGAGAAAAAACCCGTGAGGTCGTCAATTCGTTCTCCTCGAAGGGGTTAACTCCTATTGACCGATCAAGCGAGGTTGACAAGGTCGGGCATTCCTGGTATATTTATGATGCTATATTACCCGTAATTATGCTTTAAAGCAATTTTATAGGGTAACATCGTAGCGGACCCGGGCAATGACCGAACACGAGCATCCCTCGCACGAGGACCTGAGCCTCCTCGGGATCGGTTCTCCCGATCTCTCTTCGCTCATCAACATCGTCCTTCGCGACGATCTCACCGACCTCTACAACCGACGATATTTCAGGAGACGGCTCGAGGAGGAGCGACAGCGCGTCGAGAATGATCAGGCGTCCATGGCGATCATCATGATGGACATCGACCGGTTCAAGATGATCAACGACACCTACGGTCACCTGAAGGGCGACGACGTGCTGGTGAGAGTCGGAAAGATCATCGGCGCGACCGTTCGATCGATCGACATCGTCTGCCGCTACGCCGGCGACGAGTTCGTCGCGATCCTCCCCTCGGCCGGCCGGAGAGAGGCCGGAAAAATTGCGCGCAGGATAGAGCAGGCCGTCGAGGAGCACGACTGGAGCGCGGAGCTGGGAGGTACTGTGAGCGTCGGAATAAGCGCGGGGTATGCCGCTTTTCCCGGCGATGCGAAATCGCTCGAGGCTCTCATCCAGAAGGCGGACAGCGCACTCTACCGCAAGAAACGGAGGCGTGCGGAGCGTGTGGGCGGGCGTGAGGGAGAGGCTTCGTCATTTCAGGGTGGATCCTGGAGCAACACCGAGGTGCCGCCGCTCCTGGAGAGGAGAACGGAGCTTGCCCGCTTGAAGAGCCTGTTCGAAAAGTCGAGACTTGAAAAACCGGTGTTCACCCTGATCGAAGGACCTGCCGGATCGGGGAAGAGCAGGCTCGTCGAGGAGTTCCTGAAGCGAACCGGCAGGATGAGCATGTTCGTCTGCCGTGGTTCCTCCACCGAAGGTACGAAGCAGATGCCGCTCTTTCCCGTGCGGGAGGCTCTCGCTTCTCTCCATCGATCGGACCCCGATGTGTTCACCGCCGTGTGCGAAAAGCTCGAACACTCCTCCCTGAAACAGCTTTCCAGGATCCTGCCGCCCGGCCTGCTCGACCGCCACGGATCGGACGATGGACCGTCGGACAGGAATCATCTGTTCGCCACGCTCGCCCGTTTCTTTCACACCGTCGCCGATCGCTGTCCCGTGGTCCTCGTCTTCGAAGACCTCCAGTGGGCGGACGAAGGCACGCTCGAATTCCTCGCGTTCCTGGAATCCGTCGAGGAAAGATCGCGGCTTTTCGTGATCGCCACCCTGCGCCACGGATCATCACCGCTCCCCGGGAGCGAAGGGGACACCGGGTCGGCGGCAGTCAAAAAGTTCGAGAGTGCCGGCTGGAAGAGTATCAGGCTGAAGAACCTGAGCGGGCACGCAACGGAACGGTTGGTGAAGTACTATCTGGACACGAAGAGAGTGCCGCAGGTCTTCAGCCGGGATCTCCACCGGATCACCGGGGGCAACCCGGTCTTCATCCGGGAGACACTCGTCTACCTCGTCGGCCAGGACAAGATCGATCGGGTACTCGAGCACGGTCTCGGGTCGCGGGAAGGCGAGCCGGTAATCCCCCTGAGTATCCTCGAGATGATCAAGGGCAGGTTCAAAGATCTCGATCAGCCGGTACAGAGGATGCTCCAGGCCGCCTCGGTCCTCGGCTACGATTTCGAAGCGCGCCACCTGCTCGTCCTGATGGGGCAGAGAGAGAACGAAATCTACGGGCTTCTGGATGCCGCCCGGCGTCAGAATTTCATCGATGAGCACTTCGACGAAAAGGTCGAGCGTTTCTCCTTCAACAACAACCTTACACGTGACGTCATCTATCACGAAACAAACATGAGAAAGCGGAAATTCTATCATCAGAGAATCGGTGAGGTTCTGGAAAAGGAAACCGGTCACGACGACGTGGCATCCCTGGAACGGCTCGCGCACCACTTCGGGTTCGGGGAAAGACCCGGGAAGGCCTACCGGTACCTCGTGAGAGCGGGCGAAAAAGCCAGAGAGCTCTACGCGAACATGGAGTCGATTCGGTTCTTCGAGAGGGCGATCGAGATGGCGGCCCGCACCGGGGACGGTGCGGTCGACGGCGCCGAGATCCGGGATCTCCGCGAAACGATCGGCGACCTCTTTCAGCACATCGGCAGCATCGACGACGCGAAGAGAACATATACCAACCTGCTCGCAGAGGAAGGCATCGACGGTGCGAGAAACGTCCGCCTGCTCCGGAAGCTCGGGGAGCTGCACGAGAAGGAATGCCGTTACAACAAGGCCCTGACCTTTCTGTACCGGGCCCTCAACAGCCTGAGAGATCAGACCGCCCCCGAATACAAGTACACCGTTCTCGCCCTGTCGGTCGTCTTCATGAGGAAAGGAGAGGCCGACAAGGCTCTCCACTACAGCCAGAGGCTGCTCGACTCCGACGATGGAGAGGATGAAACGCTGACCGCGAAGCTGAATTTCATCATCGGATCCTGCCACCTCTGCAGGGGGCTTCCCCGGAGTGCTCTGCCCTACTTCAAGACGTCGATGAAGATCAGGGAGCGCTCGAGCGACCTCGTGTCGCTCGGTCTCACCTACGTGAACGTCGGCAACTGCCTCTTCCACCTGGGTCGCAGGAAAGCGGCTCTGCGCTTCTGGCGAAGGGGGAAGACCATCGGCAGGCGGACCAGCAATGCCTTCCTCGAGATGGCCTGTCGCAACAACATCGTACTCGCGTTCGAGCTCAGGGAAAATCCCGAGCAGGCTCTCACCTCTCTCGGGGAGGCGCTGAAGCTCGCCAGAAAGATGGGAAACGCCGCTGCCGTCGCCAGCTGCAGAACGAACATCGCCGCCGTCTACCGGGAGGTGGGAAGACTCGAAGACGCCGCCGGGGAGTTCTCCCGCTGCCTCGAGATGGGCGAGAAGATGGACAATCTCGAAATCGTCGTCAAGTCGACGATCAACCTCGGCACCGTGTACATGGAGATCGGGGAGCTCGAAAAAGCGGAGAACTATGCCTGGAAATCCCTGGAGCTCACCACGAAAAACAGGATGAAGAACGAGGAGGCCATGTCGTGGGAGCTCCTCGGGGATGTGAACATGCAGCGGGCGCATTATACCTGGGCCGTCGACACCTTTCAGCGGGCGAAGAAGTGCATCGAAAAGGTGACGGCGCCCGGCGATGAAGGGAGGCTGATCGTCGAAGGAAAGCTGTGCGAGGCTGCTGCCATGACGGAGTCTTCACCGGGGTGGGAAGAGAAGGTCGAAGCCGCCTTCTCCGGCATCGTGACGGAAAAAGAGGAGGCACGGCTGCTCCTCGAAACGGGGTGGGGGAGTGTGTTGCTCCTGCGAGGCGGTGACGGCGGCCGCCCCGTCGACCACCTCCGCCGGGCGGCCGGGCTCCTCGGTGAAGAGTCTCCCCGCACCATGCTCCGCCTGCAGATCTTCGGGCTGCTCGCCCGCGGCCTCGAAGCCGCCGGGCGGACGGAAGAGGCCCGTGCGGCCGCGGGAAACGCCGGTCGGGCCCTCGAGGTGATCAAAAACCGCTTCAGGAGCCGTTCTCTGCTCGACACCTTCCTCTCCCGGAGGGATGTCAGAGAATTCCTCCTCCTCCGGGAGAGACTGAAAATCTGAAATACGGGTGTCGTTGAAACCGAGGCCTGATGAGAGCCTCGGGGATTCGATATTCCGGATTCCTTGATATACCTTGCTCTCCGTGATTTTGACTCTTGACTTTTTTCATCCCGAATGGTAATATTGCTTCATCGGAGCGTTTTCCGGGACCGTCCACCGGGGCTTTGTGGCCACCAGAAGAGAGGTGATAGCGTGAACAAAGGGGAGCTCATCGAGGAAGTTGCAAAGAAGGCGAACTTCACCAAGAAGGATGCCAAGACCGCAGTGGAAGTGACGCTCGACACCATCAAGAAGCAAACGAAGAAGGGCGGAGTCCAGCTCGTCGGCTTCGGCTCCTTCAACATCAGCAAGAGAAAAGCCAGAAAGGGAAGGAATCCCCGCACTGGTGAAGAGATCAAGATTCCCGCCGGGAGAACCGTGAGATTCAGACCGGGCAAGGAGTTCAAGGATATGCTCTAGGTTTTCCCTCCGGCTTTCCCTCGCAACGCAGAGTTTGCGTGACTCGACCCGGAAATCGCCCATGAGAAAAGCCCCTCCTCGAGAGGGGCTTTTTCATCTCCCGGCGACAGAGCCCGCCGGTTCCGTGGACTTCCGAAAACTGATCAGGTGACACCTGACCGTTTGAGCTCCTCGAGCTTTTTCGTGTACTGCACCTTCAGCCGCGGATCACGCCTTCCGGCGATCTCGATCGCTTTCGAAGCGATACTCCTGGCCTCATCCAGCTGGCCTCTCTCCCGGAAGATCGTGATCAGGTAGTCGAAGGGAAGGGCGGGAACGTTTTCCGGAGTTCCGTACTTCTCGATGCTCTTGATCGCCGCCTCGCAGTGGGAAATGCAGTTCTCCTGTGCGCTGGAGAGGAGGTCCTTCTGCTTGAAGTAGAGGAACGCGAACGCGGTGTGTACCTGCTGCCGCTCCCAGGGGGACCGACAGATGCTCTGCGCCTTGTGCAGGACTTTTCCGGCGAACTGGAAATCGTTGTTGAGGACCGCCGAGACGCCGACCATCCAGAGGAGCTGGGCGGGGCGCTCGGAGGAGCTGTAGATTTTCCCTTCGGTGAGCGAGTCGGCCCAGACATTTTCCTTCGAGACCTGGTTGTAGTACGTCTTGAATGCTTCTCGTTCCTCCTGGGTCAGGTCGCCGTACCAGTCCGACAGACCGAGGTAGTTGATCAGCCCCTTCTGCAGATTTCGCCCTTTCCAGCGACGGACCCACTTGGAGATGACGATGGAGGCGATGAAGAGGATGTTCGAGACGACGATGATGATGCCGAGGTAAATGATGATTTCTTTCATCTCATCCGTCCGGGGCCGTTCCACACCCCTGTATTTCCTTGACTTGATGAAATGGGCTCAGTATATTTCGAAAAATAACTTCGGCTTAGCGCTTTGTAAAGTACACAGTGAGCGGTATCTGCCGGGCGAGAGAAGGCGGAACGAGCATCCCATGGGAACCGGTACCGGGATATGGAACAGTTTGTTTATGGAATCCCGATTCTCCTCTTCTCCGTCGTGGTGCATGAATATGCCCACGGCCTGACGGCGTATCGGGCCGGAGATCCGACCGCGATGATGGCAGGACGTCTCACTCTCAACCCCATTCCCCACCTCGATCTCGTCGGCTCGATCATCGTACCGCTCATCATCATCCTCACTCCCGGCACATCGTTCTTCATCGCCTGGGCGAAGCCCGTTCCCGTCAATCCCATGAACTTCAGAAACGGGAAGAGCGACGACATGAAGGTAGCTTTCGCGGGGCCTCTGTCAAACATCGCCCTCGCCGGAGCTCTCATCGTCATCGGTGTGCTGCTCGGGCTGGTCCTCTCGCCGTCTCTCTTTGCCGGCAACTCGGTTCTCTCCCTGCTGCCCCGTCTCATCGTGTTCGGTATCCAGATCAATCTCATCCTGGCGGCGTTCAATCTCATCCCCATCCCACCTCTCGACGGGTCGCACATCCTGGGGAATCTCCTGCCCCCGGCTCAACAGATGGCCTACGAACAGATTGGAAGGTACGGCTTCATCATACTCATGCTTCTCATCATCACCGGGATCATCCATCTCATACTCATTCCTGTCTGGAAGATTTCGAACGCGCTGGGGTCGATCGTATACTTCAGCATGTTCACCTGACAGCCGCGTCACGACCCCCGCATGAAAGGATGCTGTGATGGCGAAAGGAACCGTGCTCAGCGGGATGAGACCCACCGGAAAGCTTCACGCCGGGCACCTGATCGGTGCCCTGGAAAACTGGACCGCCCTGCAGGATGAATACCGGTGCTTCTTCACGATCGTCGACTGGCATGCCCTGACCACGAATTTCCAGAGGTCCCGCGAGATCTCTGACAACATCATCGAAGTCGCGAAGGACTGGCTGTCGGTCGGCATCGATCCCGGGCGGTCGACCGTGTTCGTTCAGTCGCAGGTCAAGGAGCACAGTGAGCTCCACCTGCTCCTCTCGATGCTCGTGCCGATGCCCTGGGTGGAACGGAACCCGACACTCAAGGAGATGGTGAAGGACTACGGCCTGGCCGGAAAGATCAGCTACGGGCTGATGGGATATCCCGTCCTCCAGGCGGCCGACATCCTCATTTACCGGGCCTCCCGGGTTCCGGTCGGGGAAGACCAGGTCGCCCACGTCGAGATGGCGCGGGAGATCGCCCGCCGTTTCAATAGCCACTTCGGCGAGGTCCTGGTCGAGCCGCAGGAGCTCCTGACGCCGACACCGAGGATCCTCGGCGTCGACGGGAAGAAGATGAGCAAGAGCCTCAACAACTGCATCTATCTCTCCGACCCCCCGGAAGAGATCGAAGCGAAGATCCGGCAGATGGTCACGGACCCGGAGAAGATCAGAAAGAGCGATCCGGGCCGCCCGGAGATCTGTTCGGTGTACGACTACCACAGGATCTTCTCCCCCGGGGATCACGAGGCCGCGGCGAAAGGGTGCAGAGAGGGAGAGCTCGGGTGCGTGGAGCACAAGGTCAGCCTCGCGAAGGAAATCGCCGATCGGCTGGCTCCGATCCGGGAACGACGGGCCGAGTTCGATCGGAAGGAGGAACGCATCAGAGAGATCCTCGATGAAGGCGCACGGGCCGCCTCCCGGGTGACTGCGGAAACCATGGGACAGGTTCGGGACGCCATGGGACTGTGGTGAGATGGAATACACCGTACGACTGTCCGACTTCGAGGGACCGCTCGATCTCCTGCTCTACCTGATCAGGAAGAACGAGTTCGACATCTACGACATCCCGATCGCCGAGGTCGTCAGGCAGTACGTGGAATATCTCTCTGATCTCGACGAGCTGAGCCTGGACAGGGCCGGCGAGTACCTTCTCATGCTCGCCACGATCATGCGGATCAAATCCAGGATGCTCCTGCCGGGCGAAGACGTGGAGGACGAGGAGGAGGCCGGGGAGGACCCCCGGGACGAGCTGGTTCGGAAGCTTCTCGAATACCAGAAGTTCCGGGAGATCGCGACCGACCTCGAGGAAAAGGAAAGCGACCGGAGCCTTCTCTACGGCCGCGGGGCGCTCTTCTCCCTCGATGAGGAAACCGCGGAGGAGATGCAGGAGCTCGACATCGAGATCGACACCCTCATCGCGGCCTTCAAGCAGGCGATGTCGAAGTTCGAGGCCCGTGAAACCTTCGTCATCCGGCGTATCGAGTTCACCGTCGAGGAGAAGATGGAGTTCATCCTGAACAGGCTCTCGGGGGAGGAGTCGCTCGATCTCGAGGAGCTGTTCGCGCTCTCGGGGAGCAAGATGGAGCTGATCGTTCTCTTCCTGGCGCTCCTCGAGCTGATGCGGCTGAGGAGGCTTCGCGTGCGCCAGCGGGGCACGTTCGGGAAGCTCGTGATCATTCGTACTCCCGCCGAGACCGAAGGACAGCAGGCGTCATCAGAGGAGACCGGCCAGTGAGAGAACTCAGCATTCCCGCCCTGGTTGAGGCGCTCGTGTTCGCCTCCGACCAGCCGCTTTCGAAGGGTCGTCTGGCGACTATCATCGGCGACGTGGAACCCGGCGACGTCGCCCGCGTTATCGACGCTCTCAACAATCAGTACGAGCTCTGCCGGCGGCCGTTCAAGATCGTGGAAATCGCCGGCGGTTACCAGATGATGACCCGGGAGGAATTCGCCGGTCCGATCGCGAAGCTCTTCGCCTCCCGGAGGAAGCTCAGGCTGAGTCAGGCCGCCCTCGAAACGATCGCCATCATTGCATACAAGCAGCCGGTCGCCCGGATGGAGATAGAGAACATCCGGGGAGTCGGGGTGGACAGCGTACTGAAGAACCTCCTCGATCGCCGGCTCGTTCGAATCGTCGGGCGTGACCCGGGTGTCGGCCGTCCCTATCTCTACGGCACCACGAAGGAGTTCCTGTCTCACTTCGGACTGAAGAAGCTGTCCGACCTCCCGGATTTCCAGGAAGTGAGGAAAGGCACCGCCGAGCTGGATATCGAAGGCGGCGGGCTAGTGGAATCTCTCGATGAACCCGAAGAGACCGGTGAGAGTAACGAATCCTGACGACCGGCGGGCGATGAAGCTGGCGCGGTACATCGCCCTTTCCGGCCTGTGTTCGAGGAGAGCCGCGGAACGCATGATCCGGGACGGCAGGGTGGAGGTGAACGGAGGCACCGTGACCAACGTCGCTGAACGAGTCAGGCCGGCGGTTGACCGGGTCCTGGTCGACAGGGAGGAGGTGGTCCTCCCGTCGGAGTTCACCTACGTCATGTTCAACAAGCCTCCGGGCTACGTCTGCTCCACCGTTTCCCGGGGTGGGGGCAGGTCCATCTACGACATCCTGCCCGAACAGTACGCGAATCTGAAATACACCGGCCGGCTCGACGCTGGCAGCGAGGGGGCGCTCCTCCTCACGAACGACGGCGAGCTCATACACCGGTACACGCATCCGCGGTTCAAGCAGACGAAGTACTATCTGGTGAAGACGAGAGGAGTTCCGGAGCGGTCGTCGATAAGGGGGCTCGAGCGGGGCATCGAGCTCGACGACGGAATGACCCTGCCGTGTTCGGTGAAGTTGTGGAAGAAGGGTGACGGGTGGGCGTGGTACCGTGTCGAGCTCCGGGAGGGAAGGAAGCGGCAGCTGCGGAGAATGTTCGAGGCCGTCGGACACGAGGTCGAGCGGCTCAGGCGGGTCGGTATCGGTCCTGTCCGGCTCGGAAAGGTTCCGGCCGGCGGGGTACGGGTACTCTCTCCCGATGAAGTACACATGCTGAAGGAGTCCGTCGGACTTTGCAAGGATAACAGGTGAAAGAAGGAGGCTGTCGATGGATATAGAAGGGAAACGGGTCATGGTGTTCGGGGCCTGGGGGCTGGTCGGCCGGGCGATCTGCCGGCAGCTCCTCGAGGAGAACCCCTCTCATCTCATCGTCACCTCGCTCCGGAAAGAGGAGGTCGACGAGATCATTGAGGTCCTCCGGCGGGACTATCCGGACACGAAGACGGAGTTCTCCGGCTTTCACGGAAACCTCTTCGTCCGGGAAGAGCTCAAGGACAAGACCAGGAACGAGCTGGTCCAGGACCGGGCATCGCGCAGGAAGCTGCTCGACGACATCATCTACGAGCTCAGCGACGAGACACTCAGGGAATCGTGCATATACAAACTCTGCGACACGCACAGGCCCGACGTCATCTTCGACTGCATCAACACGGCGACGGCCCTCGCCTATCAGGACGTCTATTTCAACATGAAGGAGGTAGAGCGAACGCTCAGCGATCTCACGAAGCTGACCAAGGAGGAGATCGTCCCGATCATCGAGACGCACTTCGCCAACGACTACATACCCCAGCTCGTCCGTCACATGCAGATCATCTACGAGTCGATGCGGAGCGTGGAAACCCAGATGTACATCAAGATCGGCACGAGCGGGTCCGGCGGTATGGGCCTCAACATCCCCTACACGCACAGCGAGGAGAAGCCGTCGCGTGTGCTGCTCTCCAAGTCCGCCCTGGCCGGTGCCCACACGCTGCTTCTCTTCCTGCTGGCGAGGACGCCCGATGCGCCGATCACCAAGGAAATCAAACCGACCGCCGCCGTCGCCTGGAAGAGCATCTCCTACGGTCCGGTGCAGGCGGGGGGCAGGTCGTTCGAGCTCTACGACTGTCCCCGGCACACCAGCATCCACGTCGGCAACACGCTCCGCCTGAAGGATGCCGGCGCCGGTGAGAAGCTCCTCGACAGCTACGGCAACCCGCGGCTCCTCGAATCGGTCTACATCGACACCGGGGAAAACGGACTCTTCTCGCGGTGCGAGTTCGAGACGATCACCTCGATCGGCCAGATGGAGTACGTCACGCCCGAGGAGATCGCCCGGTACGCGGTGTTCGAGATGAAGGGGCGAAGCACCGGGCTCGACGTCGTGAACGCCATGAACAACGCCGCCATGGATCCGACCTACCGGGCCGGTGCCATCAGGCATCGTGCTCTCGAGAAGATGAAGTCCCTCGAGGAAGAGCACGGCGTGGACAGCATCGCGTTCGAGATGCTCGGCCCCCCGAGGCTCTCGAAGCTCCTCTACGAGAGCTACCTCCTGAGACGGGTCTTCGGCACAATGAGCGAGGTCGTGAAGACGGATGCCGGGCGGCTCAGCGAGGCGACCGAGAAGTTGGTCATGAGCGATCAGAACCTGAGATCGAACATCATCTCCATCGGCATTCCCATCCTCATGAGGGACGGGGAGTCTTTTTTGAGAGGCCCCGTCATCAAGATTCCCCCCTTCGCCGGTCAGAACGAGCTGGACGTGACGGCGGAGCGCCTGGAGCTCTGGGCGGAAGCCGGCTGGGTCGATCTCCGGGTGAAGAACATGGAGAAGTGGCGGAACCGGCTGTCGTCGATCCTCGAGGAAATCGAGAAAATCCCCGAGTACGAGTCGAGCTCGAAATACGAGCGCGACAGGGACTACTGGCTACGTGACGAAATGATCGACCCGGGAAAGGTCGTTTCCTGGATCTTCATCAACGAGGAGAAGGGCAGGAGGATGATCGACTGATTCCCCGCCGGCTCCGGTCCGCCGCCCCGTCGAAGGAGGATTCGTTCCGGCCGGAAGCCGGATGTTTCCCGGCTGCTCGTCAACCGGACCGCTCCGAACCGTAGCCGAGGACACCGGGATATCATGTAATTCCTTTCACAGTAGCGACTTGTCGGTTCAAAATGCTTCCTGCGTCGTCTTGACCGTTCTCCGGACCTCTCTTATATTAAGCAGTTGGCCGCAGAACAACTGGCCCGAGTCATTCATGATTCGGGCTGACGAGAAAGGAGCCGAGCATGGGTGTCGAGAGCAGCCTCGAAACACTGCACGAGCTGAGAGAGCGTCTCCAGTCACTCCGAGGTTATCTTTGACCTCGGGGCGAAACAGAAGGAGATCGACAGGCTCGAAAAGGTCATGCAGGACAAGGATTTCTGGAACGATCCCCAGAAGGCGGCGCAGATATCACAGAATCTCACCAGACTGAAAGAGGTGACGGGGGAGTGGCACCGACTCGTCACCGAGACCGACGACCTCATCTCGCTCGTCGGGATGTCCGACTCCGACGACGAGGTCGAGCGCGAGCTCGAACCCGACATCCATGCCCTGTCGAACAAGGTCGACCTCTACGAGCTGTCTCGAATGTTCAGGGATGAAGACGACAGGAGTGATGCCATCGTCGCTATTCATCCCGGCGCCGGCGGGACCGAATCGCAGGACTGGGCCGAGATGCTCCTGCGGATGTACACGCGCTGGGCCCAGGAGCACGGGTACCACGTGGGGCTCCTCGATCTGCAGTCTGGGGAAGAAGCGGGTATCAAGAGTGCCACCTTCGAGGTCAAGGGGGAAAACGCCTACGGCTATCTCAAGGCCGAACGCGGTGTGCACCGGCTCGTCCGCATATCCCCGTACGATGCGAATTCCCGTCGTCACACCTCGTTCGCCTCCGTGTTCATCTATCCCGAAGTCGACTCCGAGATCGTCGTCGATATCGAAGAGAAGGACATCCGGCTGGAGACCTTCAGGGCGAGCGGCGCGGGAGGACAGCACGTGAACAAGACGGACTCGGCCGTCAGGATCACCCACATCCCCACCGGCATCGTCGCCCAGAGCCAGAGCGAGCGTTCACAGCACCGAAACAAGGAAAACGCCTTCAAGATCCTCCGGGCCCGGCTCTACCAGCACCACAAGGAGAAGGAGCAGGAGAAGAAGGAGAGGATAGAAGCCGAGAAGAAGGAGGCATCCTGGGGAAACCAGATCAGATCCTATGTCTTTCAGCCCTACACGCTCGTCAAGGACCATCGAACCGGAGTGGAGATCGGAGACATCCAGAGAGTCATGGAGGGGGACATCGATCCGTTCCTGCACGCGTATCTCCGGAAATTCACGCTCGACGGGGGCGGTTCGTGACAGTGACGATCGGAGTGAATGGACATGACGGACCTCACTGAAGAACGCCGCCGGAAACTCGCCGTTCTGCGGGAGAAGGGAATCGATCCTTTCTCGTCGAGATTCGAGAGAACGCTCACCGCGCGGGAGGGGAAAGAGCTCTTCGAAGCCGGCAAGCTCGACGACGAATCCCATTTCTTTGCGGGAAGGATCATGTCGCTCCGCTCTCACGGGAAGTCGACGTTTGCCCACATCCAGGACATGACGGGGCGCCTCCAGGTGTACTTCAAGCTGGACACCGTCGGGACAGAGTCATACGAGACCGTGAAACTCCTCGACATCGGCGATCTCGTCGGCGTCACGGGAGCGCTCTTCAGAACACGGACCGGGGAAATCACGGTCATGGTGGAGCGTGTCGAGGTTCTGGCAAAGTCCCTCCGGGCTCTTCCCATTGTCAAGGAAGAGCAGATGGAGGACGGCACGAGCGTTCTGTACGACATATTCGCCGACAAGGAGCAGCGGTACAGGCAGCGGTACGTGGACCTCATCGTGAACCGGGAGGTTCGTGAGAAGTTTCTGTTGCGGTCGAGAGCCATCTCGCTCATCAGAGACTTTCTCGACGGCAGGGGCTTCGTCGAGGTCGAAACTCCGATTCTGCAGCCGCTCTACGGGGGCGCTGCCGCAAAGCCGTTTCTGACGCACCACAACGTGCTGGACATGAAGCTCTACCTCCGAATCGCCGATGAGCTCTATCTCAAGCGGCTCGTCGTCGGGGGGTTCGAGAAGGTCTACGAGTTCTGCAAGGATTTCAGGAACGAGGGTCTCGACAGGCTGCACAACCCCGAGTTTACGATGATCGAGCTCTACGAGGCGTATGCCGACTACCGGAACATGATGAATCTCATCGAGGAGATGGTCTCGACCGTCATGCTGGAGCTGTATCAGAGAAACTCCCTGACGTATCAGGGTGTCGAGCTCGACTTCAGTGCTCCCTGGGAGCGGATCACGTTCCTCGATGCCCTGGATCGCCACGCGGGGATCACGCTCGAGAACTGGGATGAGGCCGGGCTGCGCCGGCTCTGTTCGGAACGGGAGATCGAGGTGGAAGAGGACGCCGGTCCCGCCCGGCTCTTCGACAAGCTCTTCAGCGAGCTCGTGGAGCCGAACCTCGTCCAGCCGACGATCGTCTTCGACTATCCGGCGGAGACGACGCCGCTGGCGAAGCGAAAACCCGATAAACCGGAGCTGGTCGAGCGTTTCGAGCTCTTCGTTTCTGGAATAGAGATTGCCAATGCGTTTTCCGAACTCACCGATCCACTCGAGCAGCGGAAGAGATTCGAAGCACAGCTCGAAACGGCAGGTGTGGAATTGGGTGAAGACCGGCGCATCGACGAAGACTATCTCAGGGCTCTCGATTACGGGATGCCACCGACCGGCGGCATGGGAATCGGCGTCGATCGTCTGATCATGCTGCTGACCGACTCCCCGTCCATCAAGGAAGTCATTCTCTTTCCCCAGCTGAAACCGGAATCATGAAGCTCGAACTCTTCATAGGGATGAGGTACCTCGTCTCGAAGAAAGGGACGCAGTTTCTGTCCCTGATCAGCTGGATCGCCGTGCTCGGCGTTTTCCTGGGTGTCGCCACGCTCAACGTCGTCCTCGCGGTCATGAACGGGCTCCAGTACGACCTCCGCGAGAAGATCCTCGGGATGAATGCTCACGTCATCATCATGGCCGAAGGGCTGAAGCCGTTCGAGGACTACCGGGAAACTCTGGAGCAGGTGGAGAGTCAGGACCGGGTGGTCTCGGCGTCGCCGTTCGTTTATACCGAGGCGATCGTGTCGAGCGGAACGCAGTACAACGAAGGTGTCGTGGTGCGTGGAGTCGATCCCCGGCTGGAAACGAAGGTCACGAATGTCTCCCGGAACATCGTCGGAGGTGAGTTTTCATTCGAATCCGGGGACGGGAAGGGGGCTGACGATTATCCGGGTATCGTTCTCGGGTACATACTCGCGAACAGACTCCGTGTCCATGTGGGAGACATCGTCAAGATGTACTCTCCATCGGCGACCACCATCACGCCCATCGGCCTCGTTCCGCAGGTCTCGGAGTTCATGGTGAACGGAGTGTTCAAGACCGGTATGTACGAGTACGACTCGAAATTCACCTACCTGTCCCTCGAGGGAGCCCAGACGTTCCTGAACCTGGGAGATTCGGTCCACGGGATCGAGGTCAAGGTGGAGGACATCTACGAGGCGGACGAGGTGGGACGCTCGATCGTGCGTGAACTCGGGCATCCTTTCTTCTCGAATGACTGGATGACGCTGAACCGGAATCTTTTTTCGGCGCTCAAACTGGAAAAAACAGCTATGTTTATTATATTAATACTGATTGTGCTCGTGGCCTCGTTCACCATCGTTTCGACGATCATCATGATGGTGAACGACCGGATCAGGGAGATCGGGATCCTGAAATCCATGGGACTGACTT
>CAZMKB010000016.1:7058-8277 GCA_964566685.1 uncultured Gemmatimonadota bacterium | reverse complement strand
CTTGATCGGCATCACGGGAACGGTCCTCGGGTGCCTGGGGGGGTACGGACTCGCTTCCCTCCTCGACCGGTACAAGTTCATCTCATTGCCGGCGGATGTCTACTGGATAGACAAGCTTCCCGTTCAGATGGAAGCCGGAGATTTCGTCGCCGTAGCGACGGCGAGTATCATCATATCGGTTCTCGCCACCGTCTACCCGGCGTATAAAGCCTCTCGACTGTATCCGGTGGATGCAATACGATATGAATAGAGATTCGGTTCAATGCAGACAAAAGAACGGACGGAAGACATCAGAGGGCGAGGATGGTGCGGTTCTGGAGGCCAGGGACCTGCACCGGTACTATCGAAGCGGCGAATCGCTGCTCAGGGTTCTCCGGGGGATCGACATGACGGTCGAGCGGGGAGAAGTGGTGTCGATCGTCGGTCCCAGCGGATCCGGCAAGAGCACACTCCTCCATCTCCTGGGAGGGCTCGACAGACCCACGAAGGGCGAAGTGATCATCGACTCGCAGAAGATCGGCGAAATCCCGGAAGACCAGCGCGCGGCACTACGGAACAGGTGTGTCGGATTCGTCTTCCAGTTTCATCATCTGCTGCGGGATTTCTCCGCTCTGGAGAATGTCATGATGCCGCTTCTCATCAGGCGGAAGTCCGCCCGGCAAGCACGGGAGCGGGCCGAACACCTGCTCGATTGCGTCGGGCTCGCCGATCGCACGCACCACAAGCCGATCGAGCTGTCCGGCGGGGAACAGCAGCGCACTGCCGTGGCGCGTTCGCTCGCCGGATCGCCGCTCGTGATCCTCGCCGACGAGCCGACCGGAAACCTGGATCGTGCCAGCAGCGAGGAGCTGCATGATATGCTGTTTCGAATCAGTGAACAGGAGAACACGTCGTTCGTCATCGTTACGCACAATGATGCGCTTGTTCGACGGCCGGCTTCTCCCGGAGCCGGTTTCATAGCCCGAGTCCGGGCCAGAGGAGATGATGCCGATGCTGTGTGACGAATGTCATGAGAACGAAGCCGTTATAAACTTCACGCAATATGTCAACAACGAAATGAAGACGAAACATCTCTGCGAAAAGTGCGCGGAGCTCAAGGGTCTCAGCGAGGAAGAGAAGATCAAGGACTCTCCCCTGAGCAGTTTCGTTTCCAAGATGGGCAGCGAGCCGGCGAAATCGCTTCCCGGGACCGCGAGCAGATCGGCGTCGGCCGTCCAGA
>CAZMKB010000016.1:0-7048 GCA_964566685.1 uncultured Gemmatimonadota bacterium | reverse complement strand
TCCCGCCGGGAAGGGCGAGGATCTGGAGTGCAGAACCTGCCATGCCAGACTTTCCGATTTCAAAAAGACCGGACGCCTCGGCTGTCCCGATTGTTACAACGCGTTCGAAAACGAGTTGAGCACCCTGCTCAGGAAAATTCACGGAAGCCACATCCACGTGGGCCGAGGTCTGAGACAGGCGTCGGAAGACACGTCTCCGGTCGATGAGAAGATCAAGGATCTCAAGAAACGCCTCGAAGAATCGGTCAGTCGGGAGGAGTACGAGGTTGCGGCGAGACTGAGGGATGAGATAAAAACACTCGAACAGTATGCGGAGAAGACAGAGGAATGACATGTTGAATCTCTCGAACGTCATCGGTGAGGGGCTTTCCTGGCTCGACGGAACAGGACCGAAGTCGGACATCGTTCTGTCCTCGAGAGTCCGCCTTGCGAGGAACATCGCCGGATACCGTTTCCAGTCCGGCCTGAGCGCCCTCGAAAGCCGTGAAATCATGAAAAAGGTGGAAACAACTCTGAGCACTCGGGGGTATCTGAAAGAGGGAGTGTTCATCCCGCTCGACGAGGTCGGCGAGATCGACAGGAAGCTCCTCCTCGAGCGTCATCTCATCAGCAGAGAGCTGATGAACGACTACAGGAACTCGGGGCTCATCATCACCGACGGGGGCAGGCTGAGCCTGATGATCGGCGAGGAGGATCACCTGAGGATACAGAGTCTCATGTCGGGATTCAATCTCGAAGAATGCTGGAAGAAAGTCGAAACACTCGAACAGGACCTCGGAGAAGCGGTCGAGTATGCGTATCATCCTCGATTCGGTTTTCTCACGGCCTGTCCGACGAACACCGGGACGGGCATACGGGCTTCGATACTCATTCACCTTCCGGCTCTGGTGCTGACGAAGGACATCGGGAAGGTACTCAGAGGGATATCACAGATCGGTCTGACTTTCAGGGGGATCTACGGCGAGGGCAGCGACGTCATGGGAAATTATTTCCAGATATCCAACCAGACCTCCCTGGGGAAGACGGAAGAAGAGCTGATGGATCACCTGTCGAAGATCACGAAGCAGGTCGTCGAGTACGAGGAGAGCGCACGCGAGATCCTCATGAGAGATGCGAAGACGCAGATCGAAGACAAGATCTGGCGCGCCTACGGAATACTCAAGTTCGCACGAGCCATCACGCCGGAAGAGGGTATGAACCTCATGTCGGCGGTACGTCTCGGAGTTCATCTCGGAGTGATAAAAGGCCTGAGTATTGCAACACTCAACAACGTTCTGATGTTCTCACAGTACGGACATCTCGAGTGGGAGGACAGGAGACCGCTGAACAGAGCAGATCGCGACGTAAAGAGAGCTGAAAAGATAAGGGGCCTGCTCGAGAGCCACGAAGTACTCTGAGCGAGCTCCCTGTCATAGAAGGGGGATTGACATGGATAATCGTTTTACGGAAAGGGTGAGGAAGGTCCTCTCGCTTGCCAGGGACGAGGCCGGCAGGCTGCATCACGATTACATCGGTACAGAACACATCCTTCTCGGTCTGATTCGGGAAGGTGAGGGGGTGGCTGCAGCCGTTCTGAAACATCTCAATATAGACCTCGACACCCTCCGGATGAAGGTCGAAGATGCGGTGGAGGCCGGTGGAAGCACGCTCACCATCGGTGACCTTCCCTACACGGCTCAGGCGAAGAAAGTCCTTGAGCTCTCGATCGACGAGGCTCGGTCACTGCATCACAGCTACGTGGGTACCGAACATCTGCTCCTCGGCCTCCTGCGGGAGGAGACCGGCATATCGGCTCAGATCCTTCAGCGTGAGGGGCTGACGCTGGACATGGCGCGCCAGGAGATCATCAGGCTCCTCGGCGGAGACCTGCCCTCGGGTGGAGAGGAAGAGGTGACCTTCAAGAAACGGTCCAAGACTCCCGCTCTGGATCACTTCTGCAGAGATCTGACCAGTCTCGCAATCGACGGAAAGCTCGATCCGACGATCGGTCGCGAAAAGGAGATCGAGCGGGTGATCGAGGTGCTCAGCAGGAGGAAGAAGAACAATCCGGTTCTCATCGGCGAACCCGGTGTCGGAAAGACAGCCATCGTCGAAGGCCTCGCCGACAGGATCGCGAAGGGGGATGTTCCGCAGAGTCTGAAGAATCACCGGGTGCTCTGCCTCGACATGGCCGCGGTCATCGCGGGAACCAAGTATCGCGGTCAGTTCGAAGAACGCCTCAAGGCGGTGATGAACGAGATCAATCAGGCGAGCAACATCATTCTCTTCGTCGATGAGCTCCACACTCTGATCGGCGCGGGAGCTGCCGAAGGGGCCATCGACGCATCGAACATGCTGAAACCCGCTCTCGCCCGCGGAGAGCTCCAGTGCATCGGTGCCACGACGCTCAACGAGTACCGGAAGTACATCGAGAAAGACGGAGCGTTCGAGCGGAGGTTCCAGACAATCATCGTCAACCCGCCGAGCGTCGAACAGACGATCGAGATCCTCAAGGGGCTCAAGGAACGTTACGAGAGCCACCACCGGATCAAGATAACCGATGAGGCCATCATTGCTTCGTCGAAGCTCTCGGACAGGTACATCACCGACCGTTACCTGCCAGACAAGGCGATCGACGTCATCGACGAAGCAGGAGCCCGCGTCAGGCTGTCCGCCCAGGTTCCTCCCGACGAAATCATATCGATGGAGGAAGAGCTCAAGAACCTGACGAAGAAGAAGGATCGAGCGATCAACGCCCAGGACTACGAACTGGCGGCACGGCTCCGGGATGAGGAACGGAAGCTCAGGAAGGAGCTCGAGTCGAGGCGGAAGGAGTGGGTCAAGCGGCAGGAATCCTCCCGGCTCATCCTCAAGGGCGAGGACGTGGCGTTTATCATTTCCCGGTGGACCGGGATCCCCGTCATCAGGATCCGCGAAGATGAGAGCAGCAGGCTCCTGAAAATGGAAGAGGAGCTGCACAAGTTCGTCGTGGGCCAGGACCCCGCGATCACCGCCATTTCGAGAGCCATACGCAGAACGAGAGCAGGTCTCAAGGATCCGCTCCGTCCGATCGGTTCCTTCATCTTCGGCGGTCCGACCGGTGTCGGAAAGACGGAGCTCGCACGTTCGCTCGCCCGGTTCCTCTTCGACGATCCACGGGCCCTCATCCGGGTCGACATGTCCGAGTACATGGAGAAGCACTCGGTCTCGAGGCTCGTCGGCGCTCCGCCGGGATATGTGGGATACGAAGACAGCGGCTACCTGACGAAGGAAGTCCGGAGACGGCCGTACTCGGTCATCCTCCTCGACGAAATCGAGAAGGCCCATCCCGACGTGTTCAACATCCTGCTCCAGGTGTTCGACGAGGGTCACCTCACCGACAACTACGGCAGGAGAATAGACTTCAAGAACTCCGTGCTCATCATGACGTCAAATCTCGGTGCGAGAGATATCGCGAAGGGGACCTCCAAGGTCGGATTCGAGCGAAGACGGGACGAGCAGGAGGACTTCGTCGTTCTCGACGAGAAGGTCCGGGAAGCGATCAACAAGACCTTCAACCCCGAGTTTCTCAACAGGATCGACGAAATCATCGTATTCCATCCGCTGTCGACTCTGGATATCGCCAACATCATCGATATCCTTCTCAGAGAGCTCGAGGAGAGGCTGAAGGAGAAGGAGCTCAAACTGAAGTTGACGGATGAAGCCCGGGAGTTCCTGATCAAGAAGGGTTTCGATCAGAAGTACGGTGCCAGGCCCCTGAAGCGGGCCATCAGGCGCTATCTCGAAGATCCCCTCTCCGAGGAGATCCTGCGGGAGGGGTTCCAACCGGGTGATCAAATCGAGGTGAGCAGAACAGGGGAGGTCCTGGGATTCACATCGCTCTCAGGGGTGAACTGACACGGGGGTCGCCGGCGACGGACGGACCCGGCGGAGTCGATCTTCCGGCTCGGGAAGGAGAGTTCCACCGCAGAGCGCCGCACGTCGCCCGCAAGTGTCGATGAGCAGGCCGGGACGGAAACCGCGAAGAGAGTCCCCTCCACTGCCTTCATCTCGAGGAGGTACAGGCTGAGGATAATGCTGCCCAGGTCGCGTTTGTCTTGTCTGACATTCCGGCTCACGCTGTTTCTCGCGCTCTCTTTCATTCCGTGGACTACACTTCATTCTCAGAGCATCGAGGGTATCCAGATCCTCGGGAACGACCGTGTGTCCAGCGCGAGAATCAGGAGCACGATCCTCCTCACCGAGGGGGAGACGTACTCGCCGATCAAGGTCCAGAGGGCCGTCAATCGTCTCTTCGACACCGGGCTCTTCCGGGACATCCAGGTCTACGGACAGGAGCGCGACGGAGATGTCCTCCTGATCTTCGAAGTGGTCGAAGCACCATCCATCCAGTCCGTTTCCATCGAAGGCAATCGGAAGAAGAAGGACGAGAAGATACGCGAGGTGATTTCCATTCCACCGGGTGTACTCTTCAGCCCCTCTCTGCTGCAGGAAACGGAAAACAAGATCCTGGAATTCTACGAAGAGGAAGGATACTCTCTCGTCACGGTGGATTTCGAGGTCGAAGACGCAGATCAGCCGGGGAGGGTGTGGCTCACCATCCGGATACAGGAGGGAGAGAAGGTCAGGGTCGAGAAAATCACGTTCGAGGGGAACGAGCGGTTCTCCGACGGAGATCTCCGGGGGAAGCTCGAAACCGAACAGGACGGCTGGCTCCCCTGGCAAGGCACGGACTACAAGGAAGACGTCCTCGACGAGGACCTCTCGTCGAGGCTGCCCGCCTTCTACCGGAAGATGGGGTACATCGACTTCGCTGTCAGCAGGTCCAGCGTGGAGATCGACGAGGAAGAGGGGAAGGCGTACATCAACATCGTCGTCGACGAGGGGAGACAGTACCGGGTGGGGAAGGTCACGTTCATCGGAAACACCCGGTTCGACGACAGCATCCTCCTGCATAATATTTTCCTCGAGGAGGGCACCGTCTACAACGAGGAGCGGTTCGACGAATCTCTGCGAAGACTCTACGAGATCTACGGGAACGAGGGGTACATCTACTCCTCCATATCACCGAATGTCGAAAAGCGTGACAGCCGGCTCGACATCGAATACCGGATCGTCGAGGGGTCGCCGGCTCACGTGCGTCGAATAGACATCACCGGCAACAACGTGACCCGGGAAAAGGTCATCCGGCGCGAACTGGTTCTCCTGCCGGGAGATCTGCTCAAACAGTCACTGGTGATGCAGAGTTATCAGTCTCTCATGAACACCGGTTACTTCGAGAATGTCCAGATCGACCAGAAGCAGGTTCCGGGTGAGAGCGGCGACATCGACCTGACCATGACCGTGACGGAGAGGCGAACCGGTCAGGCAACGACGGGTGCAGGGTTCGGAGGAGGCGGCGGGCTGACCGGCTTCATCGAGCTGGCACAGCAGAACCTGTTCGGAAAGGGCCAGAAGGCGAGCGCACGGATCGAGTTCGGGGAGAGGCAGAACAACATCGAGCTCGGTTTCACCGAACCGTATTTCAGGGACTCCCGGGTCTCGCTCGGGTTCGACCTGTACAGGATCGACCAGTCGTTCATCAACGATCCGTTCAGACGCAAAGCGATCGGCGGCGACATCCGGGTCGGTGTTCCGGTACCGGGGATGGACTACACCAGGCTTTTCACGACCTACAAGCTCGAGGAGTTCGATCTCAGGCCGAGAGGCGGATCGATTTCGGCGGACGACCCGATCTTCGACAATTATCCCAGGCTCATGAGCAGTGTCGTTTTTTCCATTGTGAGAGATACCCGGGACAACATCTTTCATCCGACTCAGGGGACGAGGCACAGTGTGTCCTCCGAATTCGCGGGCGGCATTTTCGGCGGAAACACCAACTTCCAGAAGTACCGCTTCGACTCGATGTGGGCGATGCCGACCCTGCCGAGATTCGCCCTGAAATTCCGGTTCAAGACAGGGTATGTCACGGGATGGAGGACGACCGACAATGTTCCCTTCAACGAGCTGTTCATCCTGGGAGGTGTGGGACCCGGTATTGAAGGGCTGAGAGGGTATCCGGACCGGTCGGTCGGGCCCATCGTGAACGGATCCGTCACGAGGGGAAATTACTTCATGCTCTTCACGGCGGAGCACGAGTTGAAGATCACCGACCAGGTCTACGGTGTCACGTTCTTCGACGCAGGGAACAGCTGGACCGATTTCATGTCCGCCGACATCTCTCATCTCAAACGAGGGCTCGGCTTCGGTGTCAGAATCGAGATTCCGGGTATGGGACCTCTGGGGATCGACTTCGGATACGGCTTCGACAGGTTCGACGGACCGGGTTGGGAAACCCACTTCACATTCGGCAGTTTCTTCTACTGAGGAGGATCGTGATGACGTACGCAAGAACGATTTCCGGAATAGCGGTCGCCCTGATCGTATTCTGCGGATCACTCCCGGCCCAGGATGTCAGGATCGGCTACGTCGATGTGGAACGGATCCTGGACAACATTCCGGGCAAGGAGGAGGTTCGAAAAATTCTCGAGGAAGAGGCCGATGCCTGGAGAGCGCAGGCTGAGGAAAAGATGATGGAGCTGCAGAAGCTCCGGGAAGATTACGAGAGCCAGAAACTCATCCTGAGTCCCGAGAAGAAGAAGAGCAAGGAAGAAGAGATCGCCCGCATGGAAGAGGAATTCAACAAGCTGTGGCTCGAGTTGCAGGAAAAGGCACAGAAGAGAAATGCGGAACTGACCCAGCCGATACTCGACAAGGCGGAAAAAGCCATCAACGCCGTGGCTGAGCGGGAGAACTATTCGCTGATATTCGATTCCAGTGTGGCTTCGATCGTGTACGGGGTCGCCGAGCTCGACATCACCGACAGCGTGATCGAGGAGATCAACCGGACGTCGGGGGAGTGACCCGGCACTCATGATGAGCGGCACGGGATCCGTGCTGCTCCACTCCAATCCAGAAGGCCGGTCGACGCATGGGCAGGTCCTATACTCTTTCCGAGATCGCCGGAATGGTCGACGGAGAGGTTCGCGGAGATCCGGAGACCCGGATCTCCGGCGTCAACAACCTGTCG
>CAZMKB010000015.1:26491-27239 GCA_964566685.1 uncultured Gemmatimonadota bacterium | reverse complement strand
GCACCGCGTCCCGGAGCCCGCCGTGGCCGTCTCGACCGGCAAGCCGGAAACCATCCCGTATGCCTGCGACGACGGGCTGATGGTCGTCAAGGGATGGGTGTACGATCACAAGCCGTACCCGCTGAGGGAACCGAAGCCTCCCACCAGGCTCGACCTGCAGGACATGTTCCCCTGCTCGGTGTACAATGCATTCACCATCTGCTCTCCGGAGTGGGAGAAGTACCTGGAGCAGTTCAAGATCGACTACCGCCCCTCGGTTCTCATCAACTTCGGCTCCAACTCGGTGATGACGATGGGCAATGCCGAGCAGGTGACGGAGAACTTCCTGAAGAAGTTCGAGTTCGTGTTCTCCTTCAACATCTACCACAACGAGTTCACCGAAGCGGTCGCCGACATCGTTCTTCCCGACTGCAGTTTCCTCGAACGCTACACCCCCTGCGTCACCTTCCCCTCGACGTTCTGCCACCCCACCGGCATGGACCACTGGGTCTGGCAGATCAGGCAGCCGGTGGTGGAGCCCCTCTACGAACGCCGCGATTTCAACGAGGTGATGCTCGAGATCGCGAAGCGGCTCGGCATCCAGGAAAAATACTACGATGCCATCAACGCCACCGTACCGGTGCGCTACGGCGGGGCCCTGGACGACGACCACAGGCTCGACCCGAAGGGCGACTACTCCTGGCAGGACATCTGCGACCGCGTTCTCCGTGACCGGTTCGGAGAGGAGTGGAACCTCGAGAAGTTCAAG
>CAZMKB010000015.1:0-26481 GCA_964566685.1 uncultured Gemmatimonadota bacterium | reverse complement strand
GCCGACGAAGGTCGAGGAGATGTACTGGCGGTGGTTCGTGCCGGTGCGGATCCCGATCTACTTCGAGTACTTCATCGACGCCGGGAGGAAGCTCGGCGAGGTCCTGGAGCAGTTCGGCCGCCGTGACATGTTCGACCTCAAGTTCTACGAGCCGCTCCCGCAGTGGAACCCCTGCCCCTCTCACACCCTCGAGGGCACCGACTACGACATGTGGGCATTCTGCTGGCGCCCGTCGTTCCACACCCAGTCCTCGACGCAGAACAACCCCTGGCTCGACGAGATCTCGGTCAACGACCCGTTCGTCTACCTGATCCAGGTCAACGAGAAGACCGGAAAGGAAAAGGGGCTCGAGGACGGCGACATCATCTGGGTAGAGAACTCCATCGGGAAGCGCATCAAGGGGCCCGTCAAGTTCGTCCAGGGAGTGCATCCGCAGCACGTCTGCATCGCAGGGTGCCACGGCCACTGGGCCAGAGGAATTCCGATCGCGCAGGGAAAGGGACAGTTCTTCGATGACCTCACGATCATCGATGAAGCACACACCGACCCGCTCACGCAGGGTCAGGACGCCTGTGTCAAGGTGAAGATCTACAAATGCGAGGAGGCGGCATAATGCGGTACGGAATGGTGATCGACCTCAAACGCTGCTACGGCTGCTACTCCTGTTCAGTGGCCTGCAAGGCGGCGAACCACACCCCGAAGGGAATCGACTTCGCCCGGTGCATCCAGGCCGAGACCGGTACGTACCCATCCGTTCTGCGTCAGATGCTGCCGACACTCTGCATGCAGTGCAGCGAGCCGGAGTGCCTGACCGTCTGCCCGACCGGGGCGACGAAACAGAACGAACACGGCGTCGTGACCGTGGATCCGGACCTGTGCATGGGCTGCAAGTACTGCATGATGGCGTGTCCCTACGGACAGCGTCACGCCGTCAAGGGCTGGCAGACCTACTTCCCTCACACGGAAGAGAAGGGCCTCGACCCCTACCAGGAATACGCGCGCCGGAAGTGGGAGGAGAAGTACGGCTACGGCATGGCGACGAAGTGCGACTTCTGCTACGAGCGTGTCCGGTCGGGACGGGAACCTGCATGCGTCGAGGCCTGTCCTGCCAAGGCCCGGATCTTCGGGGACCTGGACGATCCGGAGAGCGAGGTCTCTATCCTGATACGCCGCGAGCGGGGATTTCAGCTCAATCCCGAATTCGGAACCGAACCATCTGTTTACTACTTGCCAGCGAGATAGAACCATGACCATGATCGAGATGAAACCCCAGCAGAAATGGCTGTTCGACCACGCACTGTACCTGTTCATGGGCGGACTCGGGGGAGCCTCCTACGTGCTGGGAGGTATCGCCGGTTTCCTCGGTCCGGAGTGGGAGCCGGTCGCGAGGATCGGTGTCGGCATCGCCTTTCCGGCGGTGCTCATCGGCCTCGTCGCACTTTCGCTCGGGCTCGGGGCACCCCTGAAATCTGTCTATGCCTGGCGCCGTCCCAACACATCGTGGATCGCCCGCGGCGTGATGTTCCTGACGATCTTCATAGTGATCTCCTTCATCCACTTCGCGTTCTGGATCTGGCCCTGGCAGACCCTTGCCAACGCCGCCGGGACGAGGGGCTTCCTGGCGGTCATCGGGATCATCGCCGGTTTCCTGGTGATGACCTACACCGGATTCCTTCTCGGAGCATCCCGGCCCATCGCCTTCTGGAGCACCGGCATCCTTCCGATGGTGTTTCTCGTGTCGGCGCTCACGAGCGGCGTCCTGGCAATCATTCTGGTCGGCGCGTGGGGAGGCAGCATCGCCGGCGGGGTACTCCTCGACCTCGAGTACTTCGCCGTCATGCTCATCATCATCGAAGCATTCGCTATTCTCTTTCACATGCAGGCGACACACCGGGTTCCGGAAGGGAAAGTGGCGGCGAACATCCTGATGCGGGAATCGGGAGCGGTCCTCTTCTGGGCGGGGGTCGTCTTCGTGGGAATGGTCATACCGCTCATCCTTCTCATCGTCAACGCCTCGGCGCTGGCATCGGGCTCGAGTCAGGGCGGCGGAGCGCTTGCCGTTCTCGCCGGCCTTACCGGGCTCTTCGGCAACCTGATGCTGAGACAGGCGGTCCTGCGGGGAGGAGTGTTCGCCAGGCTCAAGGCCGGGCGCTTCGAATACGTCGTGACCAATCCCTGATCACACAAATCATCCGCGCTTCGATCGAACGAACCGGCGCCGTCGGGTGGGGGCCCGGTTCGTTCTGTAATGGACAGAGCGGTTGCATTCACGGACACATAAACCTTGCTGTGAGAGGGCGTCCGGCAATGGGAGTGCACATGATTTCACCGAAGAAGGACCTGGAACACTTCTTCAGCCCGCGGTCGATCGCCATCGTGGGTGCATCGGGCAACTTCGACATCATCAGCGGCAAGCCGCTCAGGCTCCTCAGGGAGCAGGGATACCGGGGGGAAATCTACCCGGTCAATCCCAAGTACGAGGAGCTCGGCGGATACCGGTGCTACGACAGCATCGGAGAGGTTCCCGGCCCGGTGGACCACGCGCTGATCGCGGTGAACTACCGCCTCGTCCTGCCGGTCCTGCGGGAGTGTGCCGAGTGCGACGTCAAATTCGCCACGGTGTTCGCATCGGGGTTCGCCGAGTCGGGCGAAGAGGGGAAGAGCCTCCAGCAGGAGATCGCACGGCTTGCCCGTGAAACAGGCCTGGGAATCTGCGGTCCCAACTGCCAGGGATCGGCGAACCTGAAGGAGAAGGCGATTCTCGGATTCAGTGCCTCGCTGGGGGTGAAGCCGCTCCTCGTCGGGCCCATCGGCTACGTCACGCAGAGCGGGGCCCTGGGTTACTCGATCTTCAGCCTGGCTCAGGAGCTCGGCGTGGGGTTCACCTTCATCGCCAGCACCGGCAACGAGGTCGACCTCCACACCCTCGATTTCCTCGAGTATATGCTGGAAGACCCCGACACGAAGATGATCATCAGCTACCTCGAGGGCATCAAGGACGGCAGGCAGTTCGCCCGCCTGGCGGACCGGGCCCTCGAGCTCGGGAAGCCGATCGTCTCGCTCAAGGTCGGCCGCTCCGAGATCGGCCGGAAGGCGGCCTCCTCCCACACCGCCTCCCTCACCGGCTCCGACTCCGTAACCGACGCCTTCTTCCGCCAGAAAGGCATCATCCGGGTAAACGACATCGAGAACATGATCGACATCGCCGCTCTCATGCAGCGTATTCCCGGTCTTCCCGAAGGCTCAGGCCTCGGAATCATCACGACGTCGGGAGGCGGCGGCATTCTGGTGGCCGACGAAGCGGTCGAGATGGGGCTCGACATACCCGATCTCGGCGAGGAGACCACGAAGGCGATCACCGCCGTGATCCCGGCCTACGGTTCGGCCCTCAATCCCGTCGACATTACCGCCCAGGTGATCAACGAGGCCGAGGACTTCATGAAAGTGCTCCGGGCCATGGTCGACAATCCCCGGATCCACGGGCTCGTGATCGTGATCACCCAGATCACCGGCGAGCCGGGGAAGCAGATGGCGCGCGACATCGTGACGATGTCGAGGGAGACGGAGAAGCCGATCACCGTCGCCTGGACCACGAGCGGCCGCATGGTGGGGGACAACCTCGAGGTTCTCGAGAAGGGGCATGTCCAGTACTACAAATCCCCGGTGCGGGCGGTGCGGGCGCTGGGTTCGCTCATGCGCTACAGCATCTTCAGGCAGAAGGTCCTGGCGCGCCGCGGGGACGAGTCCCGGATCACCGTGACCGGCGACGCGAAGAAGAACGCCCTCGAGCTCCTCGAAACCGCGGAGAACACGCTCACAGAGGCACAGAGCAAGCGGCTCCTCTCACTCTACGGCATCCGTACGACCGGGGAGGCAGTCGCAGCAGGCGAAGACGATGCCGTCAGGATCGCCCGGGAAATCGGCTTTCCGCTGGCACTCAAGATCAACTCTCCCGACATTCTTCACAAGACCGAGGCCGGAGGACTGAAGCTGAACATTGGAGACGAAGACGAGCTCGTCGCCGCCTTCGGCGAGATCCTCGAGAATGCCCGGTCGTACCGGCCGGACGCGCGGATCGGCGGAGTGCTCGTCCAGGAGATGGTCGCCGGCGGGACAGAGGTCATTGTAGGTGTCAACAACGACCCCGTGTTCGGCCCGACGGTGATGTTCGGCCTGGGAGGCATCTTCGTCGAGATCCTGAAGGATGTGACGATGCGGGTCGCCCCGGTGTCCGCGGAGGAAGCCCGGGACATGATCGAGGAGATCAGGGGCTACGGGGTCCTGGCCGGTGCCCGGGGAAGGAAGAAGGCCGACATTGAGGCGCTCGCGGAGACCATCGCCCGGGTGAGCCTCCTCGCGATCGACCTGGAGGACCGCATCGCCGAGCTCGACATCAACCCGCTTCTCGTCCTCCCGGAAGGACAGGGTGTGCGCGTCGCCGACGCCCTGGTTATCCTTCGACCGGCCGATTCCGGATAACGTCTGCCCTCCTGCACCTTTCCCGCACGAACGACCCGTCTCACCCGCTGTTTCTCGTGAAAAATGCAGCCCGCCCTTGAAATCGATCAGGGGCATTTCCACATTCGGGGTGATCGATCGAACCGTTACGGGCTGAAATCATTTCCCTGAAGACAGGTAAGCGTGACAGGAGGCTTGAAATCCATGAAGGAACAGATAGGACAGACGGCCGGAACGATATGGGATACACTCAGGAGCAGGCAGGAAGTCAACCTCACCCAGATGCCGCGGGTCATCAAGGAGAAATCGCCCCTCGTGTACCAGGCGCTCGGATGGCTCGCCCGTGAGAACAAGATCGAGTATGTCAATCGGGGTGAGAAAACATACGTCACGCTGAGCGAGTCGGAACGGAATTCCTGAGGAAGCAGCCCATCCCGGGAACCACCCTGTTCCGCCGCGACTAGATGATTTCGGCGGGAAACGAGGTCACCGGAAGGGTGACGATGAAAGTCGAACCTTCTCCGACTTCGGAGACGACGCTGATCCGGCCGCCGTGCTTCCCGACGATCCCCTGGGAAACAGCGAGGCCCAGACCCGTGCCGCGGCCCTGCTTCTTCGTCGTGAAGAACGGGTCGAAGATCGAGGAGTGGAGATGCTCCGGAATGCCGGGGCCGAAGTCCGTCACCCGGATTTCGACGAAGTTGGGATCTTCGGAAGGCCGGACCGTCACCTTCACCACCCCATTCTTCCCGGTCACGTCGAGAGCGTTCATGAGGAGGTTGATGAGGACCTGGATGAGCTGCTGCTTGTCTCCATAGATCCGTGAAAGGTTGGGCGTGGTTTCCATCTCGATCCGGACACCTTTCACATTGAACTGGTTCGCGACCAGCCGGATACTCTCGTCGACCACCTCCTGTACCTGGAGCGATTCCATTCTGCTCTCACTCTCCCTCGCGAAGTCCAGGAGATTCCTCACGATTCTCTGCGAACGGCTCGCCTCTCTGATAATGTCTCCTATCATCTCCTTTTTCTCCTCGTCGGGAGCCGTCCCATAGTCTTCGAGCATCATGTGGGCGGTGAGCGTGATGTTGTTGATGGGGTTGTTCAGCTCGTGGGCGATGCCTGCCGTCAGCGTGCCGACGGCCCTGAGCTTGTGCGACTCGACGAGAATGGTGTGACGCCTGTCCAGCTCCTCTATCATGTGATTGATGGCGATCGCGAGCTGCGAGAACTCATCGCGATACCGGCGGACCGGCATGATGGGGGTGAGATCCCCCGAGGCGATCCTCTCGGTGTAACGCAGGAACCGGTTGATCGGCCTGAGGATCCTCCTTCCGAGGAAATAGGTGTTGAAGGCGATGAACAGGAAGACGAAGAAAATGCTCAGGATATAGACCAGCCGGGAGGTGTCGATCAGCTCGTTCAGATCCCTCTCCTCCTCCCGCATGATCTCCTGGGCGGAGAGAACGATTTTCCTCCCGTGCTCTCTCACCTCGGCGGCGAGCTCGTCCAGATCCCCCCGTGATTCCGCTCCCCGTCCGCCCGATCCTCTCAGAGACAATTCACGGATCAGGGTCCCGTAGGTTCGCACATGCATCAACGTCTCGTTCAGCGAGCTCCTGCCGACGACGTCCTCCCACTCGTTCATGTTGTCGACGAGAATGCGCTCGGCCCGGTAGACGTTCTCGAGCGCCTCATCGAGATCAGTGCCGTAGAGGAAGAAATTCTTCTCCAGGCGGCGGATTTCCTCGATGACGAACAGGTAATCGTTCGCGATCTCGAGAAACCGGACTTTCTTTTCGAGTTTTCTGGAACTGATGAAGTGAGCGAGTGCAATGCCGAAGATCAGGAGGAAGGAGAAAATGAACGTGCCGTAGATCTGCATCCTGATACTGAGCTCGGGCCGTTCTTTGAGCGCCTTGAAAGCTACGTCGGCTGCTCTGGCGTTTTCCAAGCGATGGTTCCGGCCGAGTGCTCCCTCCGGCCGACCTTCGCTGCTGCCGCTTTCGAACGCGTCATCCATCGAAAAGCCCTCTCCTGGCCCGACACTCAGCGCTCCTCGAGAGCATCCACGGCTTTCGCGACGATGGCCCGCAGGTCATCGGGGGTGAACGGTTTGGCGATGAAATCGAATGCCCCCTTCTCCATCGCGTTCCGGGCCACCTCCATCATCGCATAACCCGTGATCATGATCACCTTGGTCCTCGAGGACTTCTTCCCGACGTGCTCCAGGACCTGGATTCCATCGACATTCTGCATGCAGATGTCGGTGATGACGATGTCGAATTCGGTTTCGTCGATCCGTCTCAGCGCCTGCCGGGGATCCTCGTACGCTTCCACGCGGTAACCGCTCTTCTCCAGGGCCGGCTTGAGTCGCTTCCCGACGATCGGCTCGTCATCGAGGAGGAGGATATCGACCATCCGTTCCATGGTTCTCATCCTTTCCGATATGGTGCACTGCCCGCTTTCCCTGCACCGGCGCACCGGAGCTGCCGGCACGGGAGAAATTCATCGTTCTGCACCACCGTAGGGCTTGAGTGCATCCTTTCTCACACGAATTTCAAGACTCTTCACACCTTCGAGCCTCTCTGCAGCAGCGCGTATCTCATGTGTTCTCGACTTTACCGACTTCCCGGGAGCTCTCGACTCGACTTCGACGTTTCCCCCGTCCGCCCGGACCCTGACATCGGGATCGATGCCGACGAGGTGACCCCGCACCCGGTGGGCCAGCTCGAAATCTCCGAGGAGCTGCCGTGAATATGTCGTCGCCCTGAACCGCGGAGACTCAACCGTACGGCGGATGATATCGACGGCCTCCCCACGTTCTATCTTGTTGATATTGAGCACGAGATCGTACCTCGAGAGATCCCCCTCCTCCTCCTCGAGAACATCCTTCACCAGCCGCTCATACGATTTCTGACTGCGCTTCACGAGCTTCTGTGCCTCACCGCGGTCGATGCCTTTCCGCCGTATGAGCTCATCGACCTGATTTTCCACCGGTTCGACGATCCCGACGCTGACCACATGGGCGACACCCTGCATCAGGAGGTGACCGATCCTTCCGCAGTAGAGGACACCGTCCTCCAGAAAATGAGTCATGAGTGCCGACTGAATCCATGCGATGCAATTCCGCTGCTTTTTCAGGGACATTCCGAACAGCGACGGCGGCTCATCCACCGCTTTCCTGAGGTCGCTCTCGGAGACGGAGAACTCCGCCGCTGCAGTGGCGAACACGGCGCCGGTGACATCGCGATACCCGAGCTCCCCCGAGATTCTACCGGAAAAATCGTCACACATCCATGACATCCGGCTCGACAGTATAATGGAGGACATTTCGCATCTCCCTCTAACCCGAGTTATTCATCCGTTTCTTTTCGTATCTCCTCTCCCGCCCTGGAGATGATCGCTCTCAGGTCATTGGGCTTGAACGGCTTGGCAATGAAATCGAACGCACCCTTGGCGAGAGCCTCTCTGGCCATTTCGATGGTTGCGTACCCGGTGATGACGATCACTTTCGTTCCGGCCGCCCCGGACATCACCTGCTCGAGCACCCTGATACCCCCCACATCGGGCATGAGGACGTCGGTCACGACGATGTCGAACTCGGCTTCCTCGAGCCGTTCGAGCGCAGCGGAACCGCTGTCGAATGCCTCCACGTCGTACCCGCTCTTCTCGAGGGCGGGCTTCAACCGCTTCAGCACGATCTGTTCGTCGTCGATCAGCAGAACCCGCAGCTTCTCTTCCATCCTCTGTTCCTCCCGTTCTCCCGTTCGCCGGTTTCCGTCGTCCACCTGCCGTCATTCAGCGGGACTGCGCTCGATCGCCATACTCTCACGCACATTCATCCGCTGCTTGAATGCCTTCAGGACATTGTACAGAATGACGGCGGCACCTGATATGCCCGAGGCGAAGAGCAGTATCTTGCTGACTCCATTGAAATATGTATCGTAGCCGGGATCGAAATCCAGGAACCCGAGCTGCCTGAGATACATGGGCACCGCCACCGCCCTGCTGAGCACGCACAGGAGAATGATGATCCCGGTCACCATCCGTATGAAGACCTCCCGCACCACCTTCGTCCCGTAAGCCCCGATGTGGATTCCGACCAGGGAACCCAGATACATGAGCATGGTCAACCTGATATCGACCAGCCCTTCGGCCGCGTAGTTGACGGCTCCCCAGGCCCCCATGAACATTGCGAGATAGAGCTCGGTTCCGGCCGCGACTGCCGTCGGAACACCGAAAACATAGATCATGGCCGGCACTCCGATGAAACCGCCGACGCCGATCGTGCCCGCGAGATAGCCTGTCGCCAGCCCCACGACGAAGATGACCCAGAGGGAAACACGCACATCAGCAACGGAGAAGCGAATCATCGGAAAGAGCTTCAGCGAACCGAGGAAGTCGGCGATTTTCGTGGACGGGCCACCCTCGCTTTCCTCACCCCCCTTCCCGAGTGCATCTCTGAGCATGGTGATCGCGACAATGGTGAGAATACCGACGAAAACGAGACTGATGTAGAGGTTGGCGGCGGCGCCGGATGCTTCACCGTGCCCGTCCGCACCGCCAGCGAAGAGACGGCTGTTGATCCAGACAGCGAGCCTGATGCCGACAGCGGCCGTGGCGAGCATGTAGACGGCAAGCTTTTTATCGACGTGGCCGAGCCTGCTGTGTGCCTTCTGTCCGACCAGGGCTTTCCCGAACTTGTGCGTGATGTTGCTGCCGACGGCAATGACACCGGGTACGTTGAGGTTCATCATGCCCGGTGTCATGAAGAACGCTCCACCGCTCCCGATGAACCCGCTGAGCGTTCCCCCGATGAAGCCGAGGAGTACCACCTGGAGCGCATCGAGCCAGGTCAGGTGGACGAACTGGTTGAAAATCAGGTCCTGCACGTCACCGCACTTTCCGAACAACCGGTTCCACCGTCATGCATCATGTTTCCCCGTCTCCCGGTTATCACTCCAGTTTGAACATCTTGAGCAGGAGTTTCCCCACCGTTCCCCAGAGGTAGGCGAGTGCCGGGACGAACAGAACGATCACAGCGACCGAAAGAATGCGCCAGCCGCCCTCCATCTGGCTGAAGGTCAGCACCTCCATCTGGTGGGAGAACACGAGGAAATAAATCAGCGCCGAAATCGCCGCGTAGACCAGGAGGTGGAGAGCCTGCCTCTTTCCGAACAGGTACTGCTGACGCAGCTCACTCTTGAGAACCGTCGGCACCCTGATGCGATCAGTGATGTAGGCGACCAGCTCGTTCATCCGTCGCGTCCTGGTGTGCGGTTCCTTCGACGTGAACAGATCACCGATGACGATCAGGCTGTAGGCCGACTTCTGCTGCAGGGACCTGAAAAGGGTCTTGAGCGACCCCTGGAACAGATAGGAGCATCCGCCGTGTCCCACGGAAATGAGCTGATTGCAGGTCCTCACGATGTCCTGACTGCGTTCGGGGATCGCTTCTTCGCTGTCGTCCTCTATTCCGCCGTCGTACTCTTTCTTCATGGGTCGAAACACGCTGTGTCCCTTTCCGAGCTCCGGAGTATCGCCCCCCGGCGGCTGTTCCGCGACGGGCTCATCGGTCGACTGAAGCTGAACGAGCTCGACGGCGGCGTCCCATTTCCTCGAAATCTCGGTAACGTCGCGGATTGCCGGGTCGTCGGGTGAGAACCGCTCTTCGATCCAGAGAATGTTCGTCTGGGCCACGGTGCAGACGACTTCCTCGACTCTCTGGACACCGCCGATCACATCAGGGATCCGAGGGGCAAGATCCTCCTGCCAGGGAGGATACGAGACGGAGACTCTCCCCCCGGAGGCGATCACCCTCGCCTCGAGTTCATAGGTGTCCTCCGATTCGAACAGTGCCAGGCGGCAGCGGGAGGCGAGCGAGAGATCCTGGAGCGACCGTCTCGAGAGAGGGGTGAATGAGAACTCCGGAAGCTCGGCCATCGACCGGACCGCGGTCACCGCATTCTCGACCGACACCCGGTCGGTGTTGACCATGAAGTCGTACAGCTCGGAATCCTCCCAGTCGGCTCCGTAGAAGAGACGCAATCGCCGCCCCTGATCCTCATCCACCTGTTCGATGAACCGGCGGGCTTTGAGCCTGTCGAGCCCGAGTTCCCGCATCACGGTCTCGATACGGCTCTCCATGTCGGCGACGACACGGACTTTCAGGACGTTATCGACACCGGGGAGGAGGAAGTGACCCGCCATGCCGTGATAGACCAGGTTGCCCTCCAGCGCACGACGGGTGAGGACCGAGGTTGCGAAGGCGATGAAGTGAGCTTTCTCCTGGGCGAAGTAATCGACGAAGGTGTGCGGCCTGACGATGGCGGTCTCCATCTTACCGACGGCAATTCCCCTCCGGGTCGCCTCGCCGACGATCGTTTCCCGATCGAGACAGGAGTATCCCAGCTCACGGGCAAGTTCTTCGCCGAGCTCTCTCCCCCGGCTGTAGCTGCCCCGTGACAGACAGATCAACTGCATGGACAAGAAGCCTTGTTCGAGTATACGGAAGGAATATCGATCGATGGGTCCATGATATCCGTACTCCGGTTACACACGGATCAAGAATCCAGCCGTCACATGATTATACAAGGAGTGCGACGCACTGTCAACCGGGATGGCCGGCTCCTCGAAGCGATACGAAGGGACGAGGGGGCCGGACAGTCCTCTCTATCACGAAGTAAGTCCGGGTGTCGATGAGCACTTTGCCCGAATCATGGAATTCGACACCGGACCCCGGTGATTCGCACCAACGGCACCCGCGAATCTTGCCCCACATCACGAACGATCTGATACGATTGATTTTATCATCATAATATGATATAGTGGTTTACGAATTCCGAATAAGTACTGTAAAAAGACGACATTCGATCAGAGAAAGGAGTGGGAACCGGTACGGAAAGAAACGTTGGACAGGTACGTCGACACGAACAGCAATACGGAGGTTTCAGGATGAAACACAGCACCGGCCTCGTAGCTCTCTTCGCCGCGGGAATGCTGCTCCTGTTCGGTTCTTCTTCCGGCTCGGCAGACATCCTCGGGGACGGCGGTCATCGCCTCGTGGACCTGCAGGCGGACATGACGGCCGACAATGCGGGCAACGGCTTCGACGACACGGATCCCGACGACGGCGGGTGGGACTGGTATCTGCTTCCTTCCGATTCCGCTCACTCCTCGTCGGCGAGTCCGGAAAACCTCTTCGGAGTCACGGCGAACGGACTTCTCTCGGCATTTCAGGCGGAGGGAGGTCTTCGTCTTGCGATCGGGATCCTCGATGCCTATTACGGAATCGTGGAAAATCCGGACATCGACAGCGGGCCGGATTTCGGATTTCTCGTCGCACTCTCGGAAATAAGCGGCGATCCCTACTATGCCAATCTCGCCCGCGACCGCTGGGACCTGAAGATGGCGTCCTACGGCGGCGCCGATTCCCTCGCACTGCTCATCAAGGAGAGCCGTCACCCCGACTGGGATGGTCTCATCCCCTGGGACATCGGACTTTTCATCGAGTCGGCGATGGCGCTTCAGGAATATTTCCCCGGACAGGGTTATCTGAGCGATGCGATAGACATGGCAGACGTCATCTACAACGACATCAGCAGCCCGTCCCCGTATTTCGACATGGAAGACGAAACGGAACCGGCGTACACGCTCGGACTGCAGGGGATCGTCGTGTCTTTCGGCCTGACCGATGTGTACCTGGACTACGGCGTGGATGCTGCTCTGATCCTTCTCAATTCGCAGAACACCGACGGTTCATGGGGCTGGAACGCTGACTACCCGGACGGCGATGAACAGAGTACCGCCTATGTCGTCATGGGTTTCGGGATTCTCGACGTACCCTACCGGATCGTCAACAACGCAGCGCAGCGGGGCTCGGACTGGCTCGCCTCGAGACAGGAGCCCAACGGCGGCTGGGATCTCGGAGGGTACGAATATCCGGAAGTGAACGGTGAGTGCCTGCGCGCGATCGGTTACTACCAGCCTGCGGCGAATGCTTTCGGAACCGGATCCGCCGGGTCAGAACGCGTCTCCCATCATCTCCCGCATCACCCCTGGACTGACTAGTGTTCCGTCCCAGGAGTACGTTGACAATAGCAGCGAGCAATCGAGGTTCCTGGCAAGGCGAGACGACGTGGAGGTACTTCGAGGAGGATCAACGCTGTCAGGGACCTCGAGAGCCGCTGATAATGGTGATGTAATCCTGGGACGGGACACTAGACGGCACCGCCGCACGAATCCGGCCGAAATGCGAAGGGGCTCCTGTGAGCCCCTTCGCTTTACAGTGCTGTTTTCGGGGATATTCCTACCGGGTGTAGACGAGCTCCATCGACTTGTATTCCTTGCCGTCCTCGGTGTCGTAGTACTCCACGATGTGCTTGTCGTCGCTCACGACCTTCATCGTCCCCCGCATGGTCTTCTTCTCCCCGGTCAGGACGTCGACATACGAGCCTGTCCAGGTGAACGTCTTGTCGCTCTCGTTCCAGCTCCCTTCGCTCATCATGATGCCGGTGCTCATGTTGTCGAGCCAGCTGGCGACGTATGTTTCCCGTATATTGTCATAGCCTGTGTAACCGATTCCCTCGAAGGGCTGATCCATCCAGGTGGACGAGGCTTCCTCCTTGAGATAGCGACCATCCATGACCATCTTCATCGAGGACGTCCCTTTCGATTCCTGCGGCTCGGCACCGGGTCCCGCCCAGAAACGCGATGTGACGGTCCAGTCACCCTCGAATCTGGCGAGCCGCTCGTGGTTCTCGTTGGGTGTAGCTGCCTTCATCCAGGCTTCCATCTCCGCTTTGGCTTCAGGCGACATTTCCGCCTCTACCTGAGCCGGCACCGGTGCCGTCCACAGGACGATTGCGAGCGCGGCCAGGATTCCGATCTGAACACGGTGGTTCCTCATGGTACACCCTCCTTACGAGTGATTGACGCTCCGCCGTCATCGAGCCCGGATCGGCTGACTGAAGCGAAGCCGAATTTGTGACGCGCGCCCTCAGGCGCGGAGAACAGATACTTAGGTGAAATGCCTTCGTTTCGCAAGAGAGAAATACGACCCCGTTCGGAGCGCCTTTCTCCCTGATTCCTTGATGATGCTGAAATTCGATCGGTCAGTAATAGCCGGTGATGTAGTGCTCGAGCTGCCCGATGGTGTAATCCGTCACTTTTCCACCAGATTCTGTACGGTGGCGATGATCCTGTCGATGTCGCCCGGTGACACATGGTGAAACCACACACCCCCCGGGTAGATCATGACGTTCGGCCCGTGTTCGCACTGGCCCAGACACCCCGACTTCGAAACGCGGACAATGCCAGCCCATCCACGTTCCTTCGTGATACGTTTCAACTCCGCTGCAAGCGTAACGCTGTCCTGATCGGCACAGGATCTCCGCTCTCCCTTCCTGTCATTGATACAGACGAACACGTGACACAGGTAAGGACTCTTCTTCGTTTCCATGGAAACTCCACCCTCCAGTTGATCGATCACCCGATTATAGACAGCGGCAGAGCGCCAGTCAATCGTGATGTTCCTCCCGGCACTTGACCCGCACTGGTCCGGAGCGTAATTCTAAGTCGAGGGTTATACTATCACCTGATGGACGAAACAATCGGGACAACAGAGTGCAGCTCATCTTTATCGATAAACCCTGTGAAGGAGGCCGAAATGGGTGTCGTACCGGGAACGTCGATCAGCCGGGAGAATGTAGAAGCGAACGGCGTTCTGAAAGTGAAGAAAGCCGATGTGATAGGCCCGACCGAAGGCTGGCGTGACTACACTCTCCGTGTATTCCGACTCGGTCCCGGCGGGCACACTCCGCATCACCGGCACGACTGGGAACACGTGAACTATGTCATCAAGGGGAGCGGAACGCTCACGCTCGGGAACGAGACCCTCCGAATCAGGGAAGGCGATTTTGCATTCGTCCCCCCGAACACGGGACACCAGTTCAAAAATCCGTCCGACGAAGACTTCGAGTTCATCTGCATCGTCCCGAACCGCGGTGCGTGACAGAGCCGCAGGCTCCCGGCAGGATCAGGCCGCCGGTTCGGCGATTCGTCCGGATGAGAGTTCTCGCCATATCTACTCCGCTCACTGCGTCGTTATTGATTTTACCGGCCGGCAACATATACATTACACTGCCCGAATCGGATCGAATATTCACTTTCAGCAGAGCAGAGGTTTCGCATCATGTCGATTACCCTGGATGGTTCTTCTCTGACGATAGAAAAACTGGAGCGGATCAGCCGTCATGGGGAAACTGTCGAGCTTCATCCTGAAGCCCTCGAGCGGATAAAAGTGTGCCGCCGGATGCTGGAGGAGAAGATCGAGGCGCGGGAGATCATGTACGGCGTCAACACCGGTATCGGTGAGCTCTCCGAAGTCGTGCTGACCGACGAGCAGGTCAAACAGTTTCAGCGTTTTCTGATCTACAACCATGCCGCGGGCATCGGAGATCCCGCCCCCATCGAATATGTCCGCGGGGCAATGGCCGGCCGGATCAACGTCCACGCCCACGGGAATTCGGGTTGCCGCCCGGAAATCACGCTCACCCTCGTCGACATGCTGAACAGGGGTGTGACCCCGGTCGTCTGCCAGAAAGGATCCGTCGCGGCCTGCGGCGATCTCGCTCCCATGTCCCAGATCGCACTCCTCATGATGGGAGAGGGGGAAGCGTTCTATGAGGGCAGGCGCATGGGGGGAAGAGAGGCGATGGAAGCCGCGGGAATTCCGGTTCCCGGTCTCCAGGCCCGGGACGGCCTTGCGATCATCAACGGATCGAACCTGATCACCGCCATGAGCGCCTTGCACCTCTTCGACATCGACCGACTCTTCAAACACGCCGAGATCGCCTGTGCGATGACGCTCGAAGCCCTCTATGCGAACATGAAGCCTTACAACATCCGCCTGCACGAGCATCGCGGATTCCCCGGCGCGGTCAGGAGCGCCCGTGCCATCATGAAATGCATCGAGGGCAGCGATCTGCTCAGCGGAAAAATCAAGACCAAGGTGCAGGATGCTTACTCGATGCGCTCGAGCCCGCAGGTGATCGGTGCCGCTCACGACGCCGCGGCCTGGGCACGAAAACAGGTTGAGATCGAGCTGAACGGTGTCGGCGACAACCCCGTGTTCATTCCGGAGGACAATCTCACGTTGACCGGGGCGAACTTCCAGGGGACACCCGTGTCTCTCCCGATGGACATGGTCGGGGCGGCGGTCACCATGGTCTGTGTCATTTCCGAACGCCGCCTCAACAGGCTCACCAATCCGGCCCTCAGTCAGGGACTTCCCGCCTTCCTCACCAAGGGTGCGGGGATGTTTTCCGGTTACATGCTCAGCCAGTACACGGCTGACATGCTGATCTCCGAGCAGAGAATTCTGTCCGCCCCCGCGTCGATTCTCTCCATTCCCGCCGCGGCGGATCAGGAGGATTTCGTCTCGATGGGAATGAACACGGCGATCAAGAACGGGCAGATAATCGATAACGCATACGGTGTTCTCGGGATCGAATTCATGGCAGCCGCCCAGGCACTCGACTTCAGGGACTACCAGGCGGGAGCGGGCGTCGGGAAAGCCCGGGAGGTCATCCGGCGCCACGTCGAGCACCTCGACGAGGACCGTCCACTCTACCCCGACCACGATCGAATGAAAGCCCTCGTGAAATCATGCGAAATCCTGGAGGAAGTGGAGGGGCTGATCGGGTCTCTGGGCTGAGCGGTTTGTTCATGAAACAGGTGGTCCTGAGACGCCGGCGTTCGGGAGCCCGCTTATCCGGCCGTTATCCCTGGAGGAAGTCAGGAGAGATACCGTTGAAGGGGGGGAGAGAACAATGCAGAGAATGTCTGAAACAGCAGTATTCGTGACACTGATCGTTTCGTCGTTTCTGGTACTGAATGCGGGTACGGTCGCACATCCCGCCCTCGCTCAGGAGAAAGTACCGACGAGAGACGAGATCGCCCCCCACCACATGTGGGACCTCACGGATCTCTTCGAGTCGGACCAGGCCTGGGAATCCGCATTCCGGGGAGTTTCCGAGAAGCTGAAAGATTTCGAGAAATACCAGGGGAAACTTGGGCAGTCTCCCGACATGCTCCTCGAGTGTCTCGAGCTCAGTGAAGAGGCCAGTATCCAAATGGGCCTCCTGTACTCGTACGCAGCCAAGAAGAGGGACCAGGATCTGGGGAACACGACGTACCAGGCAATGTCGCAGCGAGCCCAGAGCCTCATGACGAAGATGGCGAACGCCACGGCGTTCATGGAGCCGGAGATTCTCTCGATCAGCGAAGAGAAACTGGAACGATTCCTGAAGGAGAGTGAAGAGCTTCGGCTCTACGAACACCACCTCGAAGACATCAGGAGGGTGAAGGACCACATCCTCTCGAAAGAGCAGGAAGAGCTGCTGGCGATTACCACCGATGTGATGGCCGGCTCTTTTCAGGCCTTCCGCATGATGACGAACGCAGACTTCACCTGGGACACGATCACCGACGAAGAAGGGAACCAGGTCGAAATGTCCCAGGGCCGCTACTATCTCTACATGACCTCGCCCGACCGCAGGGTCCGGCACGACGCGTACAAGGAGCTGTACGTCCCCTACGAGGCTCACCTGAACACCATCACCAGCCTGCTCACGACATCCCTGAAGGCGGACGTCTTCTACAGCCGGGCCCGGAAGTACGATTCGGCGCTCGCGGCGGCTCTGAGCGGTCCCAACGTCCCGGTGGAGGTCTATCACAACCTCGTCAACACGCTCAATGACAATCTCGAACCTCTACACAGGTGGGCTGAAATCAAGAAGCGTGTCCTGGACCTGGACGAGCTCCATCCCTACGACACGTACGCACCGCTGTTTCCGGAATTCGAGAAGACTTACACCTACGAGGAAGCACAGGAGATCATAAAGATCGCCCTTGAGCCGCTGGGCGAAAAAGTGCAGAATATACTCGACCGGGCATTCAACGAGCGGTGGATCGACGTGTACGAGAACGTCGGTAAGAGGGGAGGTGCATACTCCTCGGGAGCCTACGGAGTGCACCCCTACATCCTGATGAACTTCGACGGCACGCTGACATCCGTCTCGACACTCGCCCACGAGCTGGGTCACACCATGCACAGCTACCTGACGAACGAGGTCCAGCCATACATCTACGCCGACTACGCGATATTCAACGCAGAGGTGGCTTCGACAACCAACGAGGCTCTCCTCTTCAGGTACCTCATCGAGCACGCCGGGTCCGAGGAGGAGAAGCTCTCCCTTCTTCAGGAGTACATCCAGCGGTTCGGGAGTACGTTCTACCGGCAGACCAGGTTCGCCGAGTTCGATCTCCTCGTTCACGAGATGGTCGAGAACGACGAGCCTCTGACGCACGAAGTCCTGAACGAGTCGTTCGGAAAGCACTACCAGAAGTTCTGGGGACCCGCGATGGTCGTCGACGAAGAAGAGAGTATCTCCTGGTCGAGGATTCCGCATTTCTACTACAACTTCTATGTCTACACGTACGCGACTTCCTTCGCTGCTTCCCAGGCGATCGTGAAGGGAATCCTGGAGGAAGGCGATCCCGCGGTGAGCCGGTACCTGGAATTCCTGAGCAGCGGGCGATCCGACTACCCGGTGGAGCTCCTCGCAAAGGCCGGGGTCGACATGTCGACTCCCGAACCGATCAAGGCGACCACCCGGACGATGCACGGACTGCTCGACCAGATCGAGGAAATTCTGGCCGGGAAGTGATCGGAAGGGCACAGCCTCCGCCGGATCAGAGGGTCGAATCATGACGAAACTTCGCTCGACCGTCATTGCCGTCCTCGGGTCGGCGCTCTTCTCCCCCCCGGGGGCGCTCTCTCTCCCGGACCGGGACCCCGACCGGGAGAGGACGAGCATCATCGTCCGGGAAGCCTCCGGCATCGTACGGTTGGACGAGAAGCTCCTGATCGTCTGCGACGACGCGGACGGGAGATACTTCGAGATCGATCTGGAGGAATTCGACGGATGCGTGCTACCGATCGATCCGGCGAAGGTGAGAGAAATCTCCCTGCCCTGTGCCGAACTGGCGACCGACATCGAGGCCATCGACTACCTGGCGGACGGGCGCATCGTCGTGCTGTCGGAAACCCTCCACAGCCTGATCGGAAGACTCGACCCCGGGACCGAGCGGTACGGAGTCATTGCCGAGTACGGGAAGACGCTCATCGAGTTCGGGAGCCGGGGCCTCGAGGGGCTCGCGGTGAAGCGGCTCGAGACGGGTGAATCGGTGATCGCCGTTCTGTGGGAAGGAGGCTATCCGATCTACGGCACAGTCCCCGGACAGCTCAGGGAGGCTGTCGGAAGACTTCCGATGAAACCCGTGATCCTGGTGCACCGGATTGGCCGGAACGAGGTCGTGGGAGCGGTCAGGAATCCGGATATGAACTTCGAGCTCGATGTCCCCGAGCCTCCGGGAGAGCCTCCGCTCGCACAGCGCCTGCGGGCCACCGATCTCGTGTGGCACAGCTGGCACGATTCCGGTGACGGAAAACCGAGGGAGGGATTCATCGTGGTTCTCCAGTCCGAAAACTCTCCTCCGCCGGAAAGCGGTATCCGGACCACGTACGAAATCAAGATTCTCCAGCGGTTCGACCTGGAGGGGAATCCGGTCGGAAATCCGCTCACCATCAATGAAATCTGCAGAGAAGGGCTGAAAGACTCCGACGGCACACTCCGCGAGGGACTGGACGAGAGCGTGAAATCCCACATCGACGATACGGTGGAGGCGCTCGAGAGAGGCAGGTGGGAGAACATCAACTGGGAAGGGCTCGCCTGGTTCGAAGAGGGGAAGAGCCTCATCGCCATCTACGACACGTGGCCGCTCGATCCGCCGTTTGCCCTCATTGTCGAGATTCCCGACGGCTGGCACTGACCGCAGCCCGGCTGCCGCCGCCGGAATGTGTTTCCTTCCCTTACACGAAGGTCTTGAGGATCTCGTTCTGCAGACTGTGCAGATCGTCGTGCGCCCTGTCGATCTCGGCCATCTTCTCGGTCAGCTTCCTCATGAGCCTGTTCCGCTCGATACCGTTTCTGAAGATGATCAGCATGTCGTCGTTGTCCCAGGGCTTCTCGATGTACTGGAACAGGCCGACGTCGTTGATGGCCTTGATCGCATTCTCCTTGTCCGCGTAGCCGGTCAGGATGATTCGGGGCACTTCGGGCTGCAGCTCCTTCACCCTGGCGAGAAACGTCAATCCGTCAATTTCCGGCATGAGATAATCCGATACGACCAGGTCGATGGGATGCTTCTCGATGTATTTCAACGCCTCCTCTGCGGACTGAAACACCCTCACCTGATAATCCGTCTCGAGCGAGAGAAAGGACGAGAGACTGCTCAGTACCATCTCTTCATCATCGACGATCACGATGATCGTGTCCGATTGATCCACTGTCATCTGTTCCTCCTCCGGGTCTCTTTCCCGGATCGTCATTCAGCATATCATCATCATATCCGTCGATTCCGGTCCTCGTGATCCCGGAAATCGATTTCGTTCGGGCTGGTCCGAGTTATTCATGCGATTTCGATTTTACGGCCGCTTTCGGATTCCTCTTCGTTCTCGGCGCTCGCTTCGAGCTAACGACCGACGCGGTTCATGAGGTTCCGGAGCCGGCGCACCATCGTCTTCATGATGCTCTGAGAAATCTGGGCGTGATCAGAGAGCAGCTCGACGAAATCCTCCCGGTCGACTTTCAGGAGCCGCGTCTCCTCCGTGGTGACGGCGGTGACGAGGCGGGGTTCACTGTCGAACAGAGCCCAGGTGCCGAACACGTTCCGCTTACCCGACGTCATGACCTCCTGACCGTCCCTCAGCATCCGTACCCCGCCCTCGATGACGAGATACATGCCGTCCGCGAACTCTTCCTCCCTGAAGATCACGTGGCCCGATCCCAGCTCGAGCTCACGGGTGATCATCGCGATCCGGGCCAGATCCTCGGTCGAGGTATGCTCGAAGATATCGATGTCCTGCAGGAAAATGACTTTCTCGACCGTGGTCAGCACCAGCGTATCCTCTCGAGAGCAGCGCACTCATGCCGCGGGGCAATCAGGCCGCACTGCTCCTTCCTGCCTGTAACTTAACGATCCGAGGTCAGCCTTTCAAGACAGAAAGCCGCCGTCTCCGCCACCACCGGATCGTCGCTTCCGTCCAGCTCGCGCACGGTATCGACGTACCGGCTCCACCGCCTGTCAGCAACGAGGTAGAGGGTGCATGCTTTCAGCCATCTGTCGGGACCGCTCAGCAGGTACAGCACACTCTCCTCGAAGGGAAATCCGTCCCTGCCGAGTACCCGGCGGATGTTTTCGGCGGGCAGTTCGAGAGGGTCCTGTTCGACGATGGGTATGATGGACCGCTTCATCTCTGAACCGAGAACATTATCGAGAAATTCCACGGCGTCCGCCTTCAGATCATTCCTGCCGCTGGTGATGCCGAGGTAGGCGTGGTAGATATCACCGGGCGAGAACCGCAGGCCGAGCAGCCTGAATATACGCTCGAGGTCCCCCAGCAGGCGCTCCCGGAGGGCGCTTTCGAGCAGCCGGGCGGCCCTGTCGGCGTTCGCGGGGCGATCGCTACCGGCATCGGCTTCCCTGCAATGAGGGCCTCCGTCCACGGAGCTTCGAAAACTGCGGAGAACGGCGGCGGTCTCGCAGTACCGGGTGACCTCGGTCGTGATCCAGCGGTCGATCTCCGCTCTGTCGGGCTTCAGATCGGGATGTGCGCTCCTGAGCCTGTTCAGGGCCCTGATGACTTCGTGGCGAATGGGCATATCCTGAAAATCGAGGCTCTCCATCAGGAGCTCGAGCGACCGTTTCGTCCCGATGGAGGAAATGACCCGGGGGATCGCCAGCCTGATTCTCCTGTCGACCGAAGGATCGTGCAGGTTATCCATCAGTTCGTCGAGCACGTCTTCACCGAATTCGGCGAGGGCGTGTCTCGCGCTTCTTCGGACGTTCCTCGTTTTCAGATGCCGGATGAGTTTTCCCGTGAATTCCGGCTCCCGTGTCTTTCCGGCGCTCGTGATGGCCGACGCGAGGACATCGGTTGAATCGTCGTCCAGCAGTTGGTGGAGCCAGGGATAGAGTTCACTGTTTCCCGCCGTGCCGATGATCCGGGCGGCGTTGACCTTTATGAAGGTCTGCTGCCGATCGTCGAATTTCCCGAGATTCTCCCGGCTCAGGGTTCTCTCGAGTCGAGACCTCAGGTCCAGTTCCTCCCTCACGCTCTCATGCTGCTTCCAGGCGTCCGCGATGCACATGAGTGCCGATGCACGAACCCGGTAGTCGTGGTGCTCCTGGTACATTTTGAGCACGGACAACTTGTCCTCGGAACGGTCGCAGAGGTACTTGATGGCTGCGATCCTCAGGGATTCACGCTCGTCATCGACCATGCGTCTCGCCTCGTCCGTGAGGTCCAGATCGGGGTACCGGCGTGCTAATTCGAGAATGCGTGCCCTGACTTCGGGAGAGGGATGCTCCAGGAGCTTCTCGAGATGCGGTGCAAGCTTCCGGTTGTGCAGGCCTTCGAGAAGTCCGAGCACATAGAGAATCTGTCTTTCGTTGTCTCCTTCGAGCACTCTGACCACACTCTCGAAGAGAGAAGCGTTCTGCAGATCGAGGGACAGCTTCTCCATCTCGATCGACCGCTTTTCCAGAGCACTCCTGAAGGCATTCACGTATTCGCCTCTCACACGAATGATGCAGAAAATCCACATCACGATCAGGCCCATGACGACCAGGCTGATTCCACGAACAGAGAGGCCCAGGCTCGCAGTCAGCACGATGAGGAGCAGGCCGGCAATTCCGGTCGCGAGATTGTCGATGAACACGTCGAGCAGCGACTTCACACGGTTTTTCACCCGGGCCGGGATGGGAAGCGACAGGAGCTCGACACCCGCCTTGTTGATCGAGTGCTTGAAGCTGCCGTCGCTGACCTTCACCAGAATCGCCGAGCCGAGACCCGGGCTGACCAGCACCCCCAGCGATCCCACGAGAATGCCTGTTGGGAGAAAGAAGAGGGACCTGATGACGCCCAGGTGTTTCATCACCCTCCCCGTCAGGACGAGCTGGATTCCGAGAGAGATGACACTGAGGGTGGAAAGCCAGAAACCGAAGAAGGCGGTCAGCTCGTCCTCCTGCTCGATGACTGCGGAGGCGACCGCATTGAACTGGTAATCGACGAGCGTCGCCACGATCACACTGATCCCGATGATGCCGGCGATGTACAGGAGGTACCGGGAAGCGAGCACCAGCTTCACGGGGCTTTCAGCCGGTGACACCGGACTCCGCGATCTCCTCATTCGCATGCTGCGGCGGTAGGATTTCTTCGCCCCCCTCCGCCAGAGAGCGAGGAAGACCGGGATGCAGACCAGGAGGAACGCCATGCAGAAGAGGAGAAGATTGTGTGTGGTAACGAGAGGAGCGAGCCAGTTAGTGAAGTATCCGCCGAAGATACCTCCGGAAATGCCTCCGGCACCGACGAATCCGAACAACCGCCTCGCCTCGCGGGCATCGAACACGTAGTTGGCGAGAAGCCAGAACTGTGTGGCTGTGATCAGGCCGAAGATGGACACCCAGACATAGAAGGCCCAGAGGAACCAGTTCCCCTGGTAATCGAGCCGGAGGAGGAGCCAGAAGACGAAGAGCGAGAGTACCGAGATGAGGATGGTGGAGAGTGTCAGACGGTTCAGGTGGACGAACCTCGTGAAACGGGTGTAGAGCCAGGTGATAAGTGCCGCGAAGGCCGCCACGACGACGAAGAGATACGGGAGCCGCTCGGCTCCGAAGGTGACGAGAAACAGTGAATTTCGAACCGGCTTCACGATCATGAGCGAGGCGATGAGGAGAAAGATGTAGGTGAACATGAGCCAGGCACGTTGTCGCTCACCCAGGCGGATGTCGAGGAGCCTCTCCATGAAACCGTTCATGTCACTCCTCTCCCGTCATTTCCTTGAACTTCCGTCCGGCATACCGGATGGCATGGATCCAGACCACCATGATGAGGAGGACGAAAATAGACAGCCACCTGACGCTCGAGAATTCATGGAACGTGATGGTGATGCCCAGGCTCACTCCCACCGCGAGAGCTTTGGCGAACCGCTGGACGAACATGTCGATGAACGCTTTCGCCTTGTACTTCTCGTCCCGGGAAGTCGGTACGTAGAGAGCTTCCTTGGCTGACTGGTTGATCGAGTAACTGAATCCGTTGTCGGCCGTGTTGAGAAGGCTTCCAACCCAGAGGATCGGGAACACGAGGAAACCGCAGGAGGCCGTGATGACCGCCAGAGGGAGGACGAGGAGGGCGGTTTTGACACCGGCCCGGCTCATAATGGAGCTCGTCAGGAAGAGCTGGACGAGCATGGCGACGAAATTCGTGATTGTGAAAACGGTGGAGAAATGCTCCCCGATTTCTCCCCGGGGAACATAGTGTTCCACCGAAGCGGTGAACTGAAAATCCAGAACCGTAGAGACGATTTCATAGAGACCCACGATACCGACGATGGAGAGGAGGTACGGGGAGCGGAACACCAGCACCGCTCCTTCGATTGCGGGATTCTTCTTCGGCTCCGGGCGACCGGGAGCCGATTCCTCCCCGTCGATCTCCGGGAAATTCCTGCGGACGATACGCCCCGCGCTCATGGCGATGACGACGATGACGAGAGCGATGAAAACCGTCACCCACAACCACACCGGAAGAGAAAGCGCCTCGATCCAGATGCGTACGATGAGACTGCCGAAAGCCCCCCCGACGACCCCGCCCAGGCCTATCAGTCCGTACAGGCGCTTTGCCCTGTCCGGAGTGACGCTGTCGTTCAGAAATGCGAAGAAGGTCGCAACCATGAGTGTGCTGTAGAGATCGCCGAACAGGTAGAACGACCACACATCGAAATCTCCGGGGGTTCTGAGGAGAACCGAATAAAGGGCGTAACCCGCCAGGAACAATCCCGTGAAAATGTAGGTCAGCTGTTCACGCCGGTACTTCCGGGCCAGCCAGCTGAAGAGGGCCACGGCACCCATTGCCACGATCATGTTCATGACCTTTGCAATCAGCTCCGCCTGGGCCGCGGTCAGCTGCAGCGAAAAGATACCGAGGCCTCCCGCCTTGTAATAACCGATGAACAGAGTTTTCTTGAGGGGTTTGAGGATCCAGAAACTCGTGATGACGAGAAAGAAGTAGCCGAACATGAGGAGGGCGAGAGGCAGCTCCTCCCGCCTGATAGCCATCACTGCCTTCAGTGGATGTCTCACGCTCCTGCTCCCGAACGGTGCGGGGAACCGATCCCGCAGGGCATCACGCCTCTCTGTTCAGATGCTTGTCGAGATCGGTCGGGAGGATGATGGTGAATTTCGTTCCCTTCCCGACTTCGCTTTCGACCCGAATTTCACCGTGATGATCCTGTATGATCTGATAACAGATTGAGAGACCCAGCCCCGTGCCGATACCGACGCCCTTCGTTGTGAATCCGGGATCGAAGACCCTGCTCAGATACTCCCCGGGGATACCGACTCCGGTGTCTTCGAACTCGATGTGAACCCGGTCCTCCCGGAGAAATGTCGATATCGTGATCGTACCCTTCCCCCTGATCGCTTGGCGGGCGTTGATGAGGATGTTGAGAAACACCTGGTTCAGCTGTCCCGGGAAACAGGCCAGATGCGGAACATCGCCGAAATTACGAACGACGGTGATGTCGTGTTTCAATTCGTGGTGGACGAGCGTCAGCGTGTCCTCGATTCCGTCGTGGATGTCGACCGTCTTCAACTGCGCTTCGTCCAGCCGGGCGAAGCTCCTGAGCCTTCGAACGATGTTGATGACCCTGTCGGTTCCCGGTTTGATCACCTTCCGGGCATCCTCGACGACCTTCAGCGCCGCCTTCGCTCGTGGATAGTGCTCGCTGCTCTCGGGACACTCCTGTTCGATTATTTCCTTGAGCTTGCCGACCGTCCTGAAGAGCGTATCGTGCATGCTGCTCACTGCTCCGATCGGCGTGTTGATTTCGTGAGCAATCCCCGCCACCAGCATGCCGAGTGAAGCCATTTTTTCGGACTGGGTCAGCTGCGCCTGGGTTTCTCTCAGATCTCTGTTCGCCTGCTCCAGCTCCTCCAAGACCCGCTTCATCTCGGTGATGTCGTGCGCCACCCCGATGAATTCCATGATGTTTCCCGACTCGTCACTGATGATGGACGACTTCGTGACGAACCACCGGACGCCGCCGTCCTGGTGGATCAGCCGGAACGTGTAGTCCTCGTCCTCATCGGAAACCAGGTCCCCCTCGGCAACGATGGTACCCAGCCACTCGGCGGCCTCTTCACGGTCTTCGGGATGCATGAGATCGTAGACCGGCCTGCCGATCCACGCAGAAACGTCGTATCCGAGGATGTCGGAGAACTTCGGAGAGAGATAGGTGAACTCTCCCTTCGGTGAGAGGGAGTAGATGACTTCGTTCGCGTTCTCGACCAAAGTCCGGAAACGCTCTTCGCTCACACGCAGAATTTCCATGTACTTCTTACGGGTGAGGAACACTCCGATCATCTCGGCCGCGGTTTTCATCGTCCGGATGTCGTCGCTGCTCCACTCCCTTCCCTCATTAATGTCATGGAAGCCGAGGAACCCGTACCACTCGCCGTCGACGGTGAGGGGGAGAATCAGGAGCGACCGGACCCCCTGCTCCACCAGGATCTCCCGGTCCCTCCCGGAGCACACCTCCATCGCACCGCTGACAAGTTCTCCCCTCTCCAGCAGTTCCCGCCAGTGACTGCAGCGCTCCCGGTAGGGAAACCGCCCCCACGTCCGGCTGTCCGTCCCCATCTCCACTCCTTCGGCACAGACTTCCTGCACCAGGCGGGCCGAAAGTCCGTCTGCCTCGTCTTCGAAATTCTCGAATATGAAAACCCGGTCGACGCGTGCGGCGATGAGGAGCGCGCGGAGTGCGTCGGAGAGGTCGGCCGGCGCCTCCGCTCCGGTCAGGAGCGTTCTCGAGCAGCTCGCAAGTCCCTCTTCGTAGC
>CAZMKB010000014.1:0-27272 GCA_964566685.1 uncultured Gemmatimonadota bacterium | reverse complement strand
GGGGAAGATCGCCGGTTCCTCCTCGAAGACGTCCAGGCCCGCTGCGGCGATTCCGCCGCTCTCGAGGCGCGCGGTGAGCGCTCTCTCGTCCACGACCGGCCCACGGGATGTGTTGACGATGATGGCCCCCGGTTTCATGGCAGAGAGCTCCTTTTCACCGATGAGACCGCGTGTCTCCGGGGTGAGCGGAACGTGGAGGCTCACCACGTCGGCCGTGCGGAGGAGCTCATCGAGCGCCACGCCGCGTGCGCCGAGTGAGCGTTCCAGGCCGGGAGAAGGACCCGGGTCGTGGTAGACGATCTTCATGTCGAAGCCCCCTGCTCTCTTCGCAACCGCCTTCCCGATCCTCCCCATGCCGACGATCCCCATGATCCTGCCGGAGATGTCGTGTCCCAGGAACAGGTCGGGCTTCCACCCGTGATACTTTCCCTCCCTGACGAAGCGGTCGGCTTCGACGATCCTGCGGGCCGCAGCCAGGAGGAGAGCCCAGGTGAGGTCCGCCGTCGCCTCCGTCAGGACATCCGGGGTGTTCGTCACGGTGATGCCCCGGGCCGTTGCTTCCGGGATGTCGATGTTGTCGTAACCAACGGCATAATTCGAGACGACCCGGAGCCGGGGCAGAATATCCATGACGCCTGCGTCGACGCGGTGCGACAGCAGGACGAGAAGCCCTTCGGTCTCCGGGTGGTCCCGGGCGACCCCGGTGATATCCCGGGAGACACCGACAGGAAAGATCCTGCACCGGACCGCCAGGTCCGTCCTGTCGAGCCCGATCAGCCCTTCGGATACGATTACCGGGTGGCTCACGCTTCCTCCTCCCTTAGTGGCCCTGGACATTGGATGTTCGAATGCTCTTGACACTGCCGGAGGGTAATATATCGTTCCGGAGAGTGAATGGAAGGCTGTTGTCCCGGCTGGAGGATACCCTCCCCATCATCCGGATTCACGCGGGGTGAGCACCCATGAGAGCGTACGTCACCAGTTCGAACATCGTGCAGAAAACGGCCGAGTGGAGGAAGGAAATTTCCCCTTACAACCGGCACGATCTGGTGCTGGATGCCGGCAGGAGCGCGCTGCTCGTCATCGACATGCAGAATTACTTCGGTGACCCGGAAGGTGGAGCCTTCATGGATGCCGTGCCCGCCGTGCTTCCCAACATCAGGGACCTGGTCCGGGCGTACCGTGACGCAGGGCTGCCCGTTGTCTACACCGCTCACGTGCACGAAGACCTGCGGAGTGACGGCGGGAACATGTCCCGGTGGTGGGGTGACCTGATCATGGAAGGTACCCGTGATGCGCTCATCATGCGCGATCTGGAACCCGGGGAAGGCGAGAAGGTCATCAGGAAGAACCGGTACTCGGCTTTCTACAACACCGAGCTCGAGACGAATCTCCGCTGTCTGGACGTGCGGGACGTGGTGATCACCGGCGTCATGACCAACCTGTGCTGTGAGTCGACGGCCCGGGATGCGTTTTTCCGGGACTACCGGGTGTTCTTCGTCATGGACGGAACAGCGTCGGTGACCGAGGAGTTTCACCTCTCGACACTGAGGAACCTCGCGTACGGCTTCGCCTGCGTGACCGAAACCGCGTCGATTCTCGAGACTCTCTCACGCACCTGACTCACGCGTGCTCGAGCAGATACCGCTCGACGTCGATCGCGGCCTTGCAGCCGGCCCCGGCCGCGGTCACCGCCTGCCGGTAAACGTGATCCATGATGTCCCCGGCCGCGAACACACCCTCGATGTTGGTCCTGGTACCGCCCACCGTCCGGATGTAGCCGGCTTCGTCGAGATCGATCTGGTCCTGGAAGACCTGTGTGTTCGGAATGTGGCCGATCGCGATGAAGAGGCCTGTGACGGGAATCTCTTTCGTCTCTCCCGTCGTGATGTGCTTCAGCCGCACTCCCTTCACGCCTCCATCTTCGGTCAGCAGTACCTCGTCCACCACCGAGTCCCACTGGAATTTCACCTTCTCGTTCTCGAAGATGCGGTCCTGCATGATTTTCGATGCCCGCAGCTCGTCGCGACGGTGGATGAGGGTCACCTTGCTGGCGAACTTGGTGAGGAATATCGCCTCTTCGGCCGCCGAGTCACCGCCACCGACCACGGCGATCTCCTGGCCGCGGAAGAAGAAGCCGTCGCAGGTCGCACAGGTCGAAACGCCGCGTCCGTATGCCTTCTGCTCGGACTCGAGCCCCAGCATACGCGGCCGCGAACCCGAAGCGATGATCACCGTCCTGCTCTCGTACGTTCTCTCCTCCACGGTGACGGCGAGCGGTGTCCGTCCGAAGTCGACGTGATTGACCTCACCTGTGAGGAACTCGGCTCCGAATCTCTCCGCCTGCTTTCTCATCCTGTCCATGAGGGTGGGACCGTCGATCCCTTCCGGGAATCCGGGGTAGTTCTCAACTTCGCTCGTAATCGTGAGCTGGCCGCCGGGCTGAGCGCCGGCCACGACGAGTGGTTCCAGGTTCGCTCTCGCCGTGTACAGGGCTGCTGTCAGGCCGGCCGGTCCCGATCCGATGATGATCACGTTTCTCATGGTTCCTCCTGACGGTCACGTCGGTTCAATATCCTCGTACCTTCCTGATCTCTCTCCGCTCTTTCTTACTGGGCTTGCCCTTGCGGGATGAAGGCCCCCGCGGGCCTTCCGCCTTTCGGATCAGTTTCATGATCTCGCTTCCCTGCTTCTCGATGACTTCCTTCACGTGGTAGAGTTCCCGGGCCCTGGCGGGCGGAAGACTTTTGTCCGAAAGGAGGAGAATCTCGTACACCGTAATTTTTCCCTTCCTGTTTACCGAAATCGTGTCACCGGCGCCGACGGCGGTCGACGGTTTTGCGCGTTTCCGGCCGATCTTCACCCGCCCTTCCTCGCACGCCCTCTTCGCCCATGAGCGTGTCTTGTAGATGCGGGCGGACTTCAGCCAGCGGTCGAGCCGCATGAGGCCAGCGTTCGCTTCGGGGTACGGATTTCTCTTCTCGCCCATGTCCTTCCTTCACGCTCTGGGGATGTGACGGCGCAGGGTTGTATCGGATGAGCGATTCGATTCACCGTCCAGGGTGCAGTAGAAAGAGAAATGGCGGAGAGAGGGGGATTCGAACCCCCGAGGGCTTACGCCCCACACGATTTCCAGTCGTGCTCCTTAGGCCAACTCGGACATCTCTCCGCACTCGAACGGTAATTTATTGCACGGGATGGGTTGTGTCAATCGGCGGACGATGCCGCCGCCGGGCTGCGAAAGCCGGTGGGCAATGGGTCGTTCACGGCCGCGGGATGATGTGAGGCGCATTTGCGGTCGTTCACTCCCCTTGGCGAGAGAAGCGTCTCGCCGAACGGATCCGGATCGAGCGATCGGGTCAGCCGTGTTTCTTCAGCATGTTCTGGAGCTTCTTCATATGACCGAGCTCGAAACCGGCCAGGTACTCGAGCGTTTCCTTCGCTTCGGGAGAAGTTGCCTTCTGGAGCTGATTCTTGTAGTGCTCGTGAGCCTTTTTCTCTTTTTCGAGCCCGAGTTCGAGAATGTCTTTCGTGGTCCCGGCAGACTCGATCTCCTCCATCAGCTCCTTCTGGACTTCCGAGACCTTCTCGTCTATGTCGGGCAGTCCCTCGACCAGAAGTGCGTCTTTGTAGGTAATCCAGCGCTCGGAGCGATGTAGTGCATCGTACTGCGACTCGACGATCTTGAAGTGCTGTTTTTCGTCCTCGGCGAGGGATCTGAGCACTTCTTTGAGCTCATAGTCGTCGACTTTTTTCATCGCTTCCAGGTAAAAAACGTATGCAGAGACTTCCGCCTGGACAGCCCAGGCGAGACTGTCGAGTACTTCCTGATGTGCCATTCCCGCTCCTCCGTTCCAGCTGAATCACACGCTGTTTTCATCTATTCTTAACCACAGGTTCCCGAAAAGTCAAGACAGCACGACTGCGCGTGTGTTCCGGATCGCGAACCGGCGCCGGCTTCCCCGTGTCCCGGGCGATCGCTGTTGACACCATCCGTCTCCGTGATATATCTTGTAAGCTCCCAGACACCAGTTCACACTGCGGAGGATATGATGGAAGAGAGCGGTCATGACCGTTTACGGGGTATCGTAGAAGAGGCGATCAGTGCCGAGCAGGCGGCGTATGATCTGTATGACAGGGCGCTCGGTATCGTCAAAGATGAACAGGCGAAGACCATCCTGAGAGAGCTCCGGGACGAAGAACGGCTGCATCGGGATATGCTCGAGAAAGTCGACCTCTCTTCCTGGAGGCTCCTTCCCGCCGAGCTCGACGAGAAGAAGAGAAACGAGGTCGCGATCAGCGACTTCCTGGTCCCGGGAGACCTGAAAGAAGATGCGGATTTCCAGGACATTCTCCTCTTTGCCGTGAAGAAGGAGAAAGGAGCCCGTGATTTCTATTCGAGCCTGGCCGACATCGCACCGGCAGGAGACGAACGTGACTTCTTCCTGAAGCTCGCTCAGATGGAGGAGAAACACCGGAAGCGGTGCGAGGCTCTCTACTGGGAAACGTACGGCAGATGAGCTGCGCCGGCCGTTTCGCCTCCGCCGGGGCGGATGACTGAGGTAGCGAACGCCGGGCCCGCCTGATCCGCCCGTCCTCTATCGTGTTTCCGGCGTCACGGACCGATGTGGAGGAAATCCTCACCCGGATTGAAGTCTTTCGTGCTCGCGTACGAGGGGAATGCCTGCAGCAGATCGAATTCCGATTTCAGCATGTGGTAGTGACCCCACTCGGCCGCGCTGAGCGACATCAGGATCGCACGGGTGCCGTGATCCGTGGCGCGTTCCGCCATCTCCTCGTAGTACTCTCCCGAGAGACGCTCCCATTCCATGGCCACCTCGAACAGCTGGTCGATCGATGAATCGTCCGAGAGGGCGAGGTCGATCCTGGGGAGAACGGTCTGTTCGGGAAGTACCAGGCTCGTGTCGGGGAACCGGTCCCGATACATGTCCTCGAGAACCTTCCGGTGCTTCTCCTCTTCTCCCACGAGAAAGAGGAGCTTGCTCTTGAGGGCCTCGTTCTCGATCTTCCGAGCAGCCCGCTGATAGATGTCGCGTGCTTCCATCTCTCCCCTGATTGCGACGGTGAACACTTCCACCGGCGAGAGATCCTTCGGCAAGCTCTTTTTCTCTTTCATTCCTGTACCTTCATCGTGTGGGTGCTTCCCCGGGTATTATCCGCCATCGTGTGGGTGCTTCCCCGGGTATTATCCGCCGGCATGCGCAGTGATAATAGTCTAAAAGAGGATCCGAGGAATGTCAACACAAAGGCAAAGTGGAGGTGCCGGCCTGTCCATCCGGCGAATCGGAGAGCAGAGGCTTCCGGAGATGCCTCACTGTCGCCTCGCATCGCTTTCTCTCCGGCCCGGTTGCAGGCTCCTCAGCTCAGAAATCCCTCCAGAGCTTTCCTCTTCTTCGGATGCCGGAGCTTTTTGAGCGCCTGTTCACGGATCTGCCTGACCCGTTCGCGGGTGATTCCGAAAATGTTCCCGATCTCCTCGAGTGTGAGGGGTTTGTTGTTCTCCAGGCCGTAGTAGAGCTCGAGGATCTTCGACTGGCGCTCGTCGAGAATGGAGAGCGACTCCCTGAGCGTACTCTTGAGGTCCTCCGAGTTCAGCCGCTGCTCTTCGATGCTCTCCGACGTGTCGGCGATGAAATCCTGCAGCGATCCTTCTTCGTCGCTGTTCAGGGGCGAATCGAGGCTCGTGTACGGCATCGAAGATGTCTGGAGGATCTCCAGCTCCTTCATGTCGATGTTGCTGCTGCTGGCGAGCTCTCTCCTCGTCGGCTCTCTCCCCAGCTTCTGTTCGAGGAAATGGAGACGCTTGTTCACCTTCGAGAGAGCCCTGATCCGGCTGAGCGGAAGCCTGGCGATCCGTGTCTGTTTCGAAAGTGCTTCGAGGATGGCCTGCTTGATCCACCACACTGCATACGAGATGAACTTCACCTTGTACTTCTCGTCGTACTTCTCTGCCGCGCGGAGAAGACCCAGGGTCCCTTCGCCGATCAGGTCGGGAAGCGACATACCCATGTGCTGATATTTCTTGGCCACCGTAATGACGTACTGGAGGTTTGCATTGACGAGAGTATCGAGTGCCTCCCGGTCGCCGTTTCGGATGCGTTCGGCGAGTTCGAGCTCATCGGCGCGTTTCAAAGGCGGGTAGTTCTTGATTTCATTGAAGTAGATCTTGAGGTTTTCTTCGCCGAAATCGATGTCGAGCTGCTTCTTCTTCCTCTTTTTCACTGTCATCACCGCTTTCCTGCCGCAAGGTTCGATTTCTGGTGCCTCGGACAGGTTCCTATTGTTGCAAGAACGATACCACGAGGAGGTGGGCGTAACCCATTGACATTTAATGAGTTACGCGATGAGCTCCGAGGGGTGACGCCCGCTATTGTTTCTATCGTGTAACACGTGTGGGGGTGGCCGGAATATTCCGAGGATATTCACGAGGAATTCTATTGCAGGATGGTGAGTTACGGCGCTCACCGGCAGGAAACCCCGCGCATCACTTTTGAAACGGATGTTCCGCCATTGAAACACTCAGTGCTCGTTCTTGGAGATGTCGAGCTTCTTCATCCTCCTCCACAGCGTCGTGCGGCTGATGCCAAGCTTTTTCGCGACAAGCGTGTGATTCCAGGAGTTGTTCTCGAGGAGTCTGAGGAGCAGCTCTCTCTCGACGGTCTCCATCGGATATTCGTCTTCGAGCGCTTTCGAAACAATGTCGCGCTTCGAGCTGAGAATCTCCTTCGGGAGACAATCCTTGCGGATCGTGTCGTGCTGGCAGCGGACGAAGCTGTGTTCGATGATGTTCTCGAGCTCGCGTACGTTCCCGGGATAGTCGTACTCCATGAGAAGATCGAGCACCTCGTGGGAGACCCCCTTCACCTCCTTCTGGGGCATTCTCCTTCGCAGTCGTTCGAGGAAGAAGTTGACGAGCGGTGGTATATCCGTCTTCCGTTCTCTGAGGGGCAGGACGTGTATGTTCACCACGTTGAGGCGGTAGTAGAGGTCCTGTCTGAACTCGTTCTCCGCGATCGCCTCCTTGAGATTCCGGTTCGTGGCTGCGATGACTCGAACGTCGACTTTTATCGTTTTCGATCCCCCTCCGACCTTCTCGAACTCCCCCTGCTGGAGCACCCGGAGGAGTTTCACCTGCGTTGCGATGCTCATCTCCCCGATCTCATCGAGGAAAAGGGTGCCCCCGTCGGCGAGCTGGAAACGGCCGATCTTGTCGGAGATGGCTCCCGTGAAAGCCCCTTTGACGTGACCGAACAGCTCGCTCTCCAGCAGCCCCTGGGCGAGTGCGCCGCAGTTCACCTTGATGATGGGGCCGGCTGCGCGCAGGCTCTTCCGGTGGACCGCATCGGCGATGAGCTCCTTCCCCGTTCCACTCTCCCCGGTGATCAGTACCGATGAAGAGGTCGGGGCCACCTCCTCGATGAGCTGGTAGATCTCCTGCATCGGGCGGCTTTTCCCGATGATGTTTCCGAACGACGACCGTCCCTCCAGTTCCTCCTCCAGCTCCTTGATCAGGGAGATGTCGTCGAACACCTCGACGTGTCCGGTGACATTGTCCTCCCTGTCACGGAGAATCATGACGCTGGTCTTGGCATGGACGATGTTCTCTCTTCTGCCGAGGTAGTAGGTCTCCTCGTCCTGAATATCCTTTGCCTGCCGGAGGCTCCGGGTCACCGGGCAGTTCTGCGTATTGCAGTCCCTGTTCTTCATGATGTTCCGGCACCGGCAGCCGAGCACCTCGTCCAGATCATAGTCCAGTATACTCCGTGCCATCTTGTTCATGAAAACGATCCGGCGGTCGCTGTCCGCGACGACGACGCCGCTGGAGAGTGTGTCGAGGACCTTTATGATATTCTCGGGGAGAGCCAGGCTGAGATCTCCCAGGCGCTCCCTCAGAGCATTGACAAGGTCCATGGTTTCAGGAACGGTCATGGATCTTCCCCCTCGCAGGTGACACGGTGACGTATCCATATAATTAGTGATTTTCCGGGTCTCGGGCAAGGGGTGACGGGTCAGAGCAGCCGTATAGTTCGTGGTAAGCCCCCGGTTGTCCGGCGAGAATCCGCCGGTTTCGAGCAGGTCCGCCTGCGCGGGGGTTGACATTGCATGTTGCGGGCGAGGTGAATTCCAGCGGTCAGCGTCGTGGGTTGATGCGGAGAGGGTGGGATTCGAACCCACGCTCCGTTACCGGAGAGCGGTTTTCGAGACCGCCGCCTTAAGCCACTCGGCCACCTCTCCACCGGGTAATCTTGTTTTTTTTCCCTGCGGAGTCAAGGTAGCCGTCCGGTTGACAGGGGTCAGCCACCATGGTATAATGACCGTGGTATACAGACAAAGGTGGAAGGAAGAAATAGTCCGGCTAAAAAACGAGGAGGCGCGCCATGGAAAGTGCCCGGTTTCAATCGACGTTCCTGGTTGTAGTTTTCTATCTGATACTGAGCGTACCCGTACCACTCGCACGATCCGGCACGGCATCCCTGCAGGAGACACACTTCACGAATGTCACTGAGGCCGCCGGTGTCGATTACGTCGGTATCGGCGAGGGTGTGGCCTGGGGTGACTACGATGGTGACGGCGATCTCGACCTGTTCGTGAGCAACCTCGGTGTCGACCTCCTGTTCGAGAATCTCGGCGATGAAACCTTCTCCGAGGTGGGTGCGGACCGCGGTGTCGCCGACTCCGGGTACGGTCGCGGAACCGCGTGGGCGGACTACGACAACAATGGCGAGTTCGACCTCTTCCTTCTGCGTGACCAGACCAACCTGCTGTACCGAAACGACGGCACCGGTCACTTCACCAATGTGGCCGAACAGGCAGGTCTCATAGACAACATGTTCCAGAGGGGAATGGCCTGGGCGGATTATGACGGAGACGGCCTGCTCGACCTCTACTGCTCGAGTGTCGGAGGCGAGAACTTCCTCTACCGGAATACGGACGGACTCCACTTCGAAAATGTGGCCGCTCTTGCAGGAGTCGAAAATTTTTCGGGAACGGAGGGAACAGCATGGGGCGACTTCGATGACGATGGTCACCCCGATCTCTACGTGACGAGTAAATACGACGCCAACACCCTTTACCGTAATATGGGCAACGGCCAGTTCGAGGACGTCACCGAAGAATCGGGAACGCTCGGTTTCGGGACAGCGTACGGCGTGGCATGGGCCGACTATGACAATGACCTGGATCTCGATTTCTATGTTACGACCAAGGGGACGAGGAACTTCCTGTTTCAGAACAACGGAGACGGGACCTTCACCGATGTCACGGAAGCTGCCGGTGTCGAGGAGCCTGACCAGGGAACGGGCATCGCCTGGGGTGACTACGACAATGACGGCTGGATCGATCTCTACGTCCTCGGAGATCCCGGTCCGAACAACCTTTATCACAATGAAGGCGGCGGGACCTTCACGAACATCACGGAAGAGTCCGGAGCGCAGGATCCTCTCAGCTCGGTGTCCGTCGGGCTCGCCGCCGGCGATTACAACGACGATGGCTTCCTCGACCTCTACATCGCAAACGTTGCTTCCGAGTACATACTCTTCCGTAACGACGGGAATGCGAACAGCTGGTTGAAGGTTGTGCTCATCGGTATCGAGAGCAATCGTTCCGCATTCGGTGCGAAGGTAGTGGCGCACGCGGGAGATTCACAGCAGATGCGGATCGTCGGCGCCGGATGCGGTTTCCAGTCGCAGAACAGCCTCGAAGTCGAACTGGGGTTCGGTCAGCGCGATGTCGTAGATCTTGTGGAAATCTTCTGGCCGAGCGGTCTCGTGACGGTGCTAGAGGATGTTCCGGTGAATCAGGTAATCACCGTTGCCGAAGGAGAATTGACCCCTGTACTCGTGGACATACAGCCTCTCGGTTCGGAGTTCGCGTGGGGTGACACCCTTCGCTTCCACGTAACGGTGACGAACCTGACCGGAGAACTGCAGGTATTCGATGCGTGGACCGAAGTCCTCACGCCGTGGGGATTCCTCCTGAGCCCGGTCCTCGGACCCGAAACGGTTTACCTTTCGCCTCACCACTCGGTGTCTGCTCTGCTGGGACAGGTCATTCCGCGACGTGCTCCCCTGGGAGGAGCTTACATCTACACACTGAAAGCCGGCGTCTTCCCCGACGAGGTCTGGTCGGATGATTCATTCGAGTTTTCGATCGTACCCTGATCGAAGGAGGCACGTCGTTCCTGAGAAGGGAACAGCGTGATTCCGCCCATTCGTGTCGGTCGGCGACTACTGACGCCGTCTCGCTTTGAAGAACTCGGTGAGGAGAGTGCCGGACTCCGAAGTCCCCACCCCTTCCGAGAACGGCACTCGGTGGTTGAGCCGCTCGTCCGAGAGCGACTCGAAGAGGGAAACGACTGCCCCGGCTTTCGGATCCCGCGCTCCGAAGACCAGCCTCCCGAGTCGGGCGAGGACGATCGCCCCGCAGCACATCAGGCATGGCTCGAGTGTCACGTAGAGCGTGGCGTTGTTGAGGTAGCGTGATCCGATCGTGCTCGAAGCAGCCCCGATCGTGATGATCTCGGCATGAGCGGTGGCATCCTGCAGCTTTTCGACCAGGTTGTGGCCCTTCCCGATGAGCCTCCCGTTTTCCACGATGCATGCACCCACGGGAACCTCGTCGAGCTCGAATGCCTTCCGGGCTTCCGCGATGGCTATTCTCATCCAGTGTTCATCTTCTGTACGCGGATCGATCATGGGAATGAAAAATGCCCTCGGAGGGATTCGAACCCCCAAAGCTGGTTCCGTAGACCAGTGTTTTATCCATTAGACTACGAGGGCATGAAGAACCGAAGATGTACTGTGACGCCTGTGTTGTACCATCCGGTCAGCGCAATGTTCCCGGATCGCGCTTCCCCGCTCCTCCTCGAACACGGCTGATCACCAGCGCCGCCATGATCACCTTCCCGAGGTCCCAGAGCAGGAAGGGAGCCACACCCAGTGACGCGGCGCGAAGAACGTCACCGCCGGTGAAAACGGCTATGGAAGACAGTCCGAACAGATAGATGATGCACGTGGCTGCCAGCCCCCTTCCGATCCACAGCCGGATACCCGCCCCTGAACTCACGGGGCGTCCCATGTACGCGGCGGCGAAGATGAAGCCGACGAGATAACCGAACGTCGGCGACAGCGAGCCGGCCAGCACGGGTGAGGCGAACAGGGGAATTCCGCAGGCTCCCAGGGCCAGGTAGAGTACCTGGGAGAGCGATCCCGCCGCCGTCCCTGCCACGCCGCCGGCAACGAGGACAAAAAATGTCTGGAGCGTGGCCGGTACGGGTGTCCCCGGAAGGGGAACTCTCACGTATGCTCCCAGTGCCGTGAGAAGGGTAAGCAGCACGATGACCCCGGCACGGCTGCGGACAAGTGTCGCTGTCCCGGTCATCCGGTCGCTTGGTCGTTCTCTCGTTCTCCCGTTCATCGGACCTCCTGGCCTCCGGGTTTACACAGCTAAAAATATACACCGGATGCGGGAACGTCAATATCCATCCTTCACCTCCGGCTCCTGCCGAAACGGTTCCGCACGGAAGGAATTGGGATTGACAGATGACGGCGGATTCGGTTATTATGACAGGAGTGAGACGGAGGTCACCGGAAGAAATGTGGACAGTGTTTCTCATTCTCCTCCTCGCGGTTCCCTCGAGCCTCCTCCAGGGTGCCGACCGCATCAGGGAGCCGGTCTTCGCCGGTTCCTGGTACCCCGGGGAAGAAGAAGTCCTCAGGAAGGCGGTGGAGGAGTACATGAAGGAAGCCGCGTGCGAAATACCTCCCGGCAGGATGATCGGTCTCATCTGCCCGCATGCCGGCTACTCCTATTCCGGGGCCGTCGCCGGCCATTCCTATCACCTGGTCCGCGGGAAGCAGTACGAGGCGGTGATCCTGGTCGGACCGAGCCACCGGTACCCGTTTCCGGGTGCCTCGGTCTGGTCCCGGGGCGTGTGGAAGTCGCCCGTGGGAGACCTCACGGTCGACGGCGAGCTCGCGGACGCCATTGTCGGCCACCACGACCTGATCCGGGACGTGGAGCGGGCTCACACACGGGAGCACTCTCTCGAGCTGCAGCTCCCCTTCGTTCACGAGGCGCTCGGCACTGTCCCCATCGTGCCCATCGTGATGGCGGATCAGAGTTACGAGAACTCGAAGCTCCTTGCCGACGCAATCATCCGGGCGGTCGGTGACAGGAACGTCCTTCTCATCGCCAGCTCCGACCTGTCGCACTATCACCCGGGAACGGTTGCGGACAGGCTGGACTCCCTGCTCATCGACCGGGTCGAGGACCTCGACGTGAAAGGACTTCTCGACGGCCTTCGGGACGGTTCGTTCGAAGCCTGCGGCGGCGGGCCGATCGCAACCGTGCTCCTGGCTTCGAGGGAACTCGGCGCGAAGAGCGCCCACGTCCTCGCGCACGCGAATTCCGGCGATGTCACCGGCGATTACGACCAGGTCGTCGGCTACCTGGCGGCGGCCGTCACGACGGAAAAGGCGCGAACGCCCCGGAAACCCGAAAAGACCCCCCTGCCCTCTCCTTCGGGAGCCTCTCTCGGCGACGAGGAGCAGGCGTATCTGCGGGCGGTGGTGCGGGAGACGATCGACGCGGCTCTCGAGGGCCGCACGCCGGTGTACGGGGACTGCGACTCGCCGGTCCTCCGGGAGATGCACGGCGCCTTCGTGACCCTCAAAATCGACGGCCGTCTCAGGGGATGCATGGGACGCATCGTTCCGACCTGCTCCATTCTCGATGCGGTCAAGGCGCTGGCCGTTGCGGCCGCTTTCCAGGATCCGCGGTTCGAGCCGCTGTCAAAGGAGGAAGCAGAGCGGATCGAGTTCGAGATCTCGATACTCACGCCGCTCACGAGAATCGAGGACGTCGATCTGATAGAGGTCGGCACGCACGGCATCTTCCTGCGAAAGGGATACCGGACAGGGGTGCTCCTGCCCCAGGTTCCGGTCGAGCAGGGCTGGGATCGGGAAGAGTTCCTCCAGGGGATCTGCAGGAAAGCAGGGCTTCCCGGAACGTGCTGTGACGACCCCGGTGTGGAGCTCAGCGTCTTCAGCGCACAGGTGTTCTGAGGAGGATTACGCTCTCTCTGCGCCCCGCGGTCCGGGCGGGCACGCCGGGCACCGGGGCTGTCAGTGGCTGATTGCGGAAGGTGCCGGGGACGGTAGGTGCTGCATCCGCCGGATCCAGTCGGGGTTACTTCAGCTCACCGGCGAACGACTTCCCGAACTCGAACGCTGCCTGGAGATCCTCTCCGGTCGGAACCAGCTTCACCGTGAAAGGATCGAGCGGTACCTTGAAGGTCAGTGATCGGAGGACCGAGTCGGTGATCTTCACCCCGGCGGCGTTCCAGCCGAATGACCCGAACACACCGGCCGGCTTTCCCTTCCTGCTGATCACGGACAGGTGCTTGAACAGGTCCCAGACGTGAAGAAGCGGACTCCCCGCCATGGTGGGTGTGCCGACGAGAAGCCCCGCCGCGTCTTCGACCAGGTCTTCCACCGATTCATCGAGGCCGAGCGAGATGTCGAGCCGGTGGACACCGACTCCCGCTTCGGTGATTCCGCGGGCGATTTCATCGGCGATACGCGCCGTGTTGGAGTAGAAACTCGCGAACAGGAGGAGGACGGTCGGCCGCTCGAACCTGCTCCCGCGGCCGCTCCACTCCCGGTAGCTCCGGACGATCGAGCCGGGGTCGCGCCGCCTGACCGGGCCGTGCGATGGACAGAGAATGTCGATGTCCAGATCCGCGATCTTGTCCACGGCATCGGAGACGTATTCGCGGAAGGGCCGCATGATGAGGTCGTAGTAATATTTCAGATTCCAGTCCAGTTTCTCGACTTTCGTTTCGTCGAGCTCGCAGTAGTGGAATCCGAACGCGTCACAGGGGAAGAGTATCTTCTCCGGAAGGAGATAGTCGAACATCGTGTCGGGCCAGTGGAGAAACGGGGCACGGTAGAAGCGGAGTGTTCTCTCTCCCAGGGGGAGCTCGTCGCCGTCGTCGACGGTCCGGTGATCGACCTCCGCCCGAAGGGTCCCCTTCATGAACGGGACCGCGTTCCTCGAGATGACGAGCTCGGCCCGGGGGGCTGCTTCGAGCAGCTTCTCGAGGCAGCCGGTGTGATCCTGTTCGAAGTGGTTGATCACGATGTAGTCGATCCCCTCGATGTCCGTGTAGTGCTCGATGTTGCCGAAGAGCTGATCCTCGAAGCCGGATTTGACGGCGTCGATGAGGGCGGTCTTCTCGTCGCGGACGAGGTAGGCGTTGTAGGTGGTTCCCGACTCGAGCGGCATGACGAGGTCGAATGCCGGCAGATCTGGATCGAGGGCTCCCACCCAGCACACCCCCGGAGTGACTTCGAACGGTTGATTCGCTTTCGTCATTTCACGACTCCACTCTCTCGAACTGGGATTTGTCGGCCCCGCAGTCCGGGCAGACCCACTCCTCGGGAAGGTCTTCGAAGGCCGTTCCCGGTGGAATGCCGTTCAGGGGATCCCCGACAGCCAAATCGTATATGTAATCGCAGACGATGCACTCGTACCTGTCCATCGGCGCTCTCTCTCCTCGATCTTGCGTCACCGTGTCGTACCGGTGTTCTTCCGGCGCCTCGGCCCGCGCCGCCGGGTGGACCTCACGTCGTTACCACGGGTAAGATAGCGAGTGACTTCGGTGTTTTCAAGTTTTTCCCGGTCTCCTGTTGACACTCCCCCGCTGTCCCGTATGTCACCGTGTACTGAACAGGAAAGAGTACTATGAGCGACGAAGAGAAGGAAAAGAAGGACAAGGAACAGGAATTTTTCGAGTTTCCGAAAGATCTGAATCAATTCATAGCCAAGAACTTCCAGCACCCCTGGATGGCAAAGCCCGGCCAGGAACCCGCCGGCGACGATGATCCCGGGACATCGGGTCTCGAGGACATCCGGTTCGACATGAAGCCGGAGGAGCTCCTCGCCTATCTGAACGAGTACGTCATCCGGCAGGACGAGGCGAAGGCCATTCTCGCCACCAAGGTGTGCACGCACTTCAACCGGATCCGCGTCGATCTCGACGAAGAGTCTCCGGTCGGTGTCGTGAAGAACAACATCATCATGATGGGGCCGACCGGCGTCGGGAAGACCTACATCGTCAGGCTCATCGCGAACAAGCTCGGTGTCCCCTTCGTGAAGGCCGACGCGACCAAGTTCAGCGAGACCGGCTATGTCGGGGGCGATGTGGAGGATCTCGTTCGCGACCTCGTCCGCCAGGCCGGCGGGAACATCGAAGTGGCCCAGTACGGCATCGTCTATGTCGACGAGATCGACAAGATCGCCTCCACCGGGAAAGAGGTGGGCCCGGATGTCTCGCGAAGCGGCGTCCAGAGAAACCTCCTGAAGCTCCTCGAGGAGACCGAGGTCGACCTCCGGAGCCCGTTCGACCTGGCTTCCCAGGTGGAACGGATGTTCGAAGCCCAGAGAACGGGGAAAGCCGGGCAGAGCAAGGTCAACACGAAGAACATCCTCTTCATCGTGAGCGGCGCCTTCTACGGTCTCGAAGACATCGTGCTCCGCAGGCTCAAGCAGCGTGACATCGGGTTTCACACTCAGCGTGCTGGGGAGGAACCGTCCGACCGGATGGAAATCCTGAAACTCGCCGGTGCGGAGGACCTCATCGAGTACGGATTCGAGTCGGAGTTCATCGGGAGGCTCCCCGTCACGGCAGTACTCCACCACCTCGGTGTCGACGACCTCTACCGGATCCTCAAGAACCGCAACAGTACCATCATGCTGTCGAAGAAGCGGGACTTCAAAGCCTACGGTATCGAGATCGAGTTCGACGACGACGCACTCGAGGTGTTCGCCCGTTTCGCCGCCGAGGAGAAAACGGGTGCGCGGGGTCTCATCAGCGCCATGGAGAAGGTGCTGCTCCGGTTCGAAACGAAACTTCCCTCCACCGACATCAGGAAGTTCAGGATCACGAAGAAGGTCGTCGAGAATCCGGAGCGGGAGCTGCGGATCCTCCTCTCGCAGAGCGCCCGGCGCGCATTCTCCGAGAAATTCCAGCGGGAGCACGGCATTCGGATCGAGTTCACCGACGACGCGCTCGATGAGGTCGAGCGGCTCGCGGAGGAGAAAGGGGTCAGGATCGACCTGCTCTGCGACGGGCTGTTCCGGGATTACGGCCACGGCCTCAGGCTCATCGATGCACAGACGTTCACCGTGACGAAGGACATCGTCGAGCATCCGAGGGAGTATCTCGACAACCTCATCCAGAAGCACTATGAAAAACAGAAGTGATTCCGAAGCAACCGTCCAGGCGGTGTTCTTCGATGCGGGCAACACGCTCCTGCGGGCGACACCCTCGGTCGCCGACATCTATCGCGATACTGCAAGGCGTTATGGCACTGAGGCTTCCAGGTATGACATCGAGCAGTCCTTCAAGAGGGAGTGGCAGCGGGCACGGGAGTCGGGAGCGTTCATGCGGGAAGCGGCGGGAGACGGCCAGCTGATGGAAAAAGCCTGGTGGAAGGAGTTCGTCAGGAGGGTCTTCGCCGGATTTCCCCCGATCAGCGACTTCGATGGTTTCTTCGACGAGCTCTACGACATCTTCGCACGGCCCAGAACCTGGGAGCTCTTTCCCGATGTCCCGGCGGTCCTCGATGCGCTCGAAGGGAGGGTCCGGCTCGGCGTGATCTCCAACTGGGATTCCCGGCTGGAGGGTATTCTCGAGGGGCTGGGGATCAAGGACTATTTCTCTGAGATCGTCATCTCATCGCTCGTGGAGATCGAGAAGCCCGACCGGAAGATCTTCCGGCTCGCTTCCGACCGGATCGGCGTGCCCCTGGAACACTGCGCCCACATCGGAGACGATCCGACCCTCGACTACCATGGCGCCCTCGACAGCGGCATGACGGCGTTTCTCATCGACCGGGACGGGAGAGAGAACCGCTCGAACAACTCTCTCCGGAGCCTCGACGAGCTCCTCCCCCGCATCGGGCTCGATTGACGGAATACATACATCCAGGAGATGTCGGGAATGGAAGAGGATTCCCGGACGAGAGTAGCTCTTGCCGGCATGTGTCACCGCGAGGATGAGACGGGACACGATGAGATGCCGCTGGGCATCGCTTACCTCACCTCCTTTCTCAGGAGTCACGGTCACGATGTCATCATGCTGAACATCCCTGCGGAAGCGATGGACTCCTCCCTGGAAGAAATCATCTCTTTCCGTCCGGCCGTTTTCGGCGTCCAGGTCTTCGACGAGACGATGGAGGCTGCGGTCACCCTGACGAAGGCGGTGAAACAGCGGCTGCCCGGGGTCTTCATCGTCCTCGGCGGAAGATATGCAAGCCTCGATTCCTCCAGGATACTCGAGCGGTTCGAACACGTGGATGCTGTGGTGCGGGGAGAGGGAGAGCTCACCATGCTCGAGCTTTCCGACGCTCTCGCATCCGGGAAGGACCTCTCCGGGATCAGGGGCCTCGGCTACCGTCGCAAGGGCACGATCGTCGAGAACGAGGTGAGGGAACTACTGGCCGACCTCGACAGTGTCCCCTCCCCTGCGAGAGACTACATGGGCGAGCGCACCGGCAAGGCGAGATCTGTCCGGATGATCACCTCGAGAGGGTGCGTGGAGAGGTGCAGTTTCTGCTGTGTGAATCCGGAGACTCCGGTGAACCGGGGAAAGATATGGAGGGGCCGGTCCATCAGGAAGGTCGTGGATGAAATAGAGTTTCTCGTCGACCACTTCGATGCGTTCTTTTTCAACATCCACGACAGCTCCTTCGAGGATCCGGGGGCGAAGGGCCGGGAGCGTATGCTCGAGTTCAGGGATGAACTGAAAAAGAGAAATCTCCGGATCTCCTGGAAGGTCAACTTCCGCACGGAGACCTTCGGCGACGACGACCGGGAGCTCGTGAGGGAGTTGAAACAGGCCGGCCTGGATGTGGTGTTTCTGGGAGTCGAATCGGGTTCGGACTCGGATCTCGCCCTCATGAGAAAAAAGGCAACCGTGGCGGACAACGCCAGGAGCATCCGGTTGTTCAGGGATGAGAATGTCTTCGATATCATGGGATTCATCATGTTCACCCCCTACACTGCTCTCGATGACCTGAAGAAGAACCTGGGGTTCCTGAAATCGACGGACAAGGCCTGCTGCCTGTATCATTACGCGAATGTGCTCAGGCCCTACCGGGGCAGCTTTGCCTACGGATGTCTCAGGGAAGACGGGCTGATTACATCGGATGAGGATGTGACGGCACCGCCCCGGTTCAGGTTCATCGACGAGAGGGTGGAACCGGTTGCCCGGGCCTTCTCCACACTCGGCGGGAGGTATCCTCAGCTGCTGAGGATCACTACCCTGCTCTATGACGCACACAATATTCTCTCCCGGTATCACAATAGGCGAAACGAGCGGTGCCGGCAATTTCCGGAGGCATACCGGGAGCTCGAGAAGAGAGTTCTCGAGACGGAGAAAACCATCGGTGACATCTATTCCCGGTTCTTCCTCTCCTCCCTGGATCTGGCAGAGATGGGCTGGAGCGCGGAGGTGTTCGAGATGCTGCTGGCCGAGCAGGTGTTGAGCGCTCTCGAAGGGTACGCGGAGAAGATCGAATCGTATATTGACGACTATCTGGCTGTCATCGAAAGCGCCGGAATCCCCACCGATACGCTCTATCTCAGGACATGGAGCGCGTACTACTCGACTGGCAAACACAGCTGATGGTGTCACGTCGCCGGAGGGAGGAATCGCCTCGGTCGTCTCATCCTGACCGGCTCGCCGGTTTCATTCCGATTGGCAATCTGAAGGACAGAACAATCTGGTAGCGGTACGGGAGTTTGACCTGGCTGACAGTATTATGGTAAGAATGCTGCTCAGGAGATCACACCGGAGGCACTATCGTTTTTGCCTTCACCGCTTCAATTCTTTTTGATTTTTCTCTTGACACATAAAGCCATATGTGTTATGTTATATATAGAAAGGAGGCAACAATGATTACGATCGACACCACAATCAGCAAGGTATCTTGAGATAGCACCTGAGCAGCGGGATCGAACAGGAGAATGAATGTCGACAACACTGCATGTTTATCTTCCGGAAAAACTCGACCGAAAGCTCCGCGCCATGGCATTTGAGCGAGGGATATCCATGAGCGCGATCATTCAGGAACTCATCGAGGCGGCACCCGCCCCCGATGGGAAATGGTACAAGGAATGGCTCAAGGAAAAGAAGAAAGGAGCCTCGAAATGAAGGCCGTGATCGGATTCATCGTATTGATTCTTCTGGCCTCCCAGGCCGCCGGGATGACTTTCGGGACGGAAGGCAATGACGACATCGAGGATATGATCGTCCTGCCGGACGGGAATTTCGTGGCGATCGTAGAGTGGAACGAGGAGGATGTGATCATCTGTTTTCATCCGGATGACGGAATCCAATGGATCAAGCCCTACGGGATAGAGGGAAGGCCGGAGGACATCACAAACATGGGCGAGGATGTCCTGCTCGTGGGAACGGGAGGGGCCGTGGCGCGTTTGGAGGGTTCCACGGGGAATCTCGTCTGGGGCTATCTCGCGGATGGTGCCACCTATATCTGCGCGGATTTAGCGCCTGACGGGGAAACAGCATATCTCTGGGGGTTGTCGGCGGCTGGTCCTACGGTCATGAGGATCGACACGAACGGGCAAGCTCTCTGGTCAACCTCGATTGACATCCCGATCCAATATGCGGCGGATGTTGTCGCAACCACCGATGGCGGGTGTATCACTGTATCCGGATATTCCAATCAGCCCTATATCGCCAAAATAAGCGGTGACGGGGAGCTTGCATGGCTCCGTGGTGACATTGAAGCTGCGACCCATTGGAGTGTTTCCGCTGGATGTTCCGACGGAGAAGGCGGAGCTATAATCGTGGGAAATGCAACCGAGCTCGAAGGCGACGAGCTTGATGACCCGCTCGCCATGAGAATAGACGGGGACGGGAACGTTCTCTGGTTGAACATCTTCGATCACGACATAAATCGATACGTTATGCTTGAGGATGTCGCCCGCCTTCCGAATGGAAATTTCATTGCAGTTGGGTTCCACACATCTTATGTCGGAGCGGCCTGGTCGCCCCTGAATGTGAATATTGATCCACAGGCACAGATACGGGCTGGAGTGGTAATTATTGATCCGGAGGGAAACACCAGCACCTTCCATCATCCCTTGCCAGTACAGGGTGCTTCATCTTTCAGAACCGTCACTACAAATCCTATTGCGGCTGCCGGATGGTGGCGGGATGGACTTTGGGAGGATTATGACATTCTCCTTGAGATCTTTGAGGATTAACACCAGCAGGGCACGTCAGTCGTGTCGACCTCATCGTACCAGACGGTCCGTCCATTGCCTTTCTTCCCCTTCCGGTATTCCACAATAGCTCCGCCAGAAGATCCTCGATGATCCGGTCGAGGATCATGTTCTCGTTTCCTTCATCAACGGCGAAGGTCACGGTGACCCTGAGCTTCGGCGATCTCCGGCCACTGCCGGGGTTCTTCGGACGAGGGATGGTGAAGCGGAGAGACGCGCTATCCTTAATTTTTGCTTGACATTTCTTTCTGATCATGATATTCTGTTTTCTTGGTAAGATCGAAGAATTCGCAAGGATCGAGATCGAGCTCGATCAGGAGGCTCCGGATCTCAGAGTAGCGGAGTTCGGTTTTATGTTGTTCAGCCTTGTTGATCCTGTACGCGGAGGTACAGGCGAGCTGAGCAAGTCTTTCCTGGGTAATCTTTTGAGTCGCCCTGATTAGCTTCAGTTTGTCAGCAAGCATGCGGCCCCCTGTTGGCTGAATGATAACTTGATATCTTAATGATAACATCATATTGCAGTTTTGTCAAGAAAAAGTTATCATATTGAAAACTTACGAGAAAATAAGGCGTTTACGAAAACTTAAAGACATCAGCCAGGAAGCATTATCACGACTTTCCGGTATCTCAAGAACACAGATTGGAAAGATCGAGCTCGGTAAGGCTGATCCGAGAGGAACAACATTGTCCAAACTTGCTATAGCTCTTGGTGTTACGCCTGATGAGCTAAAAGAGGACAATAATGATAAGTGGCCGCATGAAGGCCCTGACCGCCGCAAGGAGCCCAGGGAGAACATCCCGCTTCATCAGATCCCGCTCATTTCCATGGTTCAGGCCGGGCAGTTCACCGAGTACACCGACAATGAATACCCGGAGGGCTGGGCCGATGATTTTGTCTGGAGCACGGAGAAAGGAACCCACGTCTTCGCCCTGCGTATCACGGGCGAATCGATGAAGCCCGTATTCAACGAGGGTGATATCGTGGTCGTGAATCCCGACAAGGAAGTGGTCTCCGGAAACTTCGCCGTTGTGAAGCTTCTGAAATCAAATGAGACCACGATCAAGCGCATCGAGTTCTATGACGAGCTCATCATTCTGCGACCGGTCAATGACGCCTACAAGCCGATCACGATCAAGGCCCAGGATCGGGAGAACCGGATAAGAATTGTAGGTAAGGTCGTCGAGACGATCAGGAGGCATGAGTAAGCTTTGGGAAGGGCGATTACAGAAGTCCTGAGAAAGGAGAGAGCCATGCGTGCAATCTATTGTTTTTTATTGACCATGGTATTCCTGGCTAACACATCAATGGCAGCCCCGAGGATCTTTAATGGCAATGATTTATTAGCGCAAAAAAACGGTGAGCCTCAAAGTTCTCCATGTGATGATCCGAGATACTTCGAGCTTCAGAAGAAATCACTCGATGACATGTCTCAGAGAGAATATGAGTATTTCAAGAATAAGGAAGAGGAATGCGCTAAATATAGGCAGCTACTTCTAATGCAAGGCGCTCAAACCGAAGAAATGAATCAGCAACAACCCCTTATTATTCAACAACCTCAGGAGCATAAGGGTATGAGTACCGGCGGAATCGTTGCGCTCTCGGTGCTCGCTACTTTCGGTACACTCTTGATTATAGGACTTATTGCGAGCGGTGATTAGAGCACGGGCACTATCTACGACGCGCATCAAGATCGTCGGCAAGGTCGTCAGTGCGGAGAGGGAGTATCGGTGAATAGACTTTATATCTATGGAAAGGAGAACTGGTATGAGAAATCCTGATATCGATACCCAAGATAGGCATTGCAGGTTCAAGAATCAGAGAGTAAGGATCATGCGAGAGGCCATTAGAGAACTGGGTAATCCAGATGTTCTCGATTGGAAAGATTTATCCTGCTCGGGCATAGATGATGACTGTGATTTATTTGAATGCAAATTCACTGATAAGGGTGAGGAAGAGCCTTTCAATGAATTTTCAGAGTAGGAGGTTGCAATGAAATCCTCGAACGATTTATCTACGGAGGAGAGGGAAATATTAACCTTAGCTTGTAGGCATAACACAGAAATTATTCTGATTGAAGCCTCAGGGATGGATTCCTTTATACGTGTTGGTCCTAAAGATTTCGATGATGATGATCCTTTTATTAGACGAAGTTATCTTGACGCCTGTTATACTCTTGAGGAAGAAGGATTTCTTGAAAATAAAGGCATCCATTGGGTATTAACAAGTCCAGGAATGAAGGTAGTCAAGAAGATTATTGAATCCGGCCAATGAACACCTCTTCTCCACGGGCAACCTCGAGAGTAACAGGATTATCGGAAAGGAAGTGACAAATAATACACATTGTTATTTAGCGAAAGAAGTACTCGAGACAATATGAGGGAAGATCAAAATGGATAGATTCTATTATGAAATGAAATATTTAAAAAGAGAACGAGATGTTAATAAGCAAAAACTCTGGAAGATGATAATTGAATGGCAAAATATTGATTATACAACAACTGAACTCATAAGAACTTTTAACCGAATATACTTAAAGAAAAACAAAACCTATCTTGATCGCAAGCATTTGAACAATATCAAGAAACTATTAGTTTCCAACATCTTCGAATTGAGGAAGTTTTTCAATCAATGGACAGCAATTCTAAGAAATAACAACCTATTCACGAATAATATTAGGAATCATAAAGGAGAGTTCGACAAATATTATGATGAAATCAATAGAACTTTTAAATTGAAGCAGATCCGCGATAATATCTCATTCCATTTTTTTGCATGGAAGATCCCAACGAATGAATATATTGAAAGCTATTCTTTGGTAGACAAAATCCCAATAGAAAAATTAAATGAACTATGGATGAGAGCCAGGAAGGTTGGAGAAATTCTGAAGAGAAAAATGATAAGATGAGCTGATCAACAGGAAGAAATAATGAACACCTCCACTTCGGAGATGAACTCGAGATCTATCAGATCAATAGGAGGTGACCGAAATGATTACTAGATTATTGATGGTAGCCGCTCTTCTACTCGGAATGAGCTCATCCCTCCAGGCAGGCGCTATCTGGTTCCCCAGCCGTATCACAAACGGTTCTTTCGAACGATGGCAAGGAAATTCCCCTGTTGGATGGAAAGAAGCGGGATGGATCTCAGCGTCTCCAACTGATCCATTCCTCGGAGAATATGCAGTTGAACTGAGCAACAGTCAGCCATGGGCAGGATTTATTTACCAGGAATTTTCTTACTCAAGCGGATCGTTTCTTTTTGGCTGTGCGCACTGGTCGTGGTACAATTGGGGAGACAAGATCTGGATCATCTATTACGATGCCCAGATGAATCAGATATCTTCTCAGAGCTGGTATAGCCATCCCGGTGACTGGCAAATAATCCTCACAGTCTTGCGACCTCCTGAAGATACGGCTACGATACGTATAGAACTCGAACCTCAGTTAGATGCTCTGGGCATACTGATAGTCGATCATGTCTTCGTTGTGCCGCTCGGAGGACTTGAGCCTTGAAAGTAAAAAGCAATGAACACCCTTCACTTTGGAGATAAACACTATCGTTCCCGGAGGCATATGTTGGAGATAATTCATCATGTCTAAAATATTCCCCCACCCCATCACTGAGCTACCGGAAGCAGATATTCCTTTGACGGGAGTGCGTGGTTACATTTCCCAATCAGAGAACCACCAGATCATCTTCATGGAGTTCAACAATGATGTGGACGTTCCTGCTCATTCCCACGAGGCACAATGGGGGATCGTTCTCGAAGGCAGGATAGATTTAACGATTGATGGGATTGAAAGGACCTATTACAAAGGGGATCGTTATTTCATTCCCAAGGGAGTCGAGCATTCAGCTGAGATCTACGCCGGCTATGCCGATGTGACTTTCTTCAACCAGAGAGATCGATATAAATCAAAATCAACTTAGAAATGAATAGTCTCTACTTTGGCGACAACCTCGAGATACTCAATATTACCAGGAGGTACTGATGCGGCGTTATTCTACGGTTGTGAAAAGACTGAAGGAAAATTACAAGCAACACAAGAAGATCATATCTTACGGGTTAGAACAACGATTTAATGAAGCAAGTACGACAGACATAGTAGAGGACGTTGTTGAGAAAAGTCTGGGATTTGATAGGTTCATGGACCGTCATGCTCAATTAGCAGTTGATGAACGAGGGAAAGAAATCGTTGATATTGTGCTCCAATTTTCCAATTACCAGATCCCAATCGAGATCAAAGCCATCACATCAAAGATGACAAAAAATCATATCATTCAACTTTCTGCTTATTGTAAATTGATTGGATCTCATTATGGAATACTCACGAATGGTGTTCAATGGCGACTCTATCATTATGGTGAGGATCGAGAAGAGCCCATCCCGATTAGTAGACTTGATTTTGAGCAAGACAGTCTAGAGCGAGTGATAGATCAACTTATTTTCTTTCGAAAGAATCATTTGAAGGAGGACACACAGCCAAGAGAGCTGAATACGCAGCAGCTCTCAATGCAAAACATATCGCGAATGCCTTGTTATCGAAAAGAGTTCTTTCAGCAGTTCGCCTTGAGATGCAGGAGAGGCATGGTTGTTCAATAGACAATGAGGATGTTGAGGAAGTTTTATTGAGTGAGGTGATAAGAGCTAATTTAATGGAACTGAAACCGGAAGATTAATTGATTACCAGCAAGGCTGAAACACGTGTGGGATCGCGGCAAGGAGTGATCAGAGAGTGGTAGAGGTGGGTCTGGTGCTCTCAACATTATGATGATAACAAAACCGAAAAACGTTGAAAGTAAAATGCAAGCCTTTACACTAGAGGACGCTACAAGGATTCTTAAGAACTGGGCCGCCAGTAAGCCAAACGTTCTAAGAGTATTCATATTCGGCAGTCGAGTTAAGGGAACTCAGAATCCTGAGAGTGATCTTGACATCGGTATTGAGCTTGACCCTGAGAGATGTCAGCCTCTTACTACCTATATATGTGAATCTGATAACTGGCTAAAGGAGCTCCAGCCACAGATTCCCTTGGAGATCCAAATCGAATGGTATGATCCGAAAGGTGAAACTCCCGCGGTTGCAAGGGGTATAAGTGAATGCTCACGAGTGATTTATGAGAGGAGAGTGAGCCCAGATTGACAGGGCACATGGAATTTGCTAATATCATTGTACCATCCTTCAATCCAATGGCAGGACAGTAATATTGAAAGGGGCAATCCAATGTCCCAAGCTCAATCAGAAAAAGCCTTCTATAGTGGCATGGATCCTCGTGAGATGCCACTCTACACATTTCCAGAAGCTTCTAAAGCAACTGATATTCCAGTAAGTACATTGCGTGCGTGGTTTATTGGTACAACATATACTAGAACCACTGATATAGGACATTTTGAACCGGTAGTCAAACGACCGAATCCTCACGATACTCGCCTTTCATTCACCAATCTTATCGAAGCACATATCCTCCGTGCTCTCAGACAAGTGCATGAAGTTAAGATGAGTTCAATCCGAGATGCCATGGACATTGCAGAAAAAGCATTGGGGATTGATCGACTATTAATTAATTCTCAGTTAAAAACAAGTGCGCGAAAGTTGTTTCTTGATCAGTACACAAAATTGCTCGAATTAAACCAATCACAACAATATGCAATGAGAGTCGTATTAAATCAATTCTTACAGCGTATCGAATACGATGCAACAATGCTACCATCTATATTCTATCCACTCAGAAAGAATATGCATTCCCGTAAGAAAATTATAGTCTTGAGTCCGTTCATCTCTTTCGGACAAGCAATAGTTCATAGGCGGGGCATTTCTACGAGCATCATTGCTCAGAGATATGGCGTCGGTGAGTCTAAGAATACAATTATCACGGATTATGGAATAACGGAAGCAGAATTTGGAGAGGCAGTCCTCTACGAAGAAACAGCCGCATAATCCTATCTTTTTTACAGATCGTGATCTTGGAAAAATAATTCCAGATGCACTTGAAGAGATCGGCATTGAGGTTGTTCGACATGACCGGGTCTTTTCAACTCCTCCCAGAGATATTAAGTGGTTAAAGTTTGTAGGTGACAATTGCTTCTTGGCTTTTACTCATGATAAAAATATAGGCCGAAAGCCTGAACAGAAAGACATGGTTATGATAGCCAAGGTAGGATTGTTCATTCTAGCTGGACATCATCCACATAAAATCCTTGCAACGAATTTAGTACGTACCATACAGAAGGTAATTAAATTCTCAGAGAACCATACCCCTCCATATATCGCTAGAATTTATAAGCCTTCAGATGATAAATACAGACGTGGGAAGGCTGGGAATGTGAAGTTATGGCTTTCTCACGAGCAATGGTTGGTAGATAAAGTCAAATGAAAGGTGTTTGGTAGGTACCATGACCACTGCCATCTACGCCCGCTGTTCATCAGAAGAGTCCGCGATGAAGGGTCTCTCGATCGAGGACCAGGTCGAACGATGTAAGACAAGAGCCGGGGAACAAGGTCTTGAAGTCGTTGAGATCTTCCGTGACGAGGGGATCTCAGCCGGTGCCGAATCACGGGACAGACGCCCGGCGTTCGATGACATGATCACCAGGGCAAAGGCGGGAGAGTTCACCAGCATCATCTGTCTCGACACTTCCCGGTTCGGCAGAGACGATATCGAATCGGCGATCCTCGAACGGCTCCTCGAGCGAAAAGGTGTCAAGATCCACTACGTCCTCATCCCGGATGTCGGTCCCTTCACAGAGATCGTGAGATCGTTTTTCCGGATCATGGACCGGTTTCACTCCATCACCTCCCGGGAAAAGGCCCTCCAGGGCATGGAGAGGGTCGTGAGAGAGGGTTACCGGGCCGGAGGCCCCCCACCCTACGGGTACAGGCTCAAAAAGCACGCTATCGGCACGAAACCCGACGGATCCACCTATTACCGCACCACCC
>CAZMKB010000013.1:0-27439 GCA_964566685.1 uncultured Gemmatimonadota bacterium | reverse complement strand
CGGGGAGTCACCCTGGCCCGATCATCGTTCTACCCGCGCCTCTCTCTGCTCGCCGACTACGGCTACACCGACGTCACGATATCGAGCTCCAGCCCGTCGTTTCCCGAGGACATCGAGACACAGACGAGAGAGGGCTTTCTGGGGCTCGCCCTCTCCTACAATCTTTTCAACGGCGGCCGGGACCGTATCGAACTGCAGAACGCGAAGATCGAGAGGAACACGACCGAGCTGGCCTACCGGGATGCGCTCAACCGTCTCCACGGACTGGTGAGGGAGAAGTACGACACGTTCGGCAAGCAAGTCGAGCTGATGGAACTCGAAGAACAGAACGTCGACGCAGCCGAGCAGAATCTCGAGCTCAACGCGGACCGTTACCGTATCGGTGCGGCAACCTCGCTCGAGTTCCGCGACGCACAGGTGAACCTCATTCGTGCTCAGAGCCTCCTCATCACCGCCCGGTACCAGGCACGGATCGCCAGGCTCGAAATCGAGCGGCTCATCGGGAACATCGCCATCGAGTAGTCGCTGCCGCACAGGAGATCCACCGGATGACGGGGACACAGCGAAAAAGCTCCGTACCCGCTCTCGACGGATGCCGCTGAGCCCCGGCAAAACCGGACAAAACCATCGTATCCGGAGGACCGACATGATGAAATCGACAACTCGTTTTCTCCTCCTCTTCCTGTCTCTCTCCCTCGCCCGGTGCGGGGGTGAGCAGGCATCGTCGGCAAGGGACGAGACCCGGGACGAGGTTACCGGGCCCGCTGCCGGTCAGCCCGCCCCGGCGACGAACTCGTTCGGCCTCTCCCTCTTCGAGAGGATCTGCGGTCCCGAAGAGGAGGAGAATGTGTTCATCTCACCTGCGAGCATCTCGATGGCGCTCGCCATGGCACTGAACGGAGCGGGTGGAAGCACCCGGGCCGCCATGATGGAGGTGCTCGGGCTGGAAGGGCGAGACATGGACGAGGTCGATCGAGAATACGCCCGGATGATGGAGAGGCTCTCGATGGCCGACCCGAAGGTGACCTTCGAGATCGCGAATTCCCTGTGGTACCGCGAAGGGCTTCCTGTCGAAGAGGAGTACGTGAGGCTGGCCGAGCGCTTCTTCGGGGCCGCAGTGCGGGGGCTCGACTTCAGCTCGCCGGAGGCCCCGGGCGTCATCAACTCCTGGGTGAGCGAGAACACGAACGGGAAGATCGAGGAAATCATCCAGTCCATCCGGAGCGAGCTCGTGCTCTTTCTCATCAACGCCATCTACTTCAAGGGCACCTGGACCGTGGAGTTCGATGAGGACATGACGAGAGACGAGCCGTTTCACACGACGGCGGGCGACACCGTTTCCTGCAGGATGATGGGACAGAAAGGGGAATTCCCCTACCACGAAAGCGACCTTCTGCAGGCGATCGAGCTTCCTTACGGAGCCGGCGAGTTCAGCATGGTGGTGCTCCTGCCCGGCTCCGGGGCGGGAACGGATTCGCTCATCTCGTGGCTCGACGCCGAAGGTCTCGCGGTCGTTGTCGACAGCCTGACGGTGCGGGAAGGACGGCTCGCCCTCCCGAAGTTCAAGCTCGAATACGACATCACCCTGAACGACGTGCTGAAGGACCTCGGCATGAGCGTGGCTTTCGATCCCCGGGCGGCCGACTTCACCGGAATCCTCTCCCGGGGCCAGCTCTACATCGACGAAGTGAAGCACAAGACCTTCGTCGAGGTGAATGAGCAGGGAACCGAAGCCGCCGCGGCGACCTCGGTCGGGATAGCCATCACATCCGTTCGGCCGGAAGGATTCACCATGCGGGTGGACCGTCCGTTCCTCTTCTTCATCCGCGACACCGGATCGGGTGCGATCCTCTTCGCCGGGAGGATCACCAACCCCGTTCTCGAGTGACCGGGAGGGCTCCGATGATCAGAATCCACGCAACCATCCTGATTCTCCTCCTCGCTGGTTCCGTGCGGGCGGACTGCCCCGGCTCGTATCCGCCGGCCGGCCCGGAGAGGCCGGTCAACACCTACTCCATCGTCGCCCGCGATCCGGGGACGGGGGAGATCGGTGTGGCGGTCCAGTCGCACTGGTTCTCGGTCGGCCCGGTGGTGCCCTGGGCCGAAGCCGGTGCCGGCGCGGTGGCCACGCAGTCCCTGGTGAATGTCTCGTTCGGACCCCGGGGACTCGCTCTCCTCGGAGACGGTATGAAGCCCGAAGCGGTGCTCGATTCCCTGCTCGCGACCGACGAGGGCCGCGAGGTGCGACAGCTCGCCGTCATCGATGCCGCGGGCAATGTCGCAGCCCACACGGGAGAGCGATGCATTCCCGAGGCCGGCCATCACACGGGAGACGGTTACTCGGTGCAGGCGAACATGATGCTCACCGACCGGGTGGTGCCGTCCATGGCGAAAGCATTCGAAAAGAGCACGGGCTCACTGGCGGAGCGCATGATCGCGGCTCTGGAAGCGGCGGAAAAGGCGGGAGGCGACATCCGGGGGAAACAGTCGGCCGCGATCCTCGTGGTTCGCGGTGAGGCGACGGGTAATGTCTGGACAGACCGGATCATCGACCTCCGGGTGGAGGATCACCCGGAACCGGTGAAGGAGCTGCGGAGGCTCCTCGGCCTCTGGCGCGCCTACGACTACATGAACCGGGGCGACCTGGCCATGGAGAAGAACGACGTCGCCGGAGCGCTCGACGCCTACCGCACGGCCGAGGAGATGTTCCCCGGGAACCTCGAGATGAAGTACTGGCATGCCGTGTCGCTCGCCAACGCCGGCTTCCTGGAAGAGGCGCTGCCCCTGTTCGGAACGGTCTTCGCGAAGGATGAGAACTGGCGGACCCTCACGAAGCGCCTGCCGGCGGTGGGATTTCTCGAGGTGAGCGAGCAGGAGTTCCAGCGGATCCTGAGCGTCGAATAGAACCGCGTTCGAGTGATTCCCCACATCCCGGCACCTTCCACAGCACTGGTAAACCGCTGGACACCCCGCACTCGAGACCTGGTCGAACCCCGCTCCCTCTCTCCCTTACTCCTCTTCCTGTTTCTTTCTCTGCTTTTCCTTCAGAAGCTGGTCGTGGTAGGAACCTTCTCTGAGCATCTTTGCATTGCACTTCGGGCATCGCTCTTCCTGGCAGGGAACGCCCCGGCGATGCGGTATCTTCTCACCGCATTTGGGACACACACAGGAGCCTCCGGCTCCCATACCGCCCTGCTGTCCTTCTCCTCTCATGTCGCACCTCCTCAATCATTATATAATATTATCCCTTCCATTGACAAATGGAAGACCTTCTTGTACTATCTTCGACGGTACTCGGATACCATGTCCGGGCGAGACCGGATTGTCTCACTGCTTTTCATCTTCACGTCTCGTTGACGATGTTCGATCACACTCATCATACTCTCCCGCCGGATTTCGCAAACGCCATACTCGACAGTATCGCCGATGGTGTATTCACCGTCGACAAGAACATGGTTATCACGTTTTTCAACCGTGCCGCCGAGAAAATCACGGGCGTTTCCCGGGAGGACGCAATCGGCCGGTACTGCTTCGAGGTTCTCAGATCCAATATCTGCGAGAAAACATGTCCGATACGATGCAGCCTGCAGACGGGGGAAGAAATCATAGACCGGCATGAAAACATACTCCGTGCTGACGGAAAACTCATTCCCATAAGCATAAGTTCAGCGATTCTCCGGGACGAGGACGGCACCATGATAGGTGGAGTCGAGACATTCCGGGATCTCTCTCCGCTCGAAGAGCTGAGAAAGGAGATCAAACGCAGCTACACGTTCGAAGACATCATATCGAAGAATCATCGCATATTGCGGCTGTTCGATATTCTTCCCAATGTTGCAGAAAGCGAGAGTACCATACTCATTCAGGGACCGAGCGGTTCGGGGAAGGAATTGTTTGCCAGGGCCGTGCATAATCTGAGTCCACGTGCGGATGGTCCTTTCGTCGCCATTAACTGCGGAGCCCTGCCCGAAACACTCCTGGAATCAGAACTCTTCGGATACACGCAAGGCGCCTTTACCGACGCAAAAAAAGACAAACCCGGAAGATTCGCCATTGCCGTGAGGGGCACAATCCTGCTGGATGAAGTCGAAAGCCTGTCCGCGGCAACTCAGGTGAAACTGTTGCGGGTATTGCAGGAGCGGGAATTCGAACCGCTCGGTGCGACGAGTTCCGTCAAAGCAGACGTGAGGGTGATCGCGGCTACGAAAGACGACCTGTACCATCTCGTAGAACGAGGCGAATTCCGCGACGACCTCTATTACCGGCTGAATGTGGTGAAAATACAGTTACCACCGCTGTCGGAGAGAAGAGACGACATCCCCCTCCTCATAAACCATTTCATCGAGAAGTTCAACAAGAAAATGGACCGATCCGTCACCCGGATTTCCGACGAAGTCCTCTTCATTCTCATGCACTACGAGTACCCCGGCAATGTCAGGGAATTGGAAAATATCATCGAGCACGCGTTCGTCATGTGCAGAGACGGTGAAATCCAGATTCATCACCTTCCTCCCGAACTCTCCCATTACAGCTCGAAGATCGTTGAATCCGGCCATCGTCACTCACACCTCCAGGAGACCGAACGCCGGGTCATTCTGGAAACGCTCGAGGAACACGGCTGGAACAAGGTGGAAACGGCAAAAGAGCTCGGAATCCACCGCTCGACGCTGTGGCGGAAGATGAAGAAGTATGAGTTGACATGATCACGTCTCTCTCTTGCAACTGTTGCAAAGAATAAGTTGCACATACGCAACTGAAGTCCGTGCTTCCGCCCTCTCAGGATCCCGCGGAAATCCTCGGTACTGATTATTATAATTCAAGTTATACCATCACCGGTGCGCTGGCAAGCAAGTTGCACTCTTCGTTCATGTCTGTCCGGCAGACGGGATCCGAAATTCCGGTGAGCGGGCAGGACAGGATTTATGGAAGTTTCCGAAGAAGTGTGAGGTGAGCAATGACAACGATCGCCATCCCGACCTTTGGTTCCCGCGTCTCCTCCAGAACAGACTGCGCCGACACGATTCTCCTGGTAAAAGTGAAAGACGGGGAGATAAAGCAACGTGAAACCATCCATCTCTCTTCGGACAATCCCCTGGAGAGGATGATCAAGGTGATTCAACTCCACCCCGATGTCATGATCTGTGGAGGCCTCTCGGATATCTACACGCATATCCTCAATGACAGGAACATCGAAGTGGTTCAATGGGTGTTCGGTGAAGTCGATGACATCCTGTCACAGTATCTCGAGGGCCACTTCGCCGGTGAGGAGCATTGAAGAAGGAGTACCGGGATCCATGAGCGAAGCATGAACGCCGGGACAGGAACAGCTCCTGAAATGCCGTTCACCATCGGTAACACTCGAGGAAGGAGAGCTCACCATGCCGGTAAACCTGCTGTTAGCCCTGGATGGATCCGAACACTCTATGAAATCTGCTCGTTATGTCGCTGATCTCCTCAGGGGACGAGATGACGTTTCCATCACCCTCTTTCACGTGCTTGCGTGTCTTCCTTCCCTGACTCTGGAATACTACGAAGGCCTCGCACAGACTGTGCGGGTGCCGGAACGGGACTGGGTGAAGGACGCAAAGGCATCAGCGAATGAATTTCTCCAGGAAGCGAAAGACGTGTTGCAAGAGGCCGGTTTCACCGATGAACAGATTCGGATGAAATTCTCGACCCCCATTCAGGAGAGTTCGAACGTGGCTCACACCATCTGCAGAGAATGCCGAAACGAACAGTATGACACGATCGTGATCGGCAAACACGGTCACTCCAGGATTCACGAATTCCTCATAGGAAGCGTGGCGGAAAAAGTCGTGCGCCACACGAACAAATGTGTGGTCTGGGTAATCGAGTAGGATTCCAGGAGGAGCCGGTTTCTTGGAAATAGTGAATGCCGTTGCAAGGAATCTACTCGAGCGCATTGTTGAATGCGCTGTATGATCCCGTACCGGTACGTCATGGTGAAAGCGAGTGGAACCGGAGGACCAGGTTCACCGGATGGGCGAATATCGGGTGGACCCGGTTCGACGAGAATGCACGCCCTCTCAGCCGTCGATACATCGAGCGAAAGGCGATACCGTGCCACTGACCGAACCATTCGAACAGCATCCCATGAAATACGAGAACTGGTTCGAGAAAAACCAGCACACCTACCTCTCCGAACTCTCTGCGGTCAGGCAGCAGCTGCCCCCGGGTGAAGGGAACAGGGTGGAAATCGGCGTCGGCACCGGCCGCTTTGCCGCTCCGCTGGGAATAACTTTCGGAATCGAACCATTCGCCCGTATGCGGGAGATCGCAGCGCGGAGAGGGATCAACACCTCCGCCGGCACAGCGGAAGCACTGCCCCTCGCAGATTCCACCTTCGAGGTTGCTCTCATGGTCACCACCGTCTGTTTTCTCGATGATGTCGAGGCATCGTTCGCGGAGGTGTTCCGGATACTGGAACCAGGCGGGTTCTTTGTCATAGGGTTCGTCGACAAGGACAGCTTCCTGGGAAGAGAGTACCAGCTGCGAAAAGAACAGAGTGTCTTCTACCGGGTTGCCACCTTCTACTCTGTTCGGGACATTGTCCGGTTCCTGGATCGAACAGGTTTCCGGGAGTTCAGCTTCGTTCAGACCATTTTCCACGGTCTACGTGAAATGAAGAGTGTAGAAACAGCTCGGCCCGGGTACGGAGAGGGTTCGTTCGTCGTCGTGAGAGCTCAGAAAAAAGAGTGATCGGAGTCTCGTCTATTTCAAGGTTCCCTCGTCGAGTTGAAATTCGTACACGTCCAAGAGGACGTTCTGCATCTCCTCGAAATCGAAAGCCCGGAGTGTTTCCGTGCGGACATTTCCCATGGAGCCGAGGGCGAAAGCCACCGAAGCCGCCGCCTCGTCGTTCGGAGCTTCGAACACATGGACGATGTCGTATCGCCCGATAGTCCAGTACGTTTCCCTGATCGAGATCCCCTTCTTAGCCGCCTTTTCAGCGAAGTGTCTGGCACGCTTTTCGGTGTCTTTGATGTTTCTTATGCCCTCCTTGGTATAAGATACGAGAGAAATGTAGCGTGGCATGTCACACCTCCTCGAGAACGCTGGTGATTGGTCTTCTCAGCCTGTTCCCGCCGAAGCGCGGCTGAGCGGGTTTATCTCGTACAAACCGAAGGCTTGTGTCTACTCTCCGATCGGATCCCATATCACCAGGATTACCGCTCCCGATTCCGTCGTGAACGGCCCGTGTTCGGTTTCCCTCGGGATGAGCCGGTAGCTCCCGACACCGAATACCCTGCCCTGGCTTTCGTAGGATCCCTCCAGAACGAAATGCTGCTCCGCGGTCGTGTGGGAATGTTCCGACATCTGCCAATTCGGGGGCAACCGCAGAAGGACAGTCCGGACCCTGGAGGTGTCTCCGTGCCGCAGGACCTTTATCTCAGCGCCTGAAGGATGGTCGGAGGCAGTGGCCCGCTTCATCTCATTCGTATCACAGATGATTTCTTTCATGGTGAAACCTCCCGGTTTCGTTTCCCCTGCGGAAGTCCGATTCGGTGACCGGTCGTTCCAGGCACCGGCACAGCAGCGCCTGCAGAAAAAACGAACTGAATCATGACTGACTACGGAGCTGGCTGTACGTCATCACAGTACGCCTCCACCAGATACTGGGATATATCCTCGACTGATACGTCTGTCCCCAGCGCGGCATGCCGGAGGTTGATGAGGCAGATGGGACACATGGTGACAATGTTCCTGCTCCTGTCTTTCAACTGATCGACACGGTTGTCCGCTATGGCGCGTGATTTCTTCGGAAACAGGGATTCGATCGGGCCGCCGCAGCAGTACGTCATCTTTTTCGTATACTCGTGTTCACGTATATCCAGACCGGCTTTTCCGAGGAGCAACCTCGGTTCCTCGATGATCGACTCGTAGCGGGCATATACGCATGAATCGTGGATGACAACATCACGATCAAGCTTCCTGACGGGTTCCGGGGCCATTCTCGCGAGCAGTTCGAGGTAATTCGTCACCTCGATGTCGTAATCATCGATGATTCTGGGATAGACCGTTCTGAGCATATCCGTCGTGTGAGGATCCACTGTAATAACGCGCCTGACTCTGTTCTCCTTCAGGAGTCTGTAGACTTTGCAGGCGTGTTCCTCGAAGGCATCGCACACTCCCTGGTCGTGAATGAGAGCTCCGGTGTAGAGCTCATTATCATAGAGGTATCCGAATTCGAGATGTGTCTTTCTCAACAGGCAGACGATGTTGCGAAGAAGGCTGTCGAAGTACCGACGTCCATCGTAGTCTCGCACGGTCATGACCGAGGAAACATCCACTGCCCGGTTTACCATTCTCCCGAGTCGGGAGAAATGCCTGATCCAGGTGTCTTCGAACCGCATTGTCATCTTCTCCAGAGCGACGACGGAAGACATGAGCTGATACATGAGACCCGTGTAGATGACAGTGCCTCCTCCTTCCGGGATCTCGAGCCCATCCGCCCAGCGTATTGCTTTTCTCCGTGAAAGGGGGAGCACACTCCTCCGCTTACGGAGATTATCGACCAGTATTCCGAGAATGTCTTTTGTCGGAAACGCCATGGCTCAGGTCCCTCCGAGATCGAATATTTCCCGATTGATATAGCATCGAAGACATCTTATGTTTTCCACGATGTGCACACCGGCTGGACAGTTTTCCTCGCACAGCTTGCAGAGGAGACAGGAGTAGATCGTGTCCGTGTTTTCGATGACTCTGTTCTCCAGTCCCACCATGACACAACGAAAGATCCTCCTCGGGAGAAGGTCGAGTCCCATGGTGCACAGGGCGGTGCAGAGGCCACAGTGCATACAGGCAGAGGCATTGAAATCTTCCGAACAGCTGACCTCTTTGAGAAATTTCGAGTTTACCGTCGACACCGGGCACGCTCACTTCTTCATTCGGTAGCGGTAATATCCTGATCTGTCGGGCTTGCCGTCTTCTTCGACGGCGCCATATTTCCACATTGCCATGACCCACCTCACGACCTCACTCTTCGGGCAGCCGAGGGCATCTGCTATCTCGGGGATACTCCGTGGTCCACTCAGGAGCACTTCGGTGATCTTACTTCTCATCTCGAATTCGTCCCTCATGATCTCACGGACGCCACGAGCCGGCATATCCTTCATGACACCACCTCGCTGACCAACGCACGCATCACAGCTCTCATCTGCGAATCGGTGTACCCGAGAACGTCTATCGCTTCTTCCGGACAGACAGGAACACACGCTCCACAGCCCTTACAGAGCGACTGTCTCACGCCGGCGACTTCCCTTCCCTCCATCTCTGTCTTCTCGATGGCGTCGTAGGGACAGGCCTCGACACACATGTTGCACCACCGGCATCGTTCCGGATCGATCCGGGCAATATACGGCTCGAGGTCAACGTAGCCCTTCATGAGCAGTGAGGCGCTCTTGGAAACTCCCGCCAGCGCAGAGGCCGTGCTTTCAGCAATGGTTTTGGGCCCCTGAGCCGCACCGACGATGAACACACCGTTCACAACGGTTTCCACCGGTCTGAGCTTCGGATGAATCTCGTTGTAGAATCCGTCCCTCCCGACAGGAAGCTTCAGGACATTCACGAGTTTTTCATCTCCCCTGGGCATCATCCCCGTTACCAGCACCACCAGATCCGTTTCTATCTCCAGCTGTTCACCCCCGAGGAGCCGGTCATTCACCTTCACCCGGAGTCTCTCCCCCTCTTGTTCCACCACCGGCGGATCGTCACCCTCATACCTGATGAACACAGAACCTTTCCTGCACGCCTCTTCGTAGAGCAGTTCGTGTTTACCGTACGTACGCATGTCGCGGAAAAGATGGAACTGGTGAATACCGGGATCTTTCTCATGGACGAGGAGCGCTTCATGAACAGTCGCGCTGCAGCAGTACCGTGAACAGTGGAGGGATTCGTTCGTATCATCTTCATACTGTCGACTCCCCACACAGTATACATATACGATGTCCCTGATCTTACGCCCATTGTGTTTCAACACACCGTTTGCGTTATCGACCATCTCTTTGAAATCTGAGAGCACTACAACCCCGTCGATGCCGTAGCCGAATTCTCCCTTCGCCGGTTCGTACACATCGAACCCGGTCGCGACCAGGATCGCACCCACATTCAGCGTGATCGTCTCCTCCTGCCGGAGTTGAACCTTTACCGAGAAATCACCGATACTGCCGCTCTTTTCCACCAGTTCCGCCCGTGTATAAAGTGATACGTTTTCCCTCTGTTCCACCTGTTCCAGAAGATCGTCGATGATATCTGATCCCTGCTGATCATGGAGAAAGGTCTTTCCCCACTTTCCGGTCCAGCCTCCGACACGGGAGGTCTTCTCGATCACAAATACAGACAGTCCGAGGTCCGAAAGGGAGAAAGATGCTCTCAATCCGGCAACTCCCGCTCCAACTATCAGCACTCCTGGTGTTGTCTCGACTCGCAGCCGGGTCAGTGGATCCGTCCGGAGAGCTTTCGCGATCCCGGCACGGGTGAGCCTGATCGCTTTCTCCGTGGCGCGTTCGACGTCGTCCCGGTGAACCCAGGAACACTGTTCTCTCAGATTCACCTGGATGTATCGATACCTGTTCAAACCGGCTCTCTCAGCCATCGTCTGAAAGGTAACGAGATGGAGCTTCGGTGAGCAGGAGGCTACGACGAGTCCGTCCAGATCCTGGTTTCTGATATCTTCGATCATTTCCTGTTGCGCAGCATCGGAACACGCAAACATGCAGGTCCTGGCGACAACGACGCCCGGCTCGTCTTCCACCGCATCTCTGACTCTCTCGACATCGACGAAGTCCGAGATGTTCCCGCCGCAGTAACAGATGGATACTCCGATTCGCCTGTCCGTCATCGATCCACCCCCTTCATCTTCTCTCGGTAGGCCGCCGCCTGGACCGCCGCGGCACCCGAGTGAAGGATGGTGTCGGGGATATCCCGCGCCGAAGAGGCCGATCCCGCCACAAACACACCCTCTATCGAAGTTTTTCCCGGGTTGACGTCCTCATCGATCTCCTTGACGTAAGAAAATGCATCGGTCTCTATCTGTCTGTCTTTGAACAGAGTCAGGGCATCTCGATTCGGAAGGAGTCCGACGGACAGGACCACAAGATCGTGTTCCATTTTTTGCAGGCACCCGCACCCCGCGACATCTTCATAGTGGACTGTCAGATTCTCATTCTCGGTCTGCTCGATTTTGGCCACCCGTCCTTCGACGAAACAGATGCCCATCTCCTTCGCCTGCCGGAAAAATTCCTCGTAGCCCTTACCGAAGGCCCTGATATCGATGTAGTAGACAGTAACGTCAGCGAGCGGAAGCGCCCCCAGCAGAAGCTGCGCCTGCTTGATCGAGTACATGCAACACACTCTTGAGCAGAGGCGGTTATCCACGGTGTAATCCCTGGATCCCGTGCAGAGCACGAAGGCGATGTTGTCCGGCCTCTTCCCGTCGGATGGCCTGAGAACATGGTTGAACGGTCGAGTCGGTGAAAGGAGCCTCTCCATCTGCATCGCCGTGATCACGTTCGGGTAGAGACCGAATCCATAGGTCTTCTTCAGCCGGGCATCGAAGAGCTCACAGCCGGTGGCAAGAATGACGGATCCGACCTCCACTATCTGCTCGATAACTCGCATGCCGAGCTTGATCGCATCCGCCGGACAGACGTTCACGCACTGATGGCACTCGGAACAGACACCGCAATCGAGACACCTGTTCGCGTTGTAGCGGGCAGCTTCCTCGGACATGCATCCTTCTATCTCAGCGAACGAGCGGACCCGCTCTGTTGCGGGCAGCTCGACGGCAGGGACGGGATCCCGCCGTGTTATTGACTCTGAACGGGCAATGACGGCTTCGCGGGGAACCACAGGGAGCCTGTCGTCGAAAGTGATGCCGCTGCTGGACATTCCCCGCAGATAACGGTCGATGGAGAACGCCGCCCGCTTTCCCTGACCGATTGCCTCGGTAATCGAAGATGGTCCGGTTACGGCATCGCCTCCTGCGAAGACGGAATCCGACGGTGTCTCAAGCGTCTCGCTGTCAACCTTGACGGTCCCGCTCCTGTCGACCTCGAGTTCTTCACGAAAGGGACTCGTACCGGGACGGAGACCGATGGAGAGAATGACGAGGTCGGCAGCCGTCAGCTCTTCGGTTCCTTCCCGTGGCACCGGTCGCCGTCTCCCGCTCGAATCCGGTTCGCCGAGCTCCATGGAGATCGATTCTGCAGCCACAACGTGTCCGTCCATCCCGATGAACCGTATCGGCACCTCGAGGAACCGGAACTCCACTCCTTCCTCCATTGCGGCATCGACCTCCCAGTCGTGCGCGGGCATCTCGGTGCGACTGCGACGGTACTGGACGATTACTCTTTCGGCCCCCTGACGCATCGCCACTCGAGCAGAGTCGATGCAGGCGTTCCCGCCCCCAACCAGAAGCACTGTGCTTCCCGACAGATCTCTCCGCTCACCGGTGTTACTCGATTCGAGGAACGACATACAGTCGGCGACATCTTCCAGATCCTCTCCGGGCACGCCCATCTTCCAGGGATCGAGAGCGCCGATTGCCAGAAACACAGCATCGTACCCCTGTTCCTTGAGCGCTTTCACCGAGGTGACCGGCGATCCGGTGCGGATTTCCACTCCGAGGGCGGTGATATTTTTGATGTCACGGTCCAGAACATCACGCGGTACCCTGTACGAGGGGATGCCGAGCCTCAGCATGCCGCCAGGTTCGGGTGCCGCCTCGAACACGGTGACCCGGTATCCTTTGCGCGCCAGGAAATATGCAGCGGACAATCCGGCGGGGCCGGAACCGATGACGGCCACTCTTTCATCGAGAAGATTGTCCGGAGGTCCGTACTCGGGCTCCGGATGCTCTTGGTAGTATCGGTCCGTCATGAATCTCTTGATGGCTCTGATCGGTACCGGTCCCTCGAGCTCTGTCCTCGTACATGCCGCCTCACAGGGGGCGTAGCATGCCCTGCTGAGAGTTCCGGGCAGGGGGGCATCTTCCATGTGGAGGTGGAATGCTTCATCGTACTTCCCCGCCCGAACCAGTGAAACGTACCCGTGCGCCTTCACCCCCGCCGGACAGGAGAATGTGCAGGGCGACGTACCGGAACGATCGATGACGGCCTTTTTCGGCACAGACTGCGGATAGGGAATGTACGCTGCCCGGCGAGCCACCAGTTCATAGTTGAACTGGTCAGGAACCACCACGGTGCAGGCTGTTTCGCACTGCGCACACCCGGTGCAGGCATCGAAGTCGACGAACGTGGGTTTCCGGTGAAGCCTGACGATGAATTCTCCGTTCGCCTTTCGGAGAATCTGATCGATTTCAGCGTACGTCAGAACTGTGATACGAGGATGATGAGAGGTTGCAGCCATCTTCGGCGTCGAGATGCAGCTTGCACAGTCCAGCGTCGGGAAGACCTTGCTGAGGAGTACCATTTTCCCCCCTATACTGGCTTCCTTTTCCACGACGAGCACCGAGTAGCCCATGTCCCCCAGTGTCAGTGCGGACTCCATTCCTCCAATTCCTCCACCGACGACGAGGGTGTCGTAGTACATGGCAATCATCCTCTCAACCTTAGTGGTCCTGGGCATAAATACGGTCACGTATCGAGGGCGACGAGGCGCCCGAACCGCAAGGCGCGAGGAGGGCGAATACCCGCAGTGGTATTTAACCGACGAGCAACGCAGCGGTTCGGGATGCATCGGTGGCCGAATACGAGCGTATTTATGTCTAGGGCCACTCAGTAGCCCAGATCCTTCAACTCGTTCTGGAAATTCTCCATATGTGAAACAAATGACTCCGCACAGACGGAACAGACAGCTGCCATCTTCACCCGCCCGGGATTGTGCCCGTGCTCCTTCAGGAGCGCCTGCGCCCCGTCGAACACCATGCCGGTCCGCCGGGTGCAGTCTTCCAGATAGGCACAATCGGATCCGTCCGCGGCGATGAAAACTCCGTCAAAGCCGTTTTCGACGGCGAAGAGGATCCAGGCGGGTCGTATGCCGCTCGAACACGGGACATGAACGACCGTCACCGACGGGGAATAGCGGAGATGGGCGCTGCCGGCGAAATCGATTCCCGGATCAGAGATGGTGTCCGTCGAGAAGACCAGTATTTTCTGATCAGACATGCGATGGTTTCTCCGGATACCGTCACTTACCACGTCGCACGAAAATACGCCAGTAACCCGATTCCTCCAGCGTCCCCAGATATTCGTGCCCTACCTTTTCCGCCCACAGCGGGAGATCGTGATTCGTGCTCCTGTCGGAGGAAAGCACCTCCATGATCTCACCCTTCGGTACACCCGTCATCGCCCGTTTCGCTTCGAGCAGCGGTCCCGGACAGGCCGTGCCCCGCGCGTCGACGAGTCTGTTGATATCGAGGCTCCTGAGTTCTGCTGGGCTCATGATACACTCTCCTTTCCGGCTCTTCATTGATTCGGTTTCGGCCGTTCCTCAGGAAAAGGTCAACACAATGTCAGCCTCTTCGGCGCCGTTCACGAATGTCGCCACACCACCGAACTCGACACCCGGAATAATGTCGTCCTCCTTCATCCCCACGATCGGAAGTGCCGCAGAACATGCTATCATCCGCGCACCTCCCTCTCGCATGATCTCCATGAACTCCGGCAGGGTCATCGGGGTTCCCGGCAGGTCGATTTTCTCAGCCCCTCCTTTTCGAATGATATTCAGTCCGCTCATGGTGAAGAACAGAGTGACCTCCATATCGTTCGCCAGGGCGCCGGAGCCGAGCATGAACGGGGGAAATGCCCTCTGAGGATCATCCGAACCGCAGAAGATCAACATCTTCTCTGCCATGATTGCACTCTCCGATGTGGTGGCAGGGGAGCAGCATCAGTTCCGGTTCCATTCGAGCCGGAGGTGACTGCCGCCCCGGATAAATAACCTCGGGTGCGGCAGTTACCGGTGTTCGTCAGGCTGTCCCATGTGCATCCCCTGTTGTCGTGGCCATGGGTTCATCGTCTTTCGGTATGCTCGACGTCCTCATGAATCCGGGCTTCATGCATTTCGAGCCGCGCAGTTGAAAGCAACGTCTGCACAGTTCCAGCACCCCTGATCCTTTGGATCCTTGTTCTCGTCGGCATCCTTTTCACAGAGCCACATGGACCCCTGCCTGTCAATGAAAAGACGCCATGACACAGCTGGCGGGTGAAGGATACCATCACCCAACACTCTGTCTCTGATCTGCATGGAGATCACCTCCTTTCTTCCTCTCTCGTTTTCAACTTCGAAAAGACCTCCGTCGGCACTACTGGTTCATCTGACGGGGACCGGTAGGGCCACACTCGAGCAGATCGACCATCAACTCATTGACATCGACGTACTTCGCCTCCACGAAAACGAATGTACATCCCATGACAATCATCGTGTACTTCCCTCCCCATACCGCTGATCCGATATATGGCGTCCAATCCATGCTCGAGCTGTTCCGGAAGGCGTCGAGGTACGAAGCTATCCTGGTCCTTTGATCACGGCACAGTGCAGCGCCGGCTTCCAGCAGCCTGTCCGGTACGTCACCAGCCTTCCTGATCAATCTCCCGTCCTCGCTGAATTGCCCAGTCGCTACGACTCCCTTGACTTTCATCAACCGATCGAGCCCGATCATGATGCCTCACCTCCTTCCGTCATCTCGGTCTCCAACAGCTGCCAAGGCATAGACTGTGCCAGGGCGGAAGCGCGCAGGCCGATATGCTGTAAGTCACTTGCAACAAAGAGATTGAAGCTGTAGAAAGAGAGGCAAACGGTGCTGGTGAAAGGCCTGTGAAGCGAGCGAGCATGCACTTCTGCATGACCGGGCGGGGCCTGTCATGCATTTCTGCAACTACGTCGGCTGATCGGCTCCCTTCGTAGCTGATGGAATGTTCAAGCCCAGCTTTTTGATCTTCCTGTAGAGTGTCGATGTGTCGATGCCCAGCTCTGCCGCAGTGTTTTTTCTATTCCAGTGGTTCCTCTTCAGCGCGGCCAGGATGAAAAGAGATTCCATTTCCTTCATGGTTCCTGCAATCTCGATTGCCGGTATCGCCTGCTTTTCCTGCAGATACTCCGGCAGATATTCCGGTCTGATGACTCCTCCGGGACACAAAATGAATGAGTGCTCGATTATGTTTTCGAGCTCCCGGACATTCCCGGGGAGGTGATGATTCATGAGTATTTCGAGCGTCGGTGGTGTAATTCCGGAGACATCTTTGTTGTAGATGTGATTGAACCTGCCAATGAAATGATCGATCAACAGGGGGATATCCATCCTGCGCTCGCGTAACGGAGGCAGTCTGATGCAGAAGACGTTCAACCGAAAGTAGAGGTCTTTGCGAAACTCTCCCGATTGCATCTGCTCCCTCAGGTTTCGGTTGGTCGAGGCTATGATACGGACATCAGCCTCAACGGATTTCGTGCTCCCCAGCGGTTCGTAAACGCGTTCTTCCAGTACCCGAAGGAGCTTGACCTGGAGTGCAGGAGAGATTTCTCCTATCTCGTCCAGGAAGAGCGTTCCCTGCTCAGCGAGCGCAAATCGTCCCGCCTTGTCCTTCTTTGCGTCGGTGAATGCACCCGCCTTGTATCCGAACAGCTCCGATTCGAGCAGCGTTTCGGGAAGAGCCCCGCAATTGACACTGATGAGCGGCTTCTCCCGCCTCCTGCTCGTGTTGTGCACAGCACGCGCAACCAGTTCCTTGCCGGTACCGCTCTCGCCTTCGATCAGAACAGTCACATCACTCCCAGCGACAACAGGGATGAGCTCGAACAGCTCCTGCATCTGGGGGCTGCGGCCTATCATGTCCGCATACGTATACCCCTTCTCCAACTCCTTCCGCAGAGCCTCCACCTGGCTCAGATCGCGGAACGTCTCCACTCCGCCGACGACGTTTCCTTCGTGGTCTCTCAGCAGAGCCGTCGAAACGCTGATGGGAACCCGTTTCCCGTCGGTCCTCGTCGAGCAGATGTAGTAATTGATCACCGGTTTCTCGGTTTCGAAGGTCTGGCGAAGAGCGCAGGCACTGTCGCACACGTCAGTCCGAAGTACATCGTAACACTTTTCTCCGATTGCATCCTTCTTCTTCAAACCAGTGATTTTTTCAGCGGCATCATTGAAGAAGGTAATACGCATCGTCGTGTCGACAGCAAGAACGCCATCCGATATACTGTCTATAATGGTCATGAGCTTCTCAACGGTCATGCTGTTTTCCGATGGTGTATACACGCTTCTTCTCACCTCATGATTTCATGATGCTATCGGTGTTTATCCCGGCCACTTCTGTAAAAAGGGAAAGGCCGATACGTTTCTATAGACTCCTCTTTCAGTAATATAACGCTGAAGATATCCTGTGCAAATTCGGCTTTCAGGGGAATTGCCGGGTTGTAATCCCGACACGAACCTGCGGGAATGTGGGAGTCGGAAGGTCGTCACCTCCCGATGCGGATCGTACCTTTCCAGTCGACCGTGATCCTGACCCGCCGCTCATCGGCGATGATGAACCTCCGTACGTCGATGAGGGGAACGATGGAAATGCCGGGGTCGATCTCCCCCGCTCCGAGCCACGGCACATCGGCTATCAACCGATTCCACTCGTAGCAGGGGGATGACACTCTCCTTGAAACCGGAACGATATAGGCGAATTCTACTCCCCGCCGGAGGCTCAGGGAGAGATCCGGCTCCACCATCCCCACGACGGCGATGTCCTCCGCCGGCAGCATCTCGAGGGGAAGGACCCGGCTGAACGCGTCAGAGCCCGGCGAAATCGATGGGTCGGCCATGATGACGGCGATGATCCGCTCGGAAAGATCGCGCGCGACGGGATCGCCGGAATCGTACACGATGCGAGGGACCCCGGGAACGGGAGAGAGATCCGGAGGAAGGTGGGGAGCTTCCATCCGATCGGCAGCCAGAGGGCACTCCGGAAGGATCTCCCACCAGACAGGCGGCCGGAATCCGCGCGCCGGAGCCCTCACCGCATTCACTGCAAGCTCATTGAGCAGGTCGTCCGGAAGCTCTTCGAATGAGCTCCCCGATCGGATTTCCTGTAACCGGGCGGGGGACAGGAGGACATAGGTAACCTCCCAGGGGAGCGGCTTGACCGCGAGGTGAGGGATTTCAGAGGCATATTCGATGACATCCGGAGCAGATGAGACGATGACATCGGCTGCTTCCGGCATCAGGTCCCGTACATCCCCTTCGGACACCTGGATGAACTGGATGAGGGGACCACCGGCTTTCGGCGAACTCCTGATATCTATGGTTTCCGTCATGTACGCTATCCTCACCTGCTCTGACGGTTCGAGCTGGTAGGGACCGCTCCCGAGCGGCCAGACCGTGTCGAAAGGCCAGAGAGCAACTGCAAAGGGCGGTTCCGCGAGTATCCGGGGAAACTCGTTTCGGTGATCCGAAACGTATATCCGAAGGATCCTCGCGTCGACGGCCACGGCTGAATCGATGCCTGCGGCTCTCAGCGTCGCATCGTCACAGGTCCGATTCCAGCTTTCGATGACGTGTGCCGCCTTCACCGGCGTTCCGTACCAGAAGACAGCCTTCTCCGATACCACGAACCTCCAGCTCCGGTCCCTGGCGTCGTAGGACCACGACTCCGCGAGGGCCGGGAGTAGCCGGCCTTCGCAGTCGAGCGTGGTCAGTGTCCCGTAGAGATGATCGAACAGGATCTCCTCCCCCGTGTTCCGGGGCAGCGGTGCGTGCTCGCTCGAGATGCGATCGGTCAGGACCACCCTGATGGTGTCCGCCGGGGTCATCGTACCCGAGAACAACTCACAGGATGACCGGGGTTTTTCTCCGGGGGGTTCCTTCACCTTCGGAGTCACCTTGCCTTTTTTCCCGCATGCGGCGAGCGCCAGGATGAGGATGAGTGAGGTGAAGGTGAGCTGATTCTTCCTCCTCCCGGGAAATCCGGGGGAGTACCGCTCGCTTTTCCTGCAGGTGGTTCGACGCCGGCCTGTCCCGGCCCGGACGCTTTCACTGTTCGAATCCATCGACACCCCGTTCTCTACTCCTTCCCTTCAGTGCAGACTCATCCTGAGCCGATCGAGTAAATCATCCCTCATGGATGCGAAGAGCACTATGAGCATATTATCGACGGATACAGAAGTCAATATGCAGGAGCACAGTTCAGGAGAGAGGCGTGTCTCCCTGGACACAAATGCCCGTCCAATAATGTGTCCGGAGAAACACACCGGCAGGTCTCCCCGGTCTTCCGGTTTCTCGAGCGGAAGCCGTAACAATCTCTGTTTCAAAGCCTTTGAGAGCTCACCCCGATCCGTCCCCGATCGGGCATCCCTCTTGCTTCTCCTGAATGGCAACCGGGTGGACAAGCCCCCACTCGACCCGTCGGTCTCAGTCTCCAATCACACGAAGAGAGCGCAGAGGCTGCGATCCGGCGGCACAACCTCCTCCGGATCTTCAGGGCCGGACGAACGAGAAGAGATGCGAGCGCAAACCGGCCTGAAGAACCTGGATTCGCCGTGGTGACCGGGTCCCCGCCCGGACCCGATGCCCCGGCAAAGAAACCCCCCTCCCCGACACAGGAGGGGGGTTTTTTCATGTTCCATCAACGGATCATTGCCGGAAAGAAGTCCGTAGCCGGCAGGAGCGTGTTGTCCCAGATCCGCAGCCCCGTCCGGTAATCCGACACGGAGAACGAGCGTCCAGCGGCGGTCATATCGAAGATTTCGAGCGGGACGTCGATCGATTCCATCTCAACCGGTGAAGCCGGGTTCGAGATGTCGAACAGGAATATCTCGTTCATCTGGCTCACGTATGCGGAGTCCCCGGAGACGGCCACGTGGAACAGATGGAACCAGCCGGTTGGATTGTAGAGGCTCAGAAGGGAAGGGCTCGTCGGATTTGAGACGTCGAGGATGAGAAATCCTCCGTCCCAGTCGGCCGAAGCCACGTAAGCACAGTCCCCCCGGACATCGATGTCGATGGCATCGGGCGCATTGTAGATGGCAGCGGGGAAAGGTGCCGAAGGATCCGATACGTCGATGGTCCGTACTCCGTCATAGTACGTCGCAATGTAGGCGTACCCGCCTGAGACTTCGAGCTCGGAGGCGAGGGTCGGGACCTGGAGGGATCCGACTTCGAACGGCGTCGAAGGATCGGAGACATCGATGATCCTCAGGTAGTACGGCTCGTTCGGAATGGCTTCGACGACGCAGGCGTAACCGCCCCGGACCTTCACCAGCCAGGCATCGATGGTCGAGATCGATCCCAGCACGACCGGAGATGCGGGATCGGGGAAGTCGAGAATGGAGAGACCATCCGAACCGCTCGAAATGTAAGCGAGGTCGCCCGAGACCGCAAGCAGTGCACTCGTGAATTGTTTCATCATGATAGACCTCCGTGTCAATTTCTCTCATTCTCCGTCAGTCGAGTTTCTCGACCTCGAACGAATCGCTGTGCCAGACCACGTCGGGAAAGATCCCGATGACCGCGCGGTAGGAATAGATACCTGCGGGGGGCTCCGCCCGGGACGAACTCGTCGAGACTGATATTCAGAACATTCCCAGTCTCGAAGGTGAGATTCACCGGGCCTCGAACGGGACCGTAGGTACCGCCACAGCCGTCTCCTCCACATCGTGAATCCGGTCATTGATGCTGCTGTCGTACTCGTTCTCGAACTGAAAGTTGCCTGTGGCGTCGGTCCTCACGACGTAGGCGTTGAACTCGGGAAACGTGTCGCCGCTTCCCCTGTAGCCCGCGAGGAGAAAGCCGCCGTCGGAACTCTCGGTCAGGGCGAAACAGTGATCGTCGACGCCTGACCCGTGGACCTGGTCCCACTCGATGTTCCCCTCGGCATCGAGCTTCACGAGGTACACGTCCTCGAAGCCGCTGCCGAAAGATGTGGTCAAACCGGTGATGAGGTAGCCGCCGTCTGCAGTCTGGATGACGTCTTCCACCCGCTCCAGGCCGCTTCCGCCGAAGGTGTCCGTCCACTGGACGTCGGGGGCCTGAGCGAGGACCGGAGCGAAGCAGAAGAAAAACGTTGCTGCAAGGAGAGAAAGTGTGCATGATAACATGAGGCCTCCAGTGTGTCTGTGTGTCTGATCGGTCCGAACCAGTTCCGCGGACCCGCTTCGGGATCGGTACGAGATGTACCACGACCGGGGATCGAGAAGACCTGCAGTGATTCTTTACAAGAGGGAATGGAATGTGAGAAGCCGCTTTCGGCCTTTTGTCTTTCTATCTGTGATTTTCGAGCATTCGTGTCCAGAGTTGAAACCCGGAAGGTCTTCCGTGCGTAGTAATGAGAACGAAGTTGTACGGGCAAGAATCCCCGGCAGCAGAAATGTTTCCCGGAATCTTTCGAAACCGTTCTGGTCCAGAGTCCGGACGAGGCTGCCGGGACGGATGAGCTGGAAAAGAGGAGGTCACCGATGATGCGGATGCGAAGCATCGTTTCCACACTGATTCTGTCATGCATGTTCACTGTGCCGGCATCGGTCGGTGCCGATGAGGGGATGTGGCCCCTCACTGACCTGGAGAAGCTCGACTGGAAGGACCTCGAGCGCCGGGGCCTCGAATTGAGCACGGGAGACATCCACGATCCTTCGGCACCGAGCATCGACCAGGCTGTCGTCAGGCTACCGGGAGCCACTGCCTCGTTCGTATCTCCGGAGGGTCTCATCATCACCAATCACCATGTGGCTTTCACGGCGATCCAGCGGCAGGCAACCATCGAAAAGAACTACGTGGAAGAGGGCTTCTATGCCCCGACCAGATCCGATGAAATTCCTGCCACCGGATACACGGCGCTCGTGACTCTCTCCGTGGAAGACGTGACCGACCGCATCCTCTCCGCGGTCACTGACGACATGAGCCCTCTCGATCGGTTCATGGCCATCGACATGGCCACGAAGGAGGTGGTGAAGGAAGCGGAAGAAGGCCGCGACGTGAAATGCGAAGTCGCCGAACTGTACGACGGGATGCAGTACATGCTGCACACGTACTTCGAGATCAGGGACGTCAGGATCGTGTACGCCCCTCCCGAAGCGATCGGAAACTACGGTGACGACATCGACAACTGGCGATGGCCCCGGCACGGCGGGGACTTCTCGTTCCTGAGGGCCTACGTCGCCCCGGACGGTTCCTCCGCAGACTACTCCGAGGACAATGTTCCCTATGAACCGATTTCCTGGCTCCCGATCTCGGCGGCGGGAGTGAAAGAGGGAGACCTGACGCTCGTGATCGGGTTCCCGGGCAGCACGCAGCGCTACGTGAGCTCCTACCACATCGAAGATCTCGAAAAGTTCTACTATCCCCGGTTGATCCGGATGCTCACGGTGTATCGCGACATCATTGCCAGGCACTCCGAGCAGGACTCTGCGGTGGCCCTGAGACACGAGGACCGGGAGACCATGGTCGACAACTTCCTGCTCTACGGAAGCGGAATACTGGAAGGTTTCGAGAAGGGCCGGATCCTCGAAAAGAAGCGGGAGCAGGAGCGCCGTCTCACTGCATTCCTGAAGGAGAACGAGGAGCTGTTCGAACGATACGGGCACGTCCTCCCCGAGCTCGAACAGGTCTACGCGAAGAAGAAGGAAACCATGGAAAAGGATTTCATCCTGGGAATGATGACTCAGATGAGCGATCTCATGGACGCAGCCGTCGAGATCTACAAGTGGTCGGTGGAGCGCGGGAAACCGGACATCGAGCGGGAGCAGGGCTACCAGGATCGGGACACGACGGAAACGATCGACGACCTGAGGAACCTCCAGATCAACCTGGTCACCGAGACCGACAGGGAAATCATGAAGTACTTTCTGAAGCTCGGCCTCGACCTTCCGGAAGGCCGGGAGATCCTTGCCCTCGAGAGGATCGTGGAGGGGAAGAAGGACCCACAGGCTTACCTGGACCGGTACGTCGATGAGATCTACGAAAGCACGAGGATCGACGACGAAGAAGAGCGGCTCAGGATGTTCCGGATGTCGAAAGACGATCTCGAAGCGCTCGACGACCCGTTCATCGAGCTCGCCGCCGAGCTCTATCCCGAGCTCGACGAACGGCGGACGAGGACCAGGGCCCGTATCGGCGAACTGAACAGACTGAGGCCGCAGCTCATCCGGGCGTACGCCGCCTGGCAGGGTGGAGCCCTCTACCCCGATGCCACATTCACGATGCGGCTCAACGTCGGTGAGGTGAAGAGCTACAGCCCGCGCGATGCGGTCCACTATCACTTCATCACGAGTCTCTGCGGCCTCATGGAAAAGGAAACGGGCGAGTATCCCTTCATCGTGCCGGAGGAGCTGAAGGAAGCATGGAAGAACCGTGACTACGGCCCTTACGCAGACGAGCAGCTGGGGGACATTCCGGTCGACTTTCTCACCACGAACGACGGTACGGGCGGGAACAGCGGGAGCCCGATCCTGAACGGAAGTGGTGAGATCATCGGTCTCGACTTCGACACGGTGTACGAGGCCGTGGCGAAGGACTACTACTACCATCCCGACATGGCCAGGTCCATCGTCTGCGACATTCGCTACGTGCTCTTCGTGATCGACCGTGTGTTCGGCTGCAAAGATCTCGTGGAGGAGCTCACGATCGTCCATTAGTGGACACTATCCTCTGGAGCTGAATCTTGTTCATTCCTCACGGGGGGAGCGTCCCGGTTGAGGGCGCTCCCCTTTTTATCGACCGGACCCCGGAAGACCCCTGCTTTTAGAATATTCTCCCCCTTCCCGATGGATGCGGAGGTCTTGACATCCGATCTCCGGATAGCCAAAGAATGAATACATTGTTCCCACCCTGTTCTACGTCAAAGGAGGGTATCACCGATGAAAAGTCTTCTCTGCATTCTCACAGTCCTTTCCTTCTCCCTGATCACCTTTTCCCCGGCCTTTTCACAGTCCGGAGAACACCCCACGGGCGGTCAGCAGGAGGAACATCCCACCGAGCAACATGGGGAGCACCCCACCGAGGAGCATGGGGAACATCCCACGGAACAGGCGGAGCATCCGACCCGCGGGGAAAAATCCGTCACCATCGAGTCGGTCGCCGACTTTCTCGAGGGGTACGTGGAGCGTGAATCCACCGACGGCTGGATGGAGGTGCGCGACGAGGAGAAGGACAAAACTCTCCAGCTCGCGCTCGACAAGATCCACCGGGAGCGTCTCACCCTGACGGAAGAAGGCACCTACTTCGTCTGCGCCGACTTCACGAATCCCGAGGGAAAAACCTACGACATCGATTTCTGGGTCAAGAAGACCCCCGAAGGGCTCGAGGTGACGGACACCATGGCCCACAAGGAAGCGGGCGAGCCGCGCTACCAGTGGATGGAAAAAGACGGGACCTGGACCAGGAAACCTGTATCAGAAGGAAAGTAACAGCGATTCAGCGGTCGGCGGCGATGAGCTTCACGGCATCGGCGATGACGGCACCGTCGGGGCTCGCGGTCAGTGCAACTCCCTGAATTCTTTCCGCGTCGAACTCGTACCGGCCGAGTGGAATCCACTCGTCACCCGGCGTCGACTGGTCGACGAGTACCGGGCCGGTAAGCCCTTCGCCGGAGAGAATCCAGTACGGAGCATTCGGTGACATGCGGGAAGACATCTCGTGATCGAACTTCCACACGAATACGTCGAAGAGTCCCGAGGCGGGCAGGCGCGTATCCACCCTCCAGCCCGCCCGGAGTTCCCCGCCGCCGGAACCGGTGAAATGGAGCGTCGTCCCGACAGCATCCGGGTGACCGGTGGTGAACCAGGAACCGCGTGTTGAAAATTCGTCGTCCGAATCATCGACGGTGACTTCGACGGATGTACTGTCGCCCTCAATGACACAGGCCGCCCAGCCACGGTACGCCGGTTCGTCCCACTGCTCGACGACACCGCCGGTCTGATCGAAACGATAGATGGACCCGGGCGCGCCGTCGATGCTCTCCGCGCTCCAGAAGTACTCGCCGTCGTACCAGAGTCCCCGGCAGCTCGAACTCGGGGGTGAGAAGGCCAGATCCGGCAGCTCGACCACGTTCGGCCAGGAGGAGATATCCCAGCAGGTGATCTGGTTCTGGTCGTTGAACGTCCAGTAGTGAGTACCGTCCCAGGCACCCCCGAAGGTGTCCTGATCGAAACCGGCCGAACCGTCCTTTTCACCGTTGATGTCGTATCTGTTGAGGTCCCACTCGGTGACGTAGAGGTACGTGCCGTCGAAGGCGACATCGTAGAAATAAAAGAGCGACCAGTCGTCGACGACGGTCTCGAGCCCGCCTGTCTCGATGTCGATCCGGTACACTCTGGGAGCGAAGGCTTCTGCAGCGTACACCTGGTTGTCGATGACTTCCAGGTCGCAGAAGTAGTAGAAATCGTACTCGAAATACGTGATGACCGATCCGTCCATTGCGAGGATGTAGATGCGGGAAAGCCAGTCCTGGTGCGCTGCATAGACGATGACATCCTGGTCGTAGGCCGGGCACACCCGTCCGGAAAGGAGCACAGCCGCCAGGAGCAGACAGGTGCTCGTCACCCGACACATCATACGCTGGATTCTCTGGGCAGACAAAAAGCCTCCTCAGTGTTTAACCCGAATTATTCATACGCTTTCGATTGTGGCGGCCGCTTTCGGATGACGACCAGTTCTCATTATAGCACAGGGGGGAGTTCGATGCAACCGGGGCAGAGAGAGAAACTGCAGTGAAAAAAACGGAAAGAAATTCGAAGAGGATTCCATCCCCATGCGGATGGAATCCTCTTCCGCGATTCTCGTCTCGAGTTCCTCATCGGAACTCTTCGTTGCTTCTTTATCGCTCCCGTGTCATTATAAGTTGCATCAACCATGCCACGGCAGAATGTATTCATATCTCATTCTATGACAAGGAGATAAGAATGATGGTCGCCGGCACCACGCCGCAGGCGAGGTTTCGATTACTGAACGGATCTTCTCGGATTTCTTCCATATCCTCCCGTTATGGCACATTCTCGTGTTTCGTCCGGGAAACGGCGTTTCAGGCTGGTATTCGGCCTCAGGAGGGGGATTTGGTGACCGTGCAGTTGTCGAGAATCCGGTGTGTCCCGGGCTCGACGGTGATGACTCTCACCGTGTCCGCGACCACCTTGAAGATCGTGTAGAAATAGGAATCGTCGAAGGCCTCTTCGACGCCGACCGAGAGGGAGATGTCCAGACCGCGCTCGATCTTTCCACCGCCTCCCCCCAGGGTGAGATAGATCACCCCGTCATCGGGACTCAACCTGTTCTCCTTCAACCTCCCCGTTCTCGTGAAAGCATGCTGATCCCCGCTGATCATGAAATCCACACTCCCCGCCTCGAGGTCTCTCAGGAAGCTCGTACCACCGGTCCTGAGCTTTTCCGCGTAATCCTGTGAAAAGTAGACATTCGGCCTGATAACCCGTGACTCGGCGCCGTAATATGCACGGTGGCCGAAGACGAATTTCCACACGGTGTGTTCTCCGGCGCTCTCGAGCCAGGTTCTCACACTGTCACGCTGGGATGACTGCGCGTGGTGGAGGCTGTCACAGGGAGGGGAGGAGGTAAAGTAGAAGAGACTGTCGGAAGCGTCGTTGTTGTTACTGACCACGATGAAGAGAGCAGACTCGTATTCCCAGCGGTACCACCGCCTCTGGCCCGGCAGCCGGCTCTGAATCGGCCAGACATGGTTCTCATCATCCACTCACGTGGAATCGAAGATGTTCGGATCGGCTTCGTGATTGCCGATCACCATGTACACGGGCATGTCGAAACCTGCCACGAACGCATCCAGGCTGTCGCAGGTCTCTTCCCTGTTCGAGCAGATGAGGTCGCCGCAGAGAACGACGAACGCTGGGGGCTTCGGAAGCTGATTGATCTCGGATCGGATGAGGAGAGGTGTTTCATAGCAGCCGTACTCGCATCCGAAGGGAAAGTGGAGATCCGACACCACCCTCTGTGTTAATATAAGTGAGACACTTGTTGGTATGCAATTTAGTGAGGAGGGCAGAAGGAGAGAGAGGGATGTTGAGAGGAGAGAGGTTAAGAGATCGGAAGGGGGATGGGAGTGGTGTATTGGGTGAGGGATCCGGAGGCGGGGGGAGAATATCCCTGCTCTGGTGCTGACCGTGCAGAAGGTTCGCCCCCAGAATGAAAAATCCTCCGACAACGAGCACCGATATGATTTTCACCGGCGGTTCCTCATGCCCATCGCCGCAGGAGAGAGGGAGCCCTTCTCCTGCACTCTCACTGACCTGTCCCTGTCGACAGGCCTGATACTACCAAGAGCGACAAATAGTTTACATCGCCAATGGTGTTATTCCTGCAAATCAGGACAATTCTTCAATTACTTCAGAGGGCAATGTAAACTATAATGTGCTCCCCGTAGTAACAGGACAATTATATCACAGTTTCCCGGATTTTTCCACATTTTTTACGAGCGTCCCAAAGTGTTGAGTTCTTGTTCATGCCGCACGAGTCACCTCG
>CAZMKB010000012.1:21085-27632 GCA_964566685.1 uncultured Gemmatimonadota bacterium | reverse complement strand
TCCGATGCGATCAAGCGAGGCGACTATCCCAGCTGGACGCTAAGGGTGCAGATCATGCCCTTTGGGGAAGCGGAAACCTACCGCTTCAACCCCTTCGACCTGACCAAGGTCTGGCCCCACGGCGACTATCCGCTGCACGAGGTCGGCCGGCTGACCCTGAACAGAAATCCCACCGATTTTCACACCGAGATCGAACAGGCTGCTTTCGAGCCGAACAACCTCGTTCACGGAATCGGTCCGAGCCCTGACAAGATGCTGCTGGCCCGCCTGATTTCCTACGCCGACGCCCACCGGGCCCGCCTGGGCGTCAACTACAAGCAGATCCCGGTAAACAGGCCGAAGAGTCCGGTGCACAGCTACAGTAAAGGAGGTGTAATGCGGGTCGAGAAGGTGTCGGACCCGGTGTACGCGCCGAACTCCAGGGGCGGCCCCCAGGCTTCCCCCGAGCGCTATCCCGAACAGGCCGTCTGGAATGCCGGCGGTGAGTTCATTCGCGCAGCCTACACCAGGCGCAAGGACGATGACGACTGGGGGCAACCCGGGACCCTGGTCCGCGAGGTCATGGATGACGCCCAGCGTGACCGCCTGGTGTCAAACGTGGTCGGGCACCTGAAGAACGGTGTATCCGAACCCGTCCTGGAGCGTGCGTTCGAATACTGGCGCAACATCGACAGGGAGATCGGCGACCGCATTGCCAGGGGCGTACGGGAGAGTTGATCTCAATCGTATTTGGATGAGGTACTCATGAACAATTCCACTCTTCTCGAGCGATTCACGAAATTATCAACCCCCCTGATCGCCGATGCCTGTGTTCGCCTGAACTGTCCCCTGCGGATCGGTCCCCCTGATATCCGACCGGTGATCCCGGGACAGATCGTGGCGGGCCGGGCGGTTCCGGCGAGACATTACGGAAGTGTTGATGTCTTTCTCGAGGCGATGAAGGAGGCGGAAACGGGAGACGTGCTCGTCATCGACAATGCCGGGAGACCGGATGAAGGATGCATAGGGGATCTGACAGCTCTGGAGGCAAAGGTCTCCGGCCTGGCCGCAATCGTGGTCTGGGGCTGTCATCGAGACACGGCAGAGCTGAGACAGATTGGATTCCCGGTGTTCAGCTGCGGAACCTGTCCCGCCGGTCCCCGAAGACTGGATCCGCGTGAAGCGGAAGCACTCCTCAGTGTACGTTTCGGTGGGCTGACCATCACCGGCGAGGATGTCGTATTCGGTGATGATGACGGGATTCTCTTCGTCACGTCCGCACATGTCGAGGAGATACTTTCGACCGCTCTGGAGATCAGAGCGATTGAGCGAAGACAGGCTGATTCATTGAAAGGGGGGAAAACTCTGCGGGAACAGATGAGATTCGATGAATACCTGGACAGGCGTTCCGCCGATCCATCCTACACATTCAGGAAGCATCTGAAAGAGAGAGGAGGTGCAATCGAAGAATAAGGGGAGTGAATACAAGTTCTACAGAAGAAGATCGATGAAGCTCGGAGGAGAGAAGATGATTTCACGCGGATCACGATTTTGCTTCGGTTTTGTCGTACTCGCTGGTCTGATTTTTTACAGCCTGTCAGGATACGGGCATGATGAGATCGATCGTGAAGCATGGATCGAGCGGGGCGGGAGTGCGCTGGTCCCTTTCAAAAAACAATTGATGGCCGAACTGAAGCAGGGCCTGGAAGCCGGGCCGGTGGCTGCGATCGAAGTCTGTCGGCACGCGGCGCCGGAGATAGCCGGGGAGGCGAGTTCTCCCGGTGTTCGGATGGGGCGTACGAGTCACCGGCTTCGCAATGAGAACAACGCGCCGAAGAAATGGATGAAGCCCCTGCTGGACGAATACGTGAAAACCTCCGGGAAGACCGTTCCCGCAGTCGTGGAACTCGAGGGCGGCGGTGTCGGGTACGTCGAGCCCATCTTCGTCAAACGAATGTGCCTCGTCTGCCACGGGAGCGACCTGCCGCCTGCCGTCGCTTCCCGCATCGATGTGCACTATCCCCGGGATGAGGCCCGGGGCTTCGAGGAGGGGGATTTTCGCGGCCTGTCCTGGGTGGAATTCACGAATAGGAATGCTGACCGGACGCCTCACCCCTGCGTCATCGAGCTCAGCGACACCACGACCCACTACGAGCCGATACTGAACGGCCCGCCTCAAACCACCGCCATGGAGTCCGGCCTGGTCATACTTATGCCCGGGAAATCCGGTTCGAAACACTCGTCGAAAGGGTACGAGGAAGCCCTGGTGATCCTTTCGGGTGAAGGGGAACTGGTGATTTCGGGAGGCCCGACCCTGAAGCTGACGTCGAACTCGGTAGCATACTGTCCGACCCACACGGAACACCAGGTCAGAAACAGCGGCACGGAACCGTTGAAGTACGTATACGTCGCGGCACAGGTCGTCAGGTAGGACGAGTCACGGCTGACCGGAGGCAGGGCGCTGGTGGATCTGTGAAACACGGGAAGGACACACACGGCACAAGATCATCGCTCCACTGAATCCGTCAGGATCAGCTGACGGCAGCCATCGGTTGACAATCATCCGTCTCTATGCTACAATCACACAGAGATTCTCGGAGACACTCAACGCTGTAAGGATCCAGCAGACAGACAGGAGGAAGACAGATGAGGAAAGCCGCACTGTTTCTCGCCGTCCTCGCACTCGCCACTCCGGTGGTACTTAACGCTGGCACCGACCGGGTCGTCCTCGCCGAACTCTGCTCCGCAACCTGGTGAAGCTTCTGCCCGGACGCAGAAGCCGCCCTCGACAGGTTGTGGGGGGAATTCGGACGACAGGAGTTCATCGCACTCGCCTACCATCCGCTGAGCTCTCAGTACGGTACCAACGAGACACAGAACAGAATCAACTGGTACGGGAATCCCATGTCGTATCCCACCTGTTTCTGGGACGGCGGAGACCAGTACGTGGGTGGGGGAAATTTCGTCTACCAGGCCTACCGCAACAGGCTCAACAACCACCTCAACGATCCATCACCACTCTCGATAGAGCTCACCGGCGGTTTCGATGCGAGCACCGGCACCGTCAACGCACACATCGAGGTCCTGGACGAGATCACCCAGACGAACGTGGTGGTGCAGTTCATGGTCTATGAAGACCACCTGTTCGCCAGCGGGCACGAATGGCGGTTCGTCGTTCGGGATATCCTCACCACCGAAACGCTCGGTATTTCCCAGCCCGGCGAGACGGCGGATTTCACGAGAGATTTCACGCTCGATTCCCAGTGGGACGAGAACGACATCGGCGTCGTGGTCTTCGTGCAGTCCATGTCCACGAAGGAAGTGCTCCAGGCAGCCAAACTCTCCGACATCATCACCACCTGGTCGGCTCAGAACCCGACGGTCGAGCCCGGCACGGACCTCCTCATGGAGACAGTGATCGAGAACGTGACGCCGGGGTCGGAAGATTCTGACTTCTGGCTGGACGTCGAGCTTCCCAACGGGGAGATCTGGAGCGGCAGCCCCGCCCTGGGACCGGTCGGATTCAACGTTCCCGGAGGATTCCTGAACACCTTCTACCCAAGCCTGTACGTCCCGGGGAACGCTCCTCCCTGGACCTTCATCTTCCACGGCAGGGTGGGACAGTATCCGTGGGACATCTGGCAGACGAGCAGCTTCGTAGTGACGGTCAGCCCCTGAGCCGATCCTGAGGGCCCGGCCTTCGACGAAATACGCGGCGGGTGAGACCGAGAACGATTTCGCCCGCCGCATCTTATGATTTATTCGGGCTAGAAAGCGAATACCATCGGATTCGGCCCTTCCTCCACCATGCCTTTCTCGAGAGCCTTCCCGTCGGCGAAGGAGAGATAACCGTAGTTGCCGTAGTGGATGATCTTTCCGGCCGGTGCCGCCGTTTCTTCCACTGAACTTCCGCAGAAGAGGAGAACCGCTTTCCTCGAATTGAACGGATTCCTGATGACGACCAGGACCGAGGCCGGCTCCCCGATCTTCGTGCCGGCGAGCTCGAATTCACCCTGACGGATGGAGAATCCTTCGGGGAGACGGCTTGAGAAACGCTCTGCCACCTGGTTCTCGCCGGGAGGCCCGATCACGAACAGGGACCTGGACCTGATGTCCGACTCCGTCACCTCCTCGTCCGGCAGAATCCTTACTTCCTCCTGGTTCCCTTTCAGGATCTCTGCAATCCCGCGGTAGCCGTCAGCGGTGTCCCCGGGCTCCGACGACGGTATCACGATCAGTGCGTTCTCGTCTCCCATGACCAGGGAGATCGTCGGCTCGATTTCCATGTGATCGAGCCGCCTCATCAGATCGTATTCCTGGTCGACGAGGAGCCGCCGCGGGGCTTCGGCGGTTTCGATCGTGAAGTTCTCTTCGGGAACGCCCAGCTCGACGACCCTGCGTACCGTGTCCCGTCCGGTCTCCAGCATGACCGGGACCAGGAGCCGGTAGAGCTTCCCGTCATCTGTAGCCTGCGTCAGCCTGAAGGACGTCTCGTAGCCCGTGGCGGTCTCCTCGCGATGGACGCCGTCGAGCGTGAGGAGCGGAGTCCCGGCTCTGTCGACCCACTGCCGGAAGAACCAGGTGAGGTCTCCTCCGGTTACTTCCTCGAATACGTCCTCGATGTCGTTCCACCCCGCCCTCTCGAAGAGAAACCGCCGGTAGAACCGGCGGAGTGACGCTTCGAACGTCTCCGGCCCGACGAGCGACTTCAGCTGGTGGAAGATCATTGCGACTTTACCGTACCCGATCGCGCGAGTCGCCGGCGTCGTCCTGCCCATGAAGGAAGAGACCGGCATGTCGTTCCCTGCGTTGACGTACACGCTGAAATCCCGGAGGAGATCCTTCCGGTAGCGGATCGCGGCGCCCTCCGACTTCTGCTGCTTGTAGCGGTGATCGGCGAGGTAGCTTGTCAGCCCCTCGCACCAGTTTCCGCCGTCATAGTCCACGAACACGCCGTTGCCCCACCAGTTGTGGAGTACTTCGTGACCGAGCGATGTGTACACGATGAAGGGCAACCTGATGACCCGGCTCCCGAGGAGCGTGAAAGAGGGCATGCCGTATCCGGTGGGAAAGAAGTTCTCGACGGTAGCGAACTTGGCATAGGGATACGGCCCGATCATGTCATCGTACATCGCCAGATAACGGGCTGAGGCCTGCAGGTAGCTCTCGACCAGGTCAGCGGAGCGTGGAAAGAAATAGGTGGACACTTCGACGTCGCCGTGAGCGATCGAATTGATCTCCCACTTGCCCAGAATGAGATAGACCGCCTCCCCGGGATGATCAGACTCCCAGACCGTCTCGACTCTTCCGTCACGCTCTTCTCTGGCCACTTTCCTCCCCTGCGAAACCGCTTCATAGCCGGCGGGGGCGATCACCGTCAGGCGGAAGGGGCTCAGGCAGTGTTCGAGATAAGGGTACCAGAAGGTCTCTTCGCTCAAAAAGGCTCCCCGCTCCTCGATGAGGCCGGATGTCTCGTCGGCGATCCGGGCCCTGGAGAACTCCGGGACCGCCAGCGAATCGAACACGACTCCCGAGTAACGCACTTCGATGTGGAGCTCTTGGCCTTCCCATGAGCCGGTGACGCGAACGAGCTTCGCCCGTCCGTAGCGATCGGCTCGATTCCTGGTGTACGAAGGCAGATAATCATCGAGGTCGTATTCGTCCCTGACATCGAACGAAACGTCCCGATCGTCGACCCGGATTTCTTCGACCGTGAGATCTCTGTTCAGGAAGAAGAAAAACCCGTCTTTGCCAGGTGAAACCCGCATCCTGTCCGTCGCCTCGAGGCGATGCCCGGATGGGATGAGCTCCACTTCGATGTCATGGAACAGAATCGAACAGTCATCCATCGCACCCGCAACCGAACCTGTGATGAGGACGGCGCACAAGAATACAGCGGCAATGGATCGTCCCGAATATCTCATGAGTGATTTCCGTCTCCCGCTTCCATTACGAACGGTCGTCCGCCCCGGAGATGGTGCGGCCTCGAACTGTTCTGTCGAAGGAGTTGCGAAATCAGTAGAGGTAGTTCACTCCCAGCCCCACCTGCACCTCCGTGTCCGCCCCGAACAGAACATCCAGCTCGAAGTGAGCCACGAGATTCTCGTTGATCGTGAATTGGTTCCCGATGGGAAGCATTCCTCCGAAATCGTTGTTGTTGGGTGCGTGACTCACCCCGAGAATGAGTCCGCCGTAAGGAGAAAATACGATGTCCGAACCTTCCATCGGCATGGTCCTGCCGAACATTCCGCCGGCACCGGCGTTGAAGAACGTTTGACTGTTGCCGTGCAGCACGTTGAAGATTCCGACGATGCTCAGGTCGAAGTCGTCGAGGTTCCTCTCCTGCAGATAACCGTAGCGGAAGTCGCCGCCGATGTGAAATGCAGTCACACCGCTTTCTCTCGCAAAACCAACCTTCGGGCTCAGATCGACCTGATCGGTGACGCCGTAACGCGCCTGGCCGATCCAGAAGAACGTCGGGAAGGATCCGAAGCCGAGCGTCGAACCGACGACCAGCTGCTCCTCTTCGAGGGTGGCGGCCGGCCAGTAGATGCCGTTCTGGGCGAAC
>CAZMKB010000012.1:0-21075 GCA_964566685.1 uncultured Gemmatimonadota bacterium | reverse complement strand
CGTTCCGGCCTGCGTGTGCCCCTGGGCATTCTCGTTGGGCGCGCCGACGACGACATCGATGCCGTTCTGGGCGAACAGGCAGACCGGTGAGAGCGCAACCAGAGAAACAGCGAACAGAAGCAGCACGCGGGTGACGTTCATCAAGCACCTCCTTCGGGGGCGAGAGACAGGAAAATCCTTTCACTTCGAGCCACTCGGCTGAGCCGGGTTGTCATATAGATTATCAACGCCCTCGAACGGTGTCAATGCCTTTCCCGGTCTTCCTCCCCGGGACCGGAAGAGGGCAGTGAGAGAGCACGCTGATTGACACCGGGTGCAGGATGTCGCATTTTACAGATTGGAGCACCACACGATTCGACGGTCATCGAAAGGAGCAGCTGATGCGAAGGATGACAGCACTCACCGGTCTCTTTCTCCTGTGCCTGAATCTCTCCGTTGCAGGAGCCGATCACCGAAGAGACCATGTCCGGATCTCCACCCCCGACCGGGCCACCCTGGAAGAAGCACTCACGATGGGCCTGGACGTCATTTCATCGAGACCGGGTGTCTACCTCGACGTCCTCCTCTCTCCCGCCGAGAGAGAGGATGTGGATGCATCGGGCCTGGGCTACACCGTGCTGCACGAGGACTTCGGCGGATTCCTCGCCGAGCGGAGCCGTCTGAGCCTGGGGCGGACGGGCTTCGGTGACGGGAGCATGGGAGGACACTATACATTCGACGAAGCGGTCGACATCCTCGACTCGCTCATCACCTATGACGCTCACGGCATCTTCGCGGGCCTGGACACGATCGGGACTTCGACGTTCGACCGACCGGTTCTGATGCTCACCGTCTCCGACAATCCGGAGGACGACGAGGGCGAGCCGGAAGTGCTCTATGACGGGATCCATCATGCCCGGGAGCCGATGAGCATGATGAACCTGATCTACTTCCTCATGCACATCTCGGAGAAATACGGCAACTCTCCCGAAATCACCTACATGGTCGACAACCGGAAGCTCTGGTTCGTGCCGATCGTGAATCCCGACGGGTACGCGATCAACGAATCGATCTACGTCCACACCGGAGACTTCGGCTTCTGGCGGAAGAACGCACGGGACAACAACGAGAACGGCATCCTCGACGAAGGGGACGGCGTAGACCTCAACCGGAACTACGGCTACATGTGGGGCTACGACGACATCGGCTCGAGCCCGAACCCGGGTTCGGGTGTCTACCGGGGCCCTTCCGCCTTCTCCGAACCGGAAACCTGGGCCATGAAGGACCTCTGCGAGAGCCGATCCTTCCTTCTCGCCCTCAACTACCACACCTATTCGGACCTCCTCATCTTCCCCTTCGGGTACAACGACCAGGAGACTCCGGACTCGCTCACGTACCGGGAGCTCGGTCACTACCTGACCGAAGTCAACAACTACACCTACGGCACCGGCGGCCAGACAATCGGTTATTTTACGAACGGCGATGCCGACGACTGGATGTACGGCGAGCAGGTCACGAAGCAGAAGATCATCTCCATGACACCGGAGATCGGCAACTACGAAGACTATTTCTGGGCGCCTCCCGAGCGCATCCTCTCTCTGGCCGAGGAGAACCTCCGGGCAAACATCGTCCTCGCACTGGCGGCCGGATCGCATCTCGTCCGCACCGGGCAGATCGCCCTGGACGACAGTCAGGGCAACGGAAACGGTTTTCCCGACGCCGGTGAAACGCTCGACCTCGTTCTCACGATCAAGAATGTGGGGGTGTCCCAGGCAGCCCCGGGCGTGAGCTGCGATCTGAGTTCGAGGTCTGAAGCCGTGACCGTGACGAAGGCCGCATCGGTCCTGGGTGACGCAGACGTCCAGGCCGAAGTCGACAACGCCGCCGATCCGTTCACGATCGAGATCGACGACGTGTTCACTCCGGGAGAAACGGCGGTCTTCGACATCACCATTACCGCAGATGACGGCTACACCACGCGCGACTCGTTCGACATCATCCTGGGCACACCGCAGGTGCTGTTCGCGGACGGGGCGGAGGAAGGCATGGTGAACTTCGATTCCGGTGTCTGGGGAACATCCGCCGACTTCGCCAGCGAGGGAGTGCTTTCGTTCACCGACAGCCCGACGGGCGATTATCCCTCCAATGCCAATTCCGTCATGACCGGCACTTTCCAGATCGACCTTTCGACCGCCGCCAACGCTTATCTGCTCTACGACGCCCGCTGGGAGATAGAGAAGAACTGGGATTTCGCCCAGGTGGAAGTGAGCAGGAACGGCACCGACTGGTTCGCGATGGATGCCACCGGCACGTTTCCCGGGACGGGATTCACCTCCTACCACGATCCCGACGAGGAAGGATACCACTCACGGAACATCTTCTGGAGCCGGGAGCGGGTCGACCTCGGCGATTTCATCGGTACGGGAAACGAGTCGGTAAGCTTCCGGTTCATCCTGAGAAGCGACAACTACGTCGAGTATGACGGCTGGTACCTTGACGATATAGAAGTAGTCGCCTACGGCGAAGCAACCGGCGTTGGAGATGACACTCCCGGCGGGAAAGCCCCCTTCGCGTTCAGCCTTGGCCAGAACTTCCCCAATCCGTTCAACCCGCAGACGACCATCTCCTTTACGGTCGGCGGCAGCGAGGCGGCAAGAACGAAGCTCGACATCTACGATCTCAGAGGCAGGCTGGTGGCGACTCTCCTCGATCGTCCCCTCGAGCCGGGCAGGCACAGGATGACCTGGGACGGCACGGACGGCGCCGGTCGTGCGGTCGGCTCCGGTGTCTATATCTATCGGCTCGAGTCGGGCGATGAGGTCTCCCTCCGGAAAATGGTCCTCATGCGCTGAGGACGTCCGTCCTTTCGAATCGTCGCCGCCACTCCCGGTCCCGATGTGAACATCGGCGATCCGGGAGTGGTGGCGTGTTGGCGCAAAAACATACAGAATCTTCACGAATTCCTTATCTTCCCTGAAAAAAAGCTTGCAATCATCCATCAATGTTCTCACATAATCAGGAGGGGAGGGTTCAAATCCCGATTTTTTTCGAACAAAATACCTTGACATGACGTTCAATTATACCGATTCAATACCATGCTCCTGGTGATATTTCCCAGAAGTGAATGGCTTGGTTCAGGATCGAGTCTCTCGATTCAGGCGCAGAATGGATACCCGGTGACGGTAACGATCATGAGCGATCCGGGCCGGAAGGGGATTTTTTCACTTGACATCGCACGAGGAATATGGTAGAATTGTGTAATTATTACCCGGCACCCTGAAATATAAAGAGGGGTTTAGCGGCAAGAAGACCCACAATCTGCAGGGCGGAGCGGATCTGCCGCCCCGGCGAGGAGACTCAATGGAGAACAGGCGCATCACCATCCTGGGCATCGACGGCGGCACATTCGAGATACTTCTCCCTTTCGCAGAGATCGGAATCATGCCGAATCTGGCCCGGCTCATCAAGCGCGGCACACGGGCGGAGCTCATATCCACGTTTTCATTCCTCACGGCACCTGCCTGGACGAGCTTCATGACCGGGAAGAATCCCGGGAAACACGACGTGTTCGATTTCGTGCGCCCCTACCGGAAGGATGTGTCCGTCCAGTTCAACAACTACCGTTCCATTCGTTCACGCACGATATGGGACATTCTGAGTGAGAAGGGCTACCGGGTCTGTGCCCTGAATGTACCGATGACCTACCCGGCGCCATCCCTGAACGGCATCTGTATCTCCGGCCTGGGGACGCCGGGATTGAACGAGCGAGCCTTCCATCCGAGAGAGCTGTACCGGGAGCTTCAGGAAGAGCTCGGCCCGTACATTCTCGACGTGCCCCTCGAAAAGTACGGTCCTCAGGATGCCGGAACGTTTCTCGACGAGCTCATCGAGTGCACTGAAGTGCGCAGGCGCTATCTGCTGCATCTCTTCGAGCGCGAGCAGTGGGACCTGTTCATGGCCGTCATCACGGGCACCGACAGGATCCAGCACAAGCTGTGGGACATCCTGGCACAGATGGCCGCCGGCAGCACGAACGGCGACGGGGGTGAGCTGGAAGATCGCATCAGGCGTTACTTCTTGCTGGTCGACGACATCATCGGCGAGATGGATCGGCGCATCGGGAAGAACGACCTGTTCCTCATGATGTCCGATCACGGGTTCGGCAGCCTCGACCACGAGCTCACCATAAACCGGTGGCTCGCCGACCGCGGATACTTCGCACCGCTCAGGGGACGAATATTCCTCAAAGGAATCATGAGGACGGCGAGAAGTACACAGATGCGCATCCTCTCGAAGTTTTTCCCGAAGGCTCTCGAGCGAAACAGCCGCAAACGCATGCAGGAGACGGAAACGACGAGAAAGCCGAGGATCGAATTCATCGACTGGGAGAACACGAGAGCGTTCTCCTCCACCAGGACCCAGCAGGGGATCACCATCAATGTGAAAGGACGCGAACCGCACGGCACCGTTTCACCGGGCGAGGAATACGAAAAGCTGCGGGATCAGGTCATCTCGGAGCTCAGGGATCTGGCGGATCCGGTGACCGGCCAAAAGATGGAGAACCTGGTCTTCCGCCGGGAGGAGGTGTACCGGGGACCCTATGTGGAGAATGCTCCCGACATCGTGTACCTTTTCGACGGCGGTCGAATCATTGCCACGCACCAGTACAAGAGCAGCATGTTCACCCCAACCGACTGGAAGCTCGGCAACGGCATGCACCGTCGTGAAGGTATCTTTCTGGCCTGCGGCAGCAGCGTGAAGGAGGGGGAGATCCTGGGCTCCTGCGACATCACCGACGTCACACCGACGGCTCTCTACTATCTCGGTGTCGAGATCCCGGACGACATGGATGGTCACATCATCGAACGAATGTACAAACAGGATTTCATCTCCAGAAACACCGTCCGTTTCGAAGAATCGGTCTCCGCACAGACTGCTGGAGACGACGGCGTGTATTCGGAGGAAGACAGGAAAACAATCGAACAACAGCTCAGAGGAATCGGATATCTGGAGTGAAAACATGTCCACACAGACAACAGTGAACAAAAAGGCGACTTCGAGTCCGATTCAGCCTGACCCGGCAATCAGGCTGACACTCGATCTCCGGAAAAGGGCGGTGGGAGTCGAAAAAGCGGCCCTCCTTCCATCCCCGGCAACCACACTGGCCCAGTCCATCGTCATTCCCGAAGTGGATGCCCGGGAGAACTACGACCCGATCTACCGTTTCCTCAAGAGGACGATGGACCTGACATTCGCGCTCTTCGCCCTGGTCCTCCTGAGCCCCATGTTCATGGTGATCGGCCTCCTCATCAAGCTCACCTCGCGTGGACCGGTGTTCTACAAGCAGGAGAGAACAGGCAAGGACGGCGAGCGGTTCCTGATGTATAAGTTCAGGACCATGGTGAACGGCAGTGAAAAAATGAAGAAGGAGCTCGAGAGGAAGTCGCACCTCAGCTGGCCGGACTTCAAGATGAAGAACGATCCGCGCGTGACGGGGATCGGCAGGCTGCTCAGGAAGCTCAGCCTCGACGAGATCCCGAATTTCATCAATATTCTGAAGGGTGATATGAGCCTGGTCGGACCGAGACCCACTTCCTTCCGGTCCGAGGCGTACAAGGACTGGCAGAAGCTCAGACTCAAGGCGAAACCCGGCCTCACCGGCCTGCAGCAGGTCTCGGGCCGGGCGAACCTGCAGTTCGAAGAGCGCGTACTCCTCGACATCAAATACGTTCTCTACCAGTCTCTCGGTATGGACATTGTGATCATGCTGAGGACTGTGTTCGTTGTTCTTTCCACGAAGGGATCCTATTGAATCGCGGAGCGTGACCATGAGCAAGCAACTTCACCTGATCATAACGCTTATACTGTTCGCCGTTCCTCTCTCCGCCACGAATGTGGGCCAGCCCGCCGATCTGAGCGGTCGGTTCGGAGCTTATCTGCTGGGGGACGATGACCTGGCTGATGACGCCGCCCGTGGCGGCCTCTCATTCTTCGTTCGTCAGTACAGATGGGAGCAGGTCGAACCCGAACAGGACCTGTTCAGGTTCGATACCATAGACAACTGGTACTACCGGGTGCTCGAGCCCCAGCGGCTGTCCGGTGTCGTCATACTGAGGACGGGGCAGTCCTGGGCGACGGACAATTCCTACGATCCGGAACTCGGAGTCGAACTCAACGAATTCGCATCCGCTCCTCCCGTCGATTTCGACGACTATTACGACTACATCTACGCGACCGTCGAACACTTCAGGGGAAGGATAGAACACTTCATCATCGAGAACGATCCCGTCACGAAACAGATCTGGTACGGAACGGCGGAAGAGTACATCGACCTGTGCAGCGTCGCATACCAGGCTGCAAAAGCGGCGAATCCGAACTGCATCGTCATTGTGAACAAGTTTCCGGCCATGGCCTTCGGCTACATCATAGCAAGCGACCTCTTCTACGACGGGCTCTACCAGGAAGCCGTGGATTTCTGGAACGGATACTATGACCGTCGTGACGAGAGGTTCCAGGTGGGCTCTCCCAGCGAGCTCCAGAACTGGCTGGAGAGCGATTTCGGCCAGTGGGTCGTGTACTTTTCGAACACGATCATGTCCCGGGAACAATCGTTCAACATGGATGCGCTCGCACTCAATTACTACCTGCACTACGACTACATCGACGAGGTGATCGGCTGGATTTCCGACAGCATGGAGGACGGCGGATACTACCGCACCATTCTCGACCTGGAGCACGGAGTCAAGGACGAGCGCCAGGTTGTCTCGGATCTCACCGCTTCGGAGGAACTGGTCAAGGGTCTGACCATCATGCAGTCATTCGGCATACGAACCATGGCATGGTATCCGTTCAGCCTGGACTCGATGTCTCACAACTTCGAGTCTCTCAAGCCGCTCTACGACTTCCAGGGTGAGGACTTTTATCCGGCTTACTTCGCGATGAAGTCGGTGAGCGAGTCCTTCGGTCCCTACCATTTCATCCACAGTGTGGAAAACAGCCCCTGCGCGCTGTACACCTTCATGAACGTGGCGACCGAGCGGGTGGACCTCGCGGTCACCTGGTCGGACGAGGGAGACGTGACTGTTTCCGTTCCCTTTCCCGGATTCGCCGACTACGCCGTCGTCCAGGATCACCTCGGAGCCATCATTCGGACCACCTTTAACAACGGCGTGGATCTCGAGGTGCAGGCCGGCAAGGCACCACTTTTCATCCGCTGGATCGAAACCGGGATCGACACGCACGACCGTGCCGGGGTTCGCTAGTCCGAAAGCGACCGCCGTATGAATAGTTCGGACTAGTAGATGTACCCGAGAGCCCGCAGCTGATCTTCGGTTGCCTTGTCTATCCGGCGCAGGTTTCCCTCCACGGCATTCGAGGATGACTCCCGGTATATGTCATCCATCCTCCTGCGGAGCGAATCCGCCACGGCCGGCAGACTGTCGACGAGATCGACCTGCTCGGTCCCGTCTCCGTCCAGATGAAACAGCAGCGTCTTCTCGAGGACTCCCTTCTGATACCTGACGACCTTGTACCGTCCGTCGGTCAGAAACCAGGCTTTCCTCCCCCCCTTCATGACCTCTCCGTAACTCTCAGCGGCCGTCACGAGAGTGTCGCCGGCGTCGATCACCGGCACCAGAGTCCGGCCGGCGAGATCGATGGTTTCCTCGATGCCGCTCAGGTCCAGCAGGGTGGGAAAGATGTCGACGAGGGAAGCGAGAGCGGTGATCTCCGTCCCCGGGGGAATTCTCGGAGGGAACCTGATGATGAGCGGAATCCGGACCACCTCATCGAACAGAGAGTGTCCGTGACCCCACATGGCATGCTCGAAGAACTCTTCTCCGTGGTCGGATGTGATCACGAGGATCGTGTTGTCGAAGATCCCCAGCTCTCCGAGCTCCGAGAAGAGATGCCCGAAGCGATTGTCGAGGTAGGCGATCTCACCGTCATATTCTCCGATCACCGCCTCGAGAAGCTCCGTGTCGACGGAGCTCATCTGATCGAACGGCTGGAATCCGTAATTGTGCGTGGGCTGTACATATGCCCCCGGCTCGATCGGAGCGAAGAGCGTGTCGTAGGGAGCCGGCGGCGTGTACGGATAGTGCGGCTCGATGTAGTGGATGTACGCGAAAAACGGTCGATCGGGGTTCTCCTCGAACCACTCGAGAAACCGGGCATTCAACGCATCGACGGAGGGATCGTAGTCGACCCGCTCACTGAACCGGAGGACGGCCTCCAGACGCCAGAAGTAGTCCTCGACCTTCTGCTTCCGCTCCTGATTGCTCCGCAGGAGAGTCCGAATGATATTGCCGAGCATGAGCTCTCTCACCATCTGGGATTTCCCGTAGTAGAAGAAATCGACCCCCTGGTCGAATCCGAACAGCGGTGAGACCAGGTTGTTCGCGGTGAGAATCGCAGTCCGGTAGCCGCGGTCGCTGAAGACCTCGGGAAGGATCCGGAATGAATCCATGAGGCCGCTTCCCATGGTAGTCGTCTGGTGAGTGGAAGGATACACACCGGTCATCAGGCTGGCGGTGGCCGGTTTCGTCCAGGATGCCTGAGAGTATGTATTGAGGAACAGGGCACCTTCCGCGGCCGCCCGGTCCATGTTGGGGCTCGTCCTTCGCTCATAACCGTAGCATGAGAGATGGTCGGCCCTCAGTGTGTCGATGAGAAGCACGAGGACATTGGGTGCTTCCCCGGGCGGCGGAGGGGATTCTTTCTTTGCATGTCCCGACTCCCCTCCCGAAAAAGAGAGGACCAGAGCGGCCCCGAAGGCAAGAGCGAGGGCCAGCGCCCATCCCTTGAGAAACGTTGCCAGACCCGGCCCTGCTCGACGCAGCCGCCGGTAGAGGAAGTAGCCGAGAACCAGCACGACGACGGCGAACACCGCGTCGAACACCAGGGACTGGGGATCGAGATAGGAGGGAAAGAACTTCGAATTGATGTAGCCGCCGCCGATCAGGAACACCGTTGTGCTCCCGATGACGACGAGGTAGAACGGGACGATGCGTCCCGGCCCACGGGCACCACCTCGCCGGATCGTTTTCCGAAACGCCGCGAGAAGCAGCGTGAAGAGGACGGCCCCTACCAGCCATACGATACCGTAGATCACCATCGAAGGGAAAAAGAACCTGGCACTGATGATCGCCATGGGACCGGAGGTCGCCAGCAGTGAAGCGATCTCGACGAAGGCAGTGGTCGCACCGACGAGAAAGCCGATTCCCGCGGCTGTTGCGATGTGTCGTGTTCGTGACATCCATCATCCTCTCCGGCCCGGACGGGCCGAGGAAGCTCCACTGATACAGGGATTTGCCTAATATGATAAGCATCCGGATCGTGCAAATCAACACGAGCGATGAGAAAAAACTGCGCCCGGCCCGCCGAGGCGGCAGCGGACCGGACACTCGCCGGTGACCCGTATCACCCGGCTCTTACCTCATGAGGAGCATCTTCCTGACATGGCACTCGGTCCCGGTGCGGAGCCGGGAAAAATAGACTCCGGAGGTCACCGGAACACCCTGCTCGTCTGTTCCGTCCCAGACGGCCGAGTGAGTTCCGGGGGAGAGTTCCCGCTCCAGGAGCGTATTGACCAGACGACCCCGGGCGTCGTGAATGGCAAGGCAGACCCGGGAGCCCGCTCCGTGGTTCTCGGAGATCGTAAACGAGATGGTCGTGTGCGGATTGAACGGATTCGGATAGTTCTGATCGAGACGGACGCTTCTCGGCATGCCTCCGTCCGCCGGATCCCCGCCTCCGGCCGACGTTGGTTCGGGAAAAAAGACGAACAGAGGACTGACATCGACCTCGAGGGGAAGCGTGCCGTCCAGTTCGCCGGGATCCACCCTCAGGTCGACATCGGGGAAGCGACGAACAATGATTTCGGGCCCCTCGCGCGGCACGGAAAGCTGGTAGGTCTCGGAGCCCTGGCCTCCGCAGCCGTCGTCCCACCAGAGCGTCACCAGGCGTCCGCTGGCATCGCCGCTCGTGATCTGAAATTCCCAGTGCACGATGTTCTCGGCCTCGGAACGATCCCCGACGAACTCCGGCTCCGCTCCGATGGTTCCCGCGACGAAGGTGTATGCCTGCGATGCGTACCGTTCGATGAATTCCCCGCCTTCGTCCCTTGGGTAGCCATCCCCCAGTCCGATCTTGTCGGATGTCAGCTGCCACCGTTCCGGCGCCGTGTAACCGTCGCTCATCGGGAACCAGCAGAAGAGCGTGAGGTCGCAGCGAATGGCCTGGATCATTTTCTTGATCACGTCCTGAGCGTGTTCGAGCGACTCCCGGTCGTATTCTTCGTTCCTGTTCCGGATGCCCATCTCGTTCGATATTTTCATCGGTACTGTGTAGCCTCCCTGCGCCGACTTCGCATCGATCCACGCCGTCACATCGTCGATGAACTCGTAATCCTCGTAGAAGTGAAAATTGTACGCGTCGACCATTCCACCCATGTTCATGATGGTGGAATCGGCGAACTCTATCTCACGCGCGTTCTGTTCGAACCGGTAGAGCAGCTGTTCCATGCCGTTCGGACCGTTGAAGTTGTAGGAACCGTGGAGGCTGCATCGCCGGTAGTACTGCGTGGCGAAATCACAGATCTCCTCATCGGAGTACTCCCCGGACTCCATCATGTCCTGCGCGATGCACCAGCCGAAGAGGCCGCTGGCGAGACCGGAGTTGGTGACAATGATGCCGCCGCATGCATCGTGTGCCGCCTTGTAGGCCGTCAGGAGTATCTTCAGATAGTCGTTCCACTCTCCGTAGAAGAACTTGAGGCTGTTTCCCTCGTTTTCGATCACCATGATACTGACCCGCCCGCAGATGTGGCTCACCAGATGATGGATGAAATCGTAGTAGGTCTCGCTGTACCCGTACTCTTCGTTCCATTCATCCGAGAGATCGAGCGGAAGATACGACCCGTTGTCATAGATGTCTCCGTAGATGTTCGATTCCGTCGCCCAGTCGAGCTCCCCGAGCCGCACGAGGAGTACCGTCTCGATACCATACAGTGCGAGATTGTCGATCCCGCCGTCGACCGTGTTCCAGTGCCACTCATCGGGAGCGGGCTCGACGTGCTTCCAGAACACGCGCATGCGTTCCCACTTCACCCCCATCTCCTGCGCTTCGGCGTAGAAGTCGAACGAGCGTGCCATTCCGAAAGGGACATCCGGAAGCGGGCCGTCGGCCCGGAGGACCGGGACAGAAACGATGAGGAGGAGGAAACACACGGGGAGAAGCGCCCCGCGGGCGCAGTTTTTCCTGACGGTTTTCTGTATTCTTTTCATAGCCACACCTCCGTCCCGGCGGCCGTCGTGTCTCGGGTGAACGCGAAAGGTCTGAAGAAATGGTTGATACGCGTGGATGGGAGCGCTTCGAGTGATGGCACAAATACCCCCGATTGTCGTTTTATAAATCAGGATGATGAGTAATTATGCAACATTTGTGCCTGATATCTGAACAGGAGGCGCCGGACGGACAGGAGGCGGGGGAGAGGCGGAGGCGTAAGGACGGCGTCTGTCGAGGAGACGGGATACCGGGACGTTCTGATCAAAAAGCGGGAGGGGAATGACCCTCGGCATTCGGTCGAGAGGCCGGACGCGGGGAAGCACTTTCGAGCCCGAGAACGGACGTCTCAGGGGAAGGAGTCTTCACTCACCGGGGACGGGATCGGCGTGGACGGGAAAGCCCGTACGGGTCAGGTTCAGGCGGTGCCCGTTCACCGTCAGATACACCCCCTCCACAGAGAGGAGGCCCGAGGAGTCCGGCTTGACGATCCCTTCCTGGACGACGATGCCGGTGGTCGTGTCGATGTTGGTGAACCGATAGAAGGTATCGGGAATTACCGTGAAACGCTGGAGCCGCCTGAGGGTGACGGTGGCGTGAGCGGTGTCGGCCGGCAGGACGATGGCCGAATCCTGCGTGACGAGACCCATCGCCACCTCGTAATGACGCTCCTCGTCGATGACACTCCCGGGCAGCCAGGTGACATAGCCGCCGATCGTCCCGACACTGTCGGCCTGTTCGGGATCGCCGTCGCCGGGATCGTCGTCGATGCTGCAGTCAGTGATTGCCGGGTAGCTCCTGTCGGCACGATACTGCGGGTACGCGAGAAACCGGTGTGCGAATTCCACCGACCATTCTCGAATACCGCCGAATCCGTGCGTCGACGAATCCCAGAAGTAGCTCCCCCCGACTCTCATTTCCTGGGCGGCCTCCATGAACGCAATTTTTTCGGGCCATCCCATCGTCGAATCGTATCTCCCGAAGAACATGACCATAACCGGGAAATCACGTTCAGTGCCTAACTGCTCGAGCATCCAGGTCGCATCGAGACGCTCGTAGGTGTCGAGACTGTCGCTCGTGGGAATGTGATCATCGGGGTGGCCCCACATGGCTTCGAGGGTACCGAAGTTGTTGAAGGTGGTGTCGTTGAAATCGAGCTTCGGCAGACTGGGCAGGATGGAGGCGATCTCACCGGGGTGATGGATGGCCATGAGCACCGCTCCACAGGCACCCAGCGATCCTCCCGTGACGTGGACCGCGTTCGGATCAGCCGTCAGGTTCCTGACGGCCCAGTCCTTGAGATAGAGAATTCTCCTCTCGTGATAGTTCACGTTGACGCCGTCGGTCAGGGGTCCGCCATAGCCGATCATGCTGTTGTAGCCGAACCAGTACGTCTTGTCGAGCTCGTCGTTGGGGCAGCTCTCGAGCGGGCAGTCGGGAGAGATGGTGACGGCTCCGTCGTCGATACGGGTCGGCTGGAGGAAGCTGCTGTTCCCGGCGTGCAGGAAGAATCGCAGAACATGGTCGCTCGAGTCCTGCGGCACGTTCGTTACCCGGAAGTTGTAGGGGAAGCCCGGATAGCTCGCCATGGCCTGAACCGAGTCGGTGTCCGTACTTCCCCCCCAGTGGACGTAGTCCTCGAACGGTACACCGGGCAGGACCTCGCCTTCCTCCTGGAGGACCGGCTGCGGCAGCCCGACGGATTCGGTGAGAGGAACGGAGAGCGCGTTTTCTCCAAGAACGACGGTGGTGTCTTCGACTCCCCCCGAGACAGAAGTGACCGCATAGTAGGAGGAACCGCTGTCACTCACGGTGTGAACGAACAGGCCCTTTTCGAGAGTGAGCGGTACGAGATCCTCGACGCAGTAGGTCACGACACTGTCGAGGGCGGCCGACTTCCGCGCGTTGACCGCACTGCTGCAGCTCACCTCCCACAGAAAGAGCTCGGTGAGAAGATCCGATCCCGCAGCAATCGGCAGGTCGGATCGGTAGATCCGGTAGGCTGCGCCTTCCCCGACCAGATCCCAGGTGAGGAACGTCTGTCCGCTCCGGAAGAAAGCCTCCAGGCCCGTGATTGCGCCGGAAGCCCGTGAGGCGACAGCGAGCATCACGAGACAGAGAAGAATGTTCCGGGAGAGCGTGCCGTGCCGTGTGTGGAGGATGGAGAGGTTCATTTCTCGACCGCCTCTCGACGAGTCTTCTTCTCTGACCGGCTCCCGAAAGCGGTCTCCGGGAGCCGCTTCACTCTTCTGGCAAGGCGCATGAGACTCGGAGTCGATTTGACCTTTTTTCTCGCGCCCAGTGCCGCGAGGAGCGGGACACACATCGGTCGCTTCGTATTGACGAGATACATCTCTCGATACTCCCTGCCGGACCTCGTCCACTCGCGCTTGTAATCGGACTCCCCCTCGGAGAGGTTCATCTCTGAGAGGCCTCGCGAAAAAGCTCTTTCCACCAGATGAGCGACGATGACCTTTCCGGGCGAGAGGTGTGCGAGAGACTCATCGAATATCATATAGTAAGCGAAGAAGGTCCCGTCCATGATGAAACTCAGATCGAAGGCGATTTTCCTTCCATTCAATTCGAGAGCGGTCAGCGACAGGACATCCGTACCGCTGAAGGTTCGAATGATCTCCCTGAAAAACCCTCTCTCCCCTGGCCCGGTGAGAGGATCTTTGCCGGCCCGGTGCTTCCACCCCTGTTCACTCAGACCGAGGAGCTCATCGAAAGCCGGATCGGGCTCGAGGTCCGGTGTGTGGAGAAATTTGACCTCACCCGCCTTCTCCAGCCTGTTGAACCGATTCCGCAGTGTCTTCCGCAACCGCTTGCCGGCGGTTTCCTTGAGAAACGATTCGTACGTGCCGTTGATCTCTATACAGGGATACCGGCCGGTGGAAATCTCGACGAGCCGGATACCCCGCTCCAGCCCGACCCGGCGCAGTGCACGGACGGTGGGCCCGTCGGCGGGGACTCTCTTCAGCTCGAGGCAGTTCCAGTCGGACTCGCTCCCGAGCAGACTCACGAACGACTCGTACAGAAGGTCGTCCGCACCCGGGGCCATGAGAGCCTCGTGGTGCGGAGACAGAGCGTCGCCGAGGAACGACAGACGCCTGACGGGAAGACCCGCCACCTTCTCCGTCCCTGAGAAGAGGGGAAGAGAGAGAACCGGCCCGCCTTCGTCCCGGACGAGGACGACACGAAGGTCCCTTCCCCATCCGAAATGCTTCCACCAGAGCCGAACCCACTCGAAGCTCTGGAATACGGTGGCTCCCGCTGCCCGTTTCTGGAGCTCGTACCAGTCCTCTTCGAGCCTCTCGAACTCACTCGATGTCGACGCGCACAGATTCTCCATGAATCCCTTCTCCGGAGGGAGAGTTCTCTTACTTGATGTAGCCGAGTGCTTCGAGCTCCTCCCTGATCTGGCGATCGAGCGCCGGATCCATATCCACCGGCGCCTGATCCGAAATCTCCGTCTCGCCGTATGTCTCGACGAATGTTATCGGATGACTTGCGAGGAGTCGATCCGACACGGCTTCCTCGAGAACCCGTCCCTGGAAATCACGGGCCACCGGATACCCGGCAATTGCGAGCACCGTGGGAACGACATCGGCGAGATGCGCCCCCTCCAGCCAGACTCCGCTTTTCACTCCCGCCCCCCACATGAGAATGGCACCGTCGGGGCCGTTTTCGTGATGGCCTTTCTCCTCATCCCAGCCATGATCGGAGAGTACGATGATGCATGTGCTGTCGCCCGCCATCTCGAGCATTTCGGAGACCCGGGCGTCTTCGTACCGGTACCACTGTTCGAGCAGTCCGTGAAAGCACTCCCACTCCTCACCTTCACCATCTTCCGTGTAGACGAAAGACCGGAAAATGTGATTCGTTCCGTCGATCGCCGAGGTAAAGTTGACCAGGAGATCGGGGCGGTGCCGTTCGTAGAGACCTGTCGAGAGCGCCCAGAGGCATTCGTCCCTCCACAGCTTCTTTGCGATGAGGTCGACGTAGCGGCTTTCTTCATCGACGGCGCAGTCCGCAGGAAGAAGGGTCAGCCGAAGCCTTTCCAGGTCGAATCCTTCGGGGCTGATGTGGCCAATCAGCTCGTCCACCTCGGCCGCAATCCCGGGAGGGTAGAGGACTCCGTCGGACTTCGTTCCCCGGGCGGTGCCGAACTCCATGACGGAACGAAGGAGCAGATCGGAGAGGACGAATCCGTTCACGCTGTCCGCCGGCCAGGTGACGAAATAGTCGATGACTCCGACCGTTCGGCCGTAGGAGCTGAAGATGTCCCAGATATCCGGACGCAGCTTCATATTGCTGGTGTTCATCCTGATCAGAGAAGGTGTGATACCGCTGTTGTTCAGGAAGGGGATGATTCTGAAATTGAGTCCGAAACCGCTCGGAAAGAGCCTGACCGGCAAAGACAGATATGGCAGGGCGGTCACGTAGAAATTCCTCACGCCATGGACCTCGGGGCTCATGCCCGTGGCAATCGTGGTCCAGAGGCTGGGGGAGAGCGTGGGGATGTTGGTCTCGAATCGTCCGCAGGCTCCCTCGTCGCGCATCCGGGTGAGCCCCGGCAGCTTCCCCTGATCCATGAGCGGTGTGAGCATGTCCCAGTCGAGGCAGTCGAGCCCGATGATGACGAACGATATGCCGGAGTACTCTACCGGCCTGTCCGCGGATCCCCCATCGTGCCCACCCGAGCCTCTCGCTGATGCCCCCGTCCGCGCGAGCAGGAAGACGACGACGAATACGACAATATACACCGTCGCCAGGACTCGGAAGGGCCGTTCTATTCTCCTCAGCGGACCTGCCAGTGCGTACCCGAGGGCCAGGAGAACGGCAATTACCATGACGATCCCGGCGATGCTCGTGCCGACCGGAGAGAGCAGGAGCTTCCCCTTCAGAGAATAGAGTGTCAGGGAAACGGGGGACGTCGAGACGGCCCAGCCGACGGGAGCGAGAAAGAGCAGTGCGACCGCACCTCCCCACAGGAAGCGGCGCCCGCGAGGTGATTCGGTCTTCGTCGAGACGATCCAGCCGATGAAGCCCGCCGCCGCCCCGGCAAATGATCCGACGAGTCCGTAGAACAGTGTGCCGTAGAGAAACACCAGGATTACATCCTGCGAAGACGCTGCGAGATGCGGGTTGAGCTTCAGGGTGAAGTACGCGACGATCGCTCCGACGAAGACTCCGAATCCCATGCAGCCGATAAAGACACACCGTCCGACCCAGGAGCCGAACCCCTTCGCCGCCAACCGCTGTTCATTCACCGGATACCCCCTTTCGAACATCTTCAATTCCCGGAAAGCTCTTCATGGTAGTGCGACCAGTGAACGTGATGGAGAAAGAGAATTCTCCGAAAATCGATCACCTTTTCGATATCCACCGGGATGTGCGCTGCGAGGTACCTCGGATACACGGAGCGCATGTCCCGCGGATTGTGAGTGGCCAGCACCCGCCTGAAACCTCTCTCCCTGAGGTCCAGCAGATGGAGTACCAAAAGCGAGAAGAACAGCCCCCGGTGCCGGTGATCGCGGTGCGTGAATGTGTCGAACGAATACACCTCTCCGCCTCCCACCGGGATCCGGATACCCAGGATGTCGTCGACGACGTCGCTCGTCGCACACCAGAAAAAATTCGTCACCTCCCCGTCCTTCCGGAACGCATAGCACAGCATCCCGAATCCGAGACGGCGGCGGTAGGCCTCGACCCGCTTCCTCCCGACGAGCGGGACAAGGAGATCGACCTCCGCCATCTCGATATTCCCGAAGACATACCCGGGTGGAGGCTCGAGGCGCGGGAGCTCCCGTGAGAGATCGTGCACGATGAGGTAGAGCCGCTGTTTCACGTAGACCGGAGAAACGGCGATGCGTGCCGCTTTCCACGCCAGCAGTGCGACGCGCTTCCCCCTGACCCTCTCGAAGAGACTATCGATTCTCCGAACGGACATCTGACAACCTCTCAGTTGGTTTCCACTTCGTCACGTCCCGCCCCAGCAGGAATCCGATGAATCCGCTGATTGCTGCGAGGTTGACGAGGCAGAGATACGCCGGCACGGCGAGTACCGGTGATTTACCCCGGCCTCCCGGAACCGCGAGGCCGAGAGCTGCAATTCCGAGAAAGGCGAGCTCGAAGTACAGGAGAACTCGAAAGAAGAACGATGACCCCGACAGAAGAACCGTACAGAAAAACAGGAGCACCAGCATCAGCGCAGCTGCCCTTCTGAAGACTTTCACCGTGAGAAACTGGATGGCGTAGAGGCCGGAGCGCGCCGGGTTGAGCAGGTCGCGTGACAGATAGATTCCCTTCACCGCCTGCTGGATGATGCGTGATTTCCTCCTGAACTCACCGAGATTCGTCGGTGTGGTCTCCTCGTAGGAAAGGGCCCTTTTCTCGTACTCGATCCGGTATCCCTGGCGCACGATCATGGTCGACAGGAAGAAGTCGTCCGCCACACCGGCCGGGAGCTCATCGTAGAGCTTCGTCCTGAATGCGAACAAGGAGCCCTCGGCGGACACGATGCTGCCGAGCCTCGACTCCCATTCCTTGATGAGATTTCCGTACTTCAGGTACATACTCTCTCCCTCTCCTCCGGCAGTGCCGCGCACGTTGCGGTACACTTTCTTCCCCCAGACCCCTCCGACCCCATCATCGGAAAAGGCCTCGACCAGCGTCCGGAGGGACTCCCTATCGAGCAGAACACTCGCGTCGGAGATGACGCAGATCGCCGTGCGAACTTCCCCCATGGCCTCGTTGAGGGCAAGATTCTTGCCTCTGTTCACCGGGAAGGAGAGAATGCGAACATGTTCACTCCGGAAATTCCGTGCGACGGGGACCGTCCTGTCCGACGATCCGTCCGAAACGACGAGGATGTTGAGCAGATGTTTCGGGTAATCGAGCTCCAGGCAGCTCTTCAGCTTCGCTTCGATGACGGCTTCCTCGTTGTACGCCGGGATGACGATGGTGACTTCCGGAAGGCTGTCCGGGATCCGGCGCGCTCTCGCAGGGCGAAACCTCGAGAGAAGGAAGACCAGGCAGGGGTATCCCAGATAGGTGTACCCGACGAACGCCGCCAGGACCCAGAAAATCGTTTCGAGCAGAACCGTCACGCACTCCTCCCTTTCGTCACGGTTTCTCCCGTCCGCACCGACCCATACGTGAAGAGATCACGGAGCTTCTCCGTCCGCACTGCCAGCGTGTAGTCCGCCTCGACGGCATCGCGCCCCCGCCTCGCGAACGATCTTCTCAATTGAGGATTTTCGTACAGCCGGAGCAGGCTCGTCGCAATTGGTTCGCTCTGGCCGGTCGGGACCAGCAGTCCGTTTTCCCCGTGTTTCACGAGTTCCGGGATCCCCGTGATCCTCGTGGCGATCACCGGGACGCCCGATGCCATGGCTTCCATCAGAACAACCGGGATACCCTCCCAGAAGCTCGGCAGCACGAAGACGTCGGCCTGCTGGTATTCGAGCCGGACGTCGTGGTGCTCCAGAGCCCCCGTGAAGCGAACGAGGGAAGCGATGCCGAGCTCCTCCACGAGTTCCTCCAGGGTCCCGCGTTCCGGACCCTCTCCCACGACCGTCAGGCTCACACCGGGGATCTTCCCGACCAGCGATGCCGCTGCCCGCAGAAGGTAATCGATTCCCTTCTCGCGGTCGAGCCGTGCCACCGTGAGGACACGGAATGACGAGGGATCGACGGCGGGCTCCCGGAAGTCGAACTGTTCGATGTCGATGCCGATCCGGATGACATGTATCTTTCCACACTCCTTTTCATCGGCGAAGCCGGCGAGCACGCCCCGGTTGTAATCCGATATCGTCGTGATGAACCTGGCGGAGCGGATCTTTTCCGCGTGCATGGCTCCGCGAAGGAACGATTTCGGTCCGTGCATGGTGAAGCTGAAGGGAATCCCGGTGATCTTCGAAATCACCAACGCGTAGGTGGCTGCATAGCGGGACATGCCGGCGTGCACGTGGGTCACCCCGTCTTCCATCATCCGACGCGCATAATGAAAGGCGACCGGCATGAAAAAGAGGGTCTTGAGCAGGGTGAGCATTTTGAGCCGGTGTCCGGCGACGACGGCGGCGTAGAGCCGGAAATACCGGAGCGGACTGCGCCGGATCCAGAAGGTCTGGCTCGCGAGCATGCGGCCGGAGAAAAACGGAGGAGCGTAGACGATCGCCCTCTCGAGCGCTCCGAACGAGGAGTGCGATATGACGCTCTGATAGCCGCGCGGCCTTATCATCGAGTAGACCGCGAGGTCGAGCCCGGACTCGAGGAGGTCCCGGATCTCAACCATGTTGAAGGTCTGTGAAAAATAGGGGAAGCCTCCGAACAGATACGCGATTCGGGTTTCAGAGGATCCCCTTCTCTCTGAGGAGTGCTCCATACAGTTCCTCGGTGTTCCTGACGAATTGCTGAACGGTGAATCCTCCGTCAACCACGCTCTTTCGCGCCCGCGATCCCATCTCCTTCCTCTTCTCCGGATCCCGCAGGAGGAGCTGGATCCGGTCTGCGAGCTGTGCCGGATTTTTCGGCGGTACGATGTATCCGTTTCCTCCGTCGACGACGATCTCGCTGTTTCCGCCGACGTCGGTGACGACGGCCGGAAGCCCTGAGGCCATGGACTCGAGCAATGTGATCGAAAACCCCTCAGCCAGCGACGAGAGCACCGACACGTCCATGTGGGGATAGACCCGCGGCATGTCGTGGCGGATTCCGGCGAAGAGGAGATTACCGGCAATACCGTACTCACGAGCCCGCTCGACCAGGAGTCCGCGGAGCGGCCCGTCGCCGAGCAGGAGGAAACGAACATCGGGGTACTCTCTCACGATCTCGCGGGCGGCCTCGAGCAGGAAGACATGCCCTTTCTGTTCCACGAACCGGGCCACGACACCGATGACCGGCCCCGCACCGTCGAGGCCGAGCTCCGATCTCAGAGCGGGGTCCGGACCGGCTTCGTTGAACCGATCGATGTCGATGCCGTTGTATATGGTCTGCAGCTTTTCCGGATTGATGCCGCTACCGTTCACGTAGCTCCTGCGCACGCGTTCGGACACGGTGACGATCCGGTCCGTTTTCCAGGAAAGGAGGAGGTCCGGCACGAGGTGCTTCCCCGGTTTGATGAACTCCCGCACCAGGTGCTCGGTGGTGACGACGATCGGCACCCCCGCCCTCAGAGCGGCTATCCGCCCCCAGGTGTTCGACATGAACATGTGAGTGTGCGATATCACCACACGCTCCTTCCGGAGAAAATCGACCAGTTTCCGATTTGCGCGCAGGGGTCCGATGTCCTTCTGGCCGGCGACGAAAACCTCTAAGCCCTCCTCCATCAGCTCGTCGGCATAGGTCCCACCCCACCAGAGACAGCCGACGATCGGCCTGAAGAGATCGCGGTCCAGCCGGCGGGCGATATTGGCCACCACTTCCTCCGCTCCACCTCCTCTGTCCATGATGTGCGTGAGCTGGAGCACCGGGAACGGAGGCTTCAGGTTTTGAGTACGACCGGCCATTTCTCGTTCTTCCTCGACAGCGCATAACATGCTGTCGACAGTCCGACGAATATCCAGAGAATGGGAAAGAATTCAGACGACAGGAAAAAGCTGTTGAGAAGGAATGCCAGGAAACCGATCTCGAGACAGCGGGCGATCAGGTGCAGGTTCTTCTCGCCGAGCCGCATGAATGCCGATTGCGCCTCACGGTACTCCCGCCAGGTGAAGAAGAAGACGAGAAGCACCATCGCCAGTCCGGGAAGACCGATTTCCGAAACCACCTCCACGTACATGTTGTGGGCTGCCCTCCCCCCCCCCCCCC
>CAZMKB010000011.1:0-28027 GCA_964566685.1 uncultured Gemmatimonadota bacterium | reverse complement strand
GGCGGTCTCCGGGTGACGGAGCATGGCGCGCTGGCTACCGACCGAGAAGGCTATGCCGTGGCCTGCGGCCACCCGGGCGAGCTCACTGTTCATCTGTCCGGCGGATTCGGCACCACCGGTCATGCTGGTGATCATGAGGGGGGCCTCGAGGTGCTTGCCGAAGAATTCGGACGAGAGGTCGATCTCGTCGAAGTCGAGCTCGGGAAGGGCCTCGTGCAAGAGGCGGACATCCTCCAGCAGGGTGCTCTCCTGGTGGGCGACGTCCATTCTGGTTACGATGTCCAGGTGCTGCTTCTTGCGCTCTATCGTCTGGCTCGAATCGATGACGTCACTTGGATTGTTCATTGAGGTGTTCCTTGAGGTGCCTTTGACATCAGAGGTGTCGGTGGTGTGTGGGGAGGCTTCGTTCATGGCTTTTTTTTCTCTCGTCCCTTCCTCTCTGTTCCCTCTCGTTGCCATGGTTTGTGACCTCCTTTGGCCCTCCTTGCAGCATGGAGTATGCCAGAAAGCGATGATTGTAGTAACTGATTACACAGTGGGTGGTTATGTCCTTGGGGGGGTTTTGCCGCTGGGATCCCTGGTGGTTCCTCCGGCCATATATGGCCCCGCCTCGGGGAAGATAATCACTAAGATGGCTAAAGTCAAAGGATGGAGGCGATAAGACACGCGACGGTCAAATATGGTCGAGGATGGATGTGGGATATTCTCTTCGTATTAACCGCATGTGATGCCCGGGGAAGAGGAGGCATAAATTCGGAGATACACTGATGGAACAGCTGCCCGGGAATTATCGAGATCTCGCAAAGGTTACCCCCGACATCGAGAAGGCGACCGGGGAATACGGGAAGAAGGAGGCACTGGCGCACGTGCGTGCAGGTTCAGGGCGAGGCGGCGCGCTGCGGCGTGCGCGGTCGAGCGGTGCCCGTTTCGGGGCGTCCCGGAACCCGCCCGCCGCGGAGCCGCCTCCGCATCTTCCGGGCGAAGTTCTTCAGGTCAACCGTGATGGCGTAGAGGCAGGGGATGATGAAGAGGGTGAGGAAGGTCGCCATCAGCAGGCCCCACACGATCGTGTTCGCGAGCGGCTGCCACACGACCGACTTCCCTCCGAGGCCGATCATCATGGGAAGGAGCCCTGAAATCGTGGTGAGCGAGGTGAGCATGATGGGCCGGAGCCGTGTGCTGCCCGCCGTGACGATGGAGCGACAGACGCCGAGGCCCCGCTCTCTCCTCCCCCTGTTGATGAAATCGATGAACACGATGGAGTCGTTGAGGGCGACGCCGGCCAGGGCCACCATGCCGTAGAGCGTGACGATGCTGAAGGGATTCCCGCCGATCAGGAGCCCCAGCATGGCGCCGATGAAGGCGAAGGGAATGGTGAAGAGAATGATGAACGGCTGGATCCAGGAACCGAACTGGGAGCCGAGGATGATGAGGATGATTGCGATGCCGATCAGGAACAGGTGCCCCACGTCCGAGAAGATCTCCTTGAACTCCTCGAACTCTCCCTCGAAGGCGAGGCTGTAGCCCGGGTAGATGCTCTCGATGCCGGCGAAGTGCTCCTCGAGGGTCTTCGTCACCGCGGAGACATCGGTGACCTGATTGTCGACCTCGGCCGTGACCGTGATCGCCCGCTCCAGGTCGAACCGCTTTATCTCGGCAATGCCGCGGTCCCAGGAGATGGAGACCACGTTTCCGAGCGGCACCAGGACGCCGCCTCTGCCCCCGACCCGCATCGTTTCGAGCGTCTCGAGCCTGTTGGCCCGGTCTTCCCTGAACTTGACGATGATGTCCACCTCCTCGTCGCCGTCCATGATCGAGGTGACCTCGCTCCCTTCGAAGGCCGTCCGGAGCGCCATGGAGATGTCCAGCTTCGTGAGGCCGTAGACAGCCGCTCTCTGCCCGTCGACCTCCACGCGCATCTCCTTCTTCCCGCGGGAGAAGTCGTCGTTGATGTCGATGACGCCGTGGATGGAGGCGAGCTCTTTTTTCACGAGATCGGCCACTTCTTCGAGCTCGTCGAGGTACTTCCCCTTTGCCTTGACTTCGATGGGCTTCGTGATCGGCGGACCGGTCGGAACCCTGGCGAACTTGAGGTACCCCAGCCCGGCAAGGTCCCCGATCCTGTCCCGGAGGTCCGCCATGATCCGGTCGGAGGTCCGCTCCCGCTCGCGTTCTTCGACGAGGTCGACCGTGACCTCGCCGACATGCGTGTTCATGACCGTCTCCGTGTCGGTGTTGAGGATGCCTGCAACACTGGTGACCGAGACCACTTCCTCCTCGGGCAGGGTCTGGGCCTTCTCTTCGATGACGGAGAGCACCCGGTCGGTCTCCTCGAGCCTTGTCCCGACCGGGAGCCTGACCCGTACATAGAACTGGGACACCTCTTCGTCGGCGAACATGTCGACGCCGATGAGCGGAATGATGCCGCCGAGAAGAACCGCGATGAAGAGCACGGTACCCACTGCGGTGTAACGCCTCCTCAGGATCCGGACGAGCGCCCGGCGGTAGAAGCTCCTCACCGCGTCGAAGAACCGGTCCCCCCGGCTGTCGGGATCTTCGACTTTCCCCCAGTCTGCGATGTGGGAGGGAAGAATGAAGAACGCCTCGACGAGAGAGGCGATGAGCGCGAAGGACACGACGATCGGAATGATCTTCATGAACTCTCCGATGATGCCCGGCATGAGCATGAGCGGCAGGAAGGCGGCGATGGTCGTGAGAATGGAGGAGAGCACCGGCACGGCCACTTCCGGCGCTCCTTTCAGCACGGCCTGGGCGGGCGGGAGGCCCTTCTGCATGTACCGGTAGGAGTTCTCGAGGATCACGATGGCGTCGTCGACGATGATGCCGAGCACCAGGACCAGTCCGAAGAGGGAGTTGCCGCTCAGAGACTCTCCGTACCACTTCATGAACAGAAACGTCGCCATGAAGGAGATCGGGATCCCGATGCCCGCCAGGACCGCGTTCCGGAAGCCGATGAAGACATACAGGATGATGATGACGAAGAGCATCCCGATCAGGGCGTTCGACTCGAGCTTCTGGAGCGAGTTCCGTATCCTGGTGGAGCTGTCGTTGGTGTACTCCACATGAACACCGGCGGGGAGCCGGGGACTGTAATCAGCCACCAGCTCCCTGATCTCGTCGGTCAGCCGGATGGTGTTCCCCTCGGTCTTCTTCTGGACCATCAGTGCCACGGCTTTCCTGCCGTTCAGCCGGGAGATCGTCTCGGCTTCTGCCAGGGTGTCGCTCACCGCGGCGACGTCGCCGATGCGGATGCCCCGGCCGCCGGGCGTCCTCCTCACCACGATCTTCTCGAGCTCGCGGGCGCCGCCTGCTTCGCCCAGTGCCCGCACCATGTACTCGGCCCGTCCGGTGGCGATCGTCCCGCCGGGCATGTCCAGGTTACTGACCCTCACGGCGTCCACCACGTCCTGGATCGAAAGGCGGTAGGCCTCGAGGCGGGAGGGATCGACCTCGACCCAGATCTCCCGGTCCCTCACTCCGGCCAGGGTGACCTTCGAGATGTCACCGATGTCTTTGATCTCCTCCTGGAGCTCCTCCGCGGTCTCCTTGAGAACCCGTTCCGGCACGTCCCCGTAGAGCACGACGCTGAGCATGGGAAGCCAGGTGCTCGTCTTCAGCTGGAAAACGATCGGGTCTTCGGAGTCGTCGGGGAGGTCGGTCACCTTGTCGAGCTCGGCCCTCAGGTCGTTGAGCCGCTTGTCGAAATCGTCCGGGTCCATCATCTCGAACTTCACGCTGATCATGGAGTTGTTCTCGGACGAGGTGGAGGCGATGTGGTCGATCTTGTCGACGTCCTGGATTTCCTCCTCGATGGGGATGGTGACCAGCTTCTCGACCTCTTCGGCCGAGGCGCCCGGGTAGGTGGTCACGATGAAGACCCAGTTGAAGTCGATGTCCGGCATTTCCTCCCGGGGCAGTGTGAGGTAGGAGTAGGTCCCCAGGACGATGATGCCGAGCATCACCATGTTCACGAGTACCGGGTTCTTCACCGAGAGTCCGAAGATCGACATCAGCGTCCCTCCATCACCCGGTCACCGTCAGTGAGGTTCTCCATCCCGACGACCACAATCCGATCACCGGCCTCGATTCCTTCCCGTATGACGACCTTCTCCCCGTGCGAGGGTCCCGTTCGAACCGGGCGCTCGATCGCCGCGTCCTCTTCGACCACGTACACGATCTGTCGTCCCTGCCTCCTGTCGATCGCGTCCCGGGTGAGGGCGATCACGCCCGGAAGCGTGCCGGTACGTATCGATACCCGTCCCACCATGCCGGATCTGAGCTCGAGAGAATCGGTGTTGAGCGCCACGACTTCCACCGGAAACGTTCCCGTCTGGTCGTCGGCTTTCAGACTGATCGTGTTCACGCGCCCGGGAAAGGTCCTTCCGGGGAACGCGTCGACCGATATTTCGCACGGCTGGTTCTCCACGATCTCGACGATGTCGGTGTCGATGACCCCGACCTCGACCTTCACGCTCTCGGGGTCCACCACGACGGCTACCGGCATACCCTCGGCAGCCATCTCCCCGATGTCGAGCATGCGGGAGGTCACGAGGCCGTCGATGGGGGTGGTGATCTTCGTATCGCGGTAGCGCTTCTCCGCCATGCGGAAGAGGGCCCTGGCCCGCATGAGGCTCCCCTCTGCGTTCCTGTATGCCAGGTCGAGCGACTCGAACTCGTTCAGGCTGATGTCTCTGTTCTCGAGGAGATCCTCCCCCCGCTCGCGGTCCTTCTGTGCCTTGTCGAACGAGGCTTCGGCGATGATGACTCCCGCCTTCGCCTCCTCGAAGGCGAACCGGGGGAGATCGTCTTCGAGCACGATGATCACGTCGTCTCTCCCGACCGTGTCGCCGACGTCAGCACGGACATCGATGACCCTGCCCGAGGTCTCCGAAACGATGGTGACCTGGCGGTATGCTTCGATGATACCGACCTCTTCCACATACACGGGGACATCCTCGGGCCGGGCGATCGCAGTCTTCACCGTCTTTACATCGTCGGCCATCGCATCGACCGAGACTTTCTCCTGCCGCTCCGCGCTCGTGAAATAGGTCAGAAGCACCAGGACGACAATAAGGAGTCCGATGCCCCCCAGCACGTTTCTCTCCGAGATGATCATGGTGTGCCTTCCCACCTCTCTGCAGATCGTCCCGTCGCCTTCTCGAGTCTCGCGACGGCGATGTAGTGATCGTATAGTGCATTGATGGTATTCGTGCCGGCGAGGGTGTAGGCGATCTGTGCGTCGATGAGATCGAGATTCGACGAGAAGCCCACCTCGTACTTGCTCCGGATCGACTTCAGGTTCTCCCTCGCGTGTTCCTCGCCCTTTTTCGCCGCGTGCCACTTCCGGAGTGAGGAGGTCACGTCGTGATAGGCCCTGATGACCGCGGTTTCGACCTGGTCCTCCGCGTCCTTCCGCGTCTCTCGGAGCCTGTTCACCTGGACTTTCGAGCGCTGGACTTCCGCCCAGTCGCCGAAGCTGTTGAACAGGGGGAAGGAGAAGATGACACCGGCGCTCCAGAAGCTGAAGCTGTCGAGGTCGATCGTGCTGTTCGTCTCCCAGGCGTAGCTGGCGAAGAGGTTCACGTGCGGTCTGAACTCCGACCAGGCCATGCTCACGCCGGCTTCTCCCGCGTCGACACGGGCGTCCAGTGCCGTGAGCGCAGGGTGTCGCCTCAGGGCCTCCGACACGGCTTCCTCGACGGACATTGCGGGTGCTTCCGGAGCCGCCTCGATCGGTGCCGGATCTACCCCGGCGGGAAGGTCCCGGCCGAGGGCCTCCTCGAGCAGCCTGCGCGAGATGTCCAGGCTGTTCTGTGCCTCGAGGAGTGCCTGCTCGTCGTTGGCCTCTTTGACTTCCCAGCGGAGAACATCTGTCCGGCTCCTGAGGCCGGCGTCCATCATGTTCCTGGCCGTCGCCAGGTGTTCGCGCGAGGACGCCAGGGTCTCCTCGGCGAGCGTGACCAGCTCCCCTGCCTTGAGCGTTTGGAAGAACGCCTCCTTCACGCGGAGCACCGTTGCCGCCTTCGTGTCGAGGAACTCCCCGTACGAGGAGCGCTCCTCGGCGCGGGACAGGCTGTAGTTCGCAAACTCTTTACCCCCGTTGTAAAGGGGCTGTGAGAAGGTGATGGAGTGAGACCACATGTCGGGCCAGGCCCCCGGCCGGATGTCGTTGGGATCCTGATCGGGGGCGAACTCCCTGACCAGCTCTCTTCCCACCTCGGTGAAAACGTTTCCTCTCCTCACCGTTCCGTCGTCGACCCGGGTGTAGCCGATGTCGACAGACAGCTTCGGAAGCATCGCGCTCCGGGCCCTGTCGACGCCATAGCCCTTCTCCTCGAAGCCGAGCCTGCTCGCTCTCAGAAGGTGGTTGTTCTCGAGGGCGATCTCGAGCGCCCGGTCGAGGTCCAGCCGGCCTTCCGGGGATGCGTAAGGATCCTCTCCTGGGGCTTCCCGGGGAATGAGAAGTCCGCCGGGAGAGATCAGAACGGCGAGCATGGTAAGCGCTGCTGGCAGTCCGTTGAGTTTCATCGTGTCTTTGCCCGTTTCTCCGGATGAATGTCTTCCTCCCAGCCTTCGAGAGCGGAAATTTTTTCGAGGAGCCCCCGGCACCACTCGAGTTCTGTCTCGACGTGTCTGCGTCCATTCCGGTAGAGGAACGCCCAGTGGAGCGGCATGGAATCCTTCCTTTCCCGAAGGTGCTCGTCGAACGAACCGAGCTCTTTCCCGAGCCGGTCGATCCGCTCGGACAGAAGCCTTCTTGCCCGCTCCTTCGGCAAGGCGTACATGAACGCCACCCCGAGCCCGAACGGGTATTCTCCCATGCCGCGCTTCGCCATGAACTTTTCGACGAGGTCGGCAAGCATGCGCTTCCCCTCCGGTGTGATCCGGTAGATGTTTCGTTCGGGGGTTTTCCCGACTTTCATCTTTCTGGCGCTCACCATCCCCCGGTCACCCAGCTTGTTCAGGGTGTTGTAGATGGATGAGATGCTGATCTTCGCCCAGACATCCATCCTTCGGTCGGCTATCTGCTGGTGGATCTGGTAGCCGTACTTCTCACCCTCGCTCAGAAGCCCCAGGATCGCCAGCTCGTTTTTCCCCATGCGCGCCTCCTCGCCGTGATGACAGCGCCTTCCTCGATTATTCGCGGACCTGCGCTCAGTAGAATGTTCGAATTCAAGATTTATGCCAAATTGTATTATTACACTTTATACTATTACCAAATGTAATATGCGGAGTGGATCTTGTCAATCATAGTCGAGCATCGGGATCCACCCCTGTCGCGATTCTCTACAACGGATCATTCATGCTCTTCACACCGGGGGCTTCTGCCAGTGATGAGCTCGCCGTTACCGCTGAAGCAGGAGAGGCCGACCAGCTGGTCAATATGCTCTCCAAGAGCGATGATGTTTTCAGCTTCGCGGTGTCGGACATGGAACTGGCGGTGCCCGTGATGCTCCGGGGTTCGAGGGGATGGCACTCATCGTTACGGGAATCTTGATCACGACGAACGACGCAGTGAACGGGGTTGAGATCAGCGGTACTGATCGCTGCGAGAAGAGAACAAACTGACGATTGTAAGAGATTGTTGGCGTCCCTCCGGAGTCGTCAGATATTGCCTGCAGATCCCTGCCGGGAAGAGGAGCGAGGTCGGGGATAAGGATCATCTATGCATACTTCCTCTGAGAGGACCGAATAGGATTCGTCGAGATCTACTGCAAGGGCGATAGGGAGAATGAAGATAGAGGAAGGATTTTCAGATATTATGCTCCATGATTCCCCTTCGTATATACACTGACCAGCCGACGAGGCGCGAGTAGGTGCAATGCATTCCATTCGGATTGTAATGGAAGGGGGGATGGACACGGAGTCCATCCCCCTCTGTCCGGATAATGCTGAAGGATCCTACTTCATGAGCAGCATCTTGATGGTGTCGCTCGACCTGGTGCCGGTCATGCGCAGGAAGTAGATGCCCGAGGCAGCCGACTCGCCTCGCTCCCCCGTTCCGTCCCAGGTGATCCGGTGCTCGCCGGGCTCCTTCACTCCGGAAAAGAGCGTCCTGACCAGCCTGCCGCGCGCGTCGTAGACGCCGAGCGTGACCTGTCCGGCCCCCTCGGGAACCTCGAAGCTGACGGTGGTCTGCGGATTGAAGGGGTTCGGGTAGTTCTGGTGGAGCGAATAGGCGCGGGGCACGCCGCCCTGTTCCCGGCCCCCGTCCTCGATGCCGGAGACGTCGAAGTCGACACCGGTGAACAGGAAGTAGTCCCAGTTGGCACCCTCCTCGCCCTGGAGGAACGAGCCCCCGGTGTCGTCGGTCTGGTAGACCAGGTAGGCATCCATGCCGGGAAGAAGAGCCGTTTCGTGGTTGAGCGGGGAGATGCTCGGATAACGGTCGTCCGTGCCGGGGTACATGCCGTCGGGGTTCGAGATGTTCACGGGCTCGGACCAGCTCTCGCCGCCGTCCACCGAGTACACACCCATGATGTCTCCGAAGGCGATCCCGTTCCCCGGATCGACGTCGTCCGCGTCGAATGCCACGTAGACGATAGAGAGGACGTCACCTGCTGGAGAAGCTCCTATCTGGGCCCAGTCGATCGAGGTGTGGTTCGAGCCCGGGTTGACGTAGGTGTCGACCTCGGACGGCACGGCGCTCTGGTTCTCCGAGACGACCACCGTGTCGATGCCGGTGGAGGGGCTCCAGTGGAGGATCCTCGTCCGGTAGTCGAACAATACCACGCCGCCGACGTTGGCTCCCTGCAGCCCCGTCCAGACGACGTGGGGCTCCTCTCCGACGTAGGTGACCTCGCCGTTGATCCAGGGCAGAAATACCGTCGCCGCGGAGTCCGGTTCCTCCGGGAGACCCACGGTGTCTTCGGCCGCGTTCGTGATGACGGTTTCTTCGAAGCTCACGCCGTCGTCGGTCGATTCGTAGAAGTGGACATCGGCCGCGAAGTCGACGATGGCCACTCCCACCCTGCCGTCCCCGCCCGAGGCGATGGAGGGCCACTGCATGTCGCCGTCTTTCCACCGGGCGACATCCTGCCCGAACCAGGTCCAGGACTGAGAGAATCCGGTGACGATGTCGGGGGCTCGGTCATAGGCCACGTTGGCCGCGATGTCGTTCACGAACAGCCCGTTGTTGAGCGTGCCGATGGCCATGATGGAGCCGTCGGAGTTGACCGACGGCTTGGGCCAGACGACCTGTTCCGTGCTGTCGGTGATCAGGGCACTGAATGCCCCGAGGCCCTGGAAGGCGTCCACATAGACGAACGACGCACCGGTTCCGAAGTTGTGGGTACTCACCACTGCAATCGCCCCCGTCTCGTAGCTCGTCGGATACGAGGAGAGGGCGCCGAAGCCGTTCCGGAACGTCCCGACGTCGCCTGAAGGGAAGAACGGGCCACCCGTGTTGTCGGCATAGTAGTAGATCATCCCCCGTTCGACGAAGCCCTCGTCGGGGCTCTTCATGAAGGTTGCATGAATGCTTCCGTCGTCGTTGACCCAGACACGCCGGTTCAGGCTGCCGTTGTGCTGCCAGTCGTAGTAGCTCGAGTCGAGCACCGTCCCCGGCGGCAGCACGAGCATCGACCGGGGGGCAGGGGGCCGCTCCGCGACGACCGGGTTTTCGGGCAGCGCGTCGTCGACAACAATGGGTTTCACGGTGTGATATGAAGATGCCGTCGCGAGCGACAGGCAGGCGAGGATCAGAAACAGGACGGTAGCAGTCGTTCTCATGGTTTTCTCCCCTCTCAGAGATCCAGAATTTCGGAAGCCGCTCTCAATGTTACACATATTGAAACGGACGTGTCAAGGAACTCGTCGGAATGCTGTTTTCTTCTACGAGGCGGACCGGCGCTCTGTTGCAGGCCGCTGGATCACGACACGAACAGGAAGTCTTCCGTTTCCCGGAGCCCCATCCGATCGTACAGCTTTCGCGCCTCGATCCGGGTCCCTTTCTGCCCGACCGCGTGGAGGATTTTCGTGCCCTTCATCCGGCCGGCCTCCTTCACATCCATGACCGGGATGCCGTAGATCGACTTCCCGATCCTGGCAGGATTGACCTCGAGAAAAGCCCGCACCCTGACACCGCGTCGGATCAGCCGCCGTGCGAAATCCTTTCCCACCGGTCCGGCTCCGGCTACGACGGCCGCCTTCGTGTCCTCCAGGCGGGTCCTCAGGAGAAACTCGACCTTCGCCTCGGTGAACATCTCGAGCGAGTAGCGGCTGTCCGTCCTCGACAGCCTCGTCTCGCTGTCGCGCCAGAAGTAGAGATACCACGGAACCTTCGAGAACCGGGAACCCCGCTCCCAGAGACGGAGCACCAGGTCGTAGTCCTCCGGCCAGCCCATGTCACGGTACCCGCCGAGGGAGAGGAGATCCTCACGGAGGCAGGTCAGGGTGGGGTGGGGCATCGGGCACTCGACGAACATGTCCCTCGTGATGTCCTCGTGGGAGATCAGGCTGTTGATCCACTCCTCGTAGACCATGAGCCCCTCGCCCAGGCCCTGCCGGGGAAAGTACCGGATCCGGGTGGCGTGGACATGCGCACCGGGTTCCACCTCGATTTCCCGGGCGATCGCCCGGAGGAGATCCGGGTGGCAGACGTCGTCGGCGTCTATCCGCACGGTCCAGCGGCCGCAGGCTGCTGCGAGAGCCGTGTTGAGCGCGTCCACGATCCCGGTACCCCTGTTTCGGAGGAGCCGGGCGCGCGTGTCTTTCCGGCTGAATTCCTCGAGAATCCGGAACGAAGCATCCGACGATCCGTCGTCGACCGCGACCAGTTCCCAGTCGGTGAATCGTTGATTACTGACGGAGTGGAGGAGAGGAGAGAGGTACCTTTCGGCGTCTTTGACCGGCATCAGCAGGGAGATGAGCATACGGCCCGAACGTGAAAAAATGAGGGCGGGAGATCGTGGCACCAGAACCGTTGTCTCCCGCCCTCACGCGGTGATGAAACGATGATTACTCTTCTAAAAGATCATTCAGAGCTTCGAGGAGCGATTCCAGGTCGATGCCGTAACCGACGCTCACTTGTTCGAGCGATTCGACCTCGTTGATGCCGCAGTGGGAACAGCCTCCCAGGTGGAACGTCATCAGGGTCTCGGCCGCCTTCGGATGGAGCCGGAGCGCATCCCCGACCGTCATCGTCGCTTCGAACCTCTTCGTTGCCTGCGTCAAATGAACCTCCCGGTGAAAACTTCGAAACCACCGTTCACGTTGCTCAGCATTTACTTAATAACAAATCGTGCCCGAATCAAGAGCCCGGCCGGGAGATGGCTCACGGTGGATCCACCCGGTCCCGGCGTTCCGGAGGGACGAACCGGGCCGGAACCGCCGGAAACGGCTGAGGGGCGGGCGAATCCCGACGCCGGGAGACAGCATCCGGCGCCGTCCGGGGTGGACTTTCAGCGGAACGAGCGATAGATTCAGGACATGATGAAAACCACGATGTACATCGACGAGCTCTTCCCGGCCCCGCACCTCGACGTCCTCTCGTACGGACGGAGCCGCGATCGGCTGGTGGCATCGGTGAGAAAGGCCGGTGTCGTCGACCCTCCCGTCGTGTCCCGGCGGGACGGCGCGCCGCTCCTCGTCACGGGAAAAGCCCGGATCGATGCCCTCCGCATTCTGGGGCAAAAGAGCGTACAGGTCGTCGTGCGCGATGATCTGGACCTCCGGCGGGCATTCGAGCTGGCTCTCGAGGAGAATCTGAAGAGAAGGGGATTCAATCCGGTGGAGAGAGCGGCGGGTGCCCGGTACGTCCTCGCTGATCTGGCTCCGCCGCGCGAAGACGTCGAACGGCTCCTCGCCCTCCTCGGTGTCCCCCGGAATCCCCGGAGTCTGTCTCATCATCTCGCCCTCAGCCGGGCGTCCGGGAGGATCAGATCCATGGTCGCGGGAGGCAGGCTCACCTGTCACTCCTTCGTCCTCACCGCCGGCCTGGCGCGGATCGACCGGGATGCCCTCATCGACGTCATCGAGCGTCTCCGGCTCGGTCACGGTTACCAGCGGGAGCTCATCGCACTGACCACCGACATCGCAGCCACGAGGGGGGAATGTGTGGCCGGCGTCCTGTCCGCCGAAGGCCTCTCCGCCGTCATCGAGGACGGGATTCTCACCGTACCCGACCGGGTGAAGCGCATCTTCGCTCGTCTCAGGCTGCTCCGCCATCGGGCCGCCACACCGGTGAGCGACGCTCCCGCGGAGGCATCGTGAGAACAGTTCGGAAGACATCCTGGATCCAGCTCCTTCCGCTCGTCGTCTTGTTCCTCGCCCCGGGCTGCGGCAGCAGCCCTCCCGACATCGTCCTCATCATGGTCGACACGCTCCGTGCCGACCACCTCTCCTGCTACGGGGCGACGGAGCTCCGGACGCCCCGCATCGACGAGTTCGCGGAAAACGGATTCATGTTCAGCCGGGTTCACGCCGCCGCTCCGACCACCCTCGCTTCGACCACTTCCCTCTTCACCTCCCTCCACCCCCGGATGCACGGCACGCCGCGAAACGGTTTCCTCGTCGACGGATCTCTGGTCACTCTCGCCGAGGTGCTCGGGGAACACGGCTATCATACCGCGGCCTTCGTGGCCTCGATCGCCCTCGACGCAGAGACCGGTATCGACCAGGGTTTCCACGTGTTCGACCAGCAGTTCACCGGCAGCTTCGACAGCCCCCAGCTGCAGAGAAGGGCGGGGGAAGTCACGGACGCGGTTGCCGCCTGGCTCCGCGAAGAGCCTCCGCGACCCTTCTTCCTGTTCGTCCACTACTTCGACCCGCACCAGCCCTATCAGCCGCCCGATGAATACCTGCCACCCGGAGACGGCGATCCGGCACACCGGGTCACCGGCTCGATGGGGGACATCAGGAACCTCCGCGGGGAGTACCTCGAGACGGAGACCCCGGATGCCAGGTTCGAGCGGATCCACGACCTCTACCGGGGTGAAGTGCGCTACACCGACAGCGAAGTGGGAAGGCTCCTCGATCTGCTCGAGGAAAAGGGACTCGGGCGGGAAGCACTCATGGTCTTCACCGCCGATCACGGCGAGACCTTCCTCGAGCACGAGCTGAAGGAGGTGCTCAACCACGGCTACATGGTCTACTCCACGACCACCCACGTGCCGCTCGTGTTTCGCAGGACCGGGTACATCCCCGCCGGTGAGAGCGACGTGTTCGTCTCGGGTATCGACGTCTCACCCACCATTCTCGACCTGGCCGGCATCGAAATCCCTCCCTCGTATTCGGGAAGGTCGCTCACCCCGTTCATGAGGGGAGAACGGAAGGAGGAGCGCCCGGTGTTCAGCGAGGCCACGAAACCCTATGGCCCGGTGGAGGTCGGGACACCGTTTCGAAACGACCGGAAAGCGAAGTGCGTGATCATGGAAGGGCACAAGCTCGTGTGGATGCCGCTCTTCGGGGACCGCGAAGAGCTCTACGATCTCGGCGAGGATCCCCGGGAGTCGACCGATCTGCTCCCCGCCGCCTCCCTGGATCCCCGGACCGTTCTAATGCGCACGGTGCTCCGGGAGTGGGCGGCCCGGTCATCGGTGATCGCCCGGGAACGGGCCGTCGAGCTCGACCGGGAGATGCGGGAGCAGCTCGAGGCGCTGGGCTACATCGACGACATGGAGTGAGGTCCGCGATCAGCCGAGAAGCCCGACAGCGTTTTCTCTGGTAACCAGAGCCACGTCCGCCTCCCTTTCCAGGAACGGAAGAACATCGGATCGGGCCGTTTCCCAGTCAATGGAGACGAGCTTTTTCTCGAGAATCGGACGCCAATTCGTGGGGGTGATGTCCGGACCGGACCAGCCGGTCTGCTGCAGGGCCGCATTCAGCAATGTCAGGTTCGGCTCGGGCCATCTCCTATCGGCGAGATACCAGATGATATCGAACAGATCACGACCTTTCACCCATGATCGGCACAGTACAGCGTGGAGTTTTCCCGCAAGCAGCGAAGCCTTGTCGTAATGGTGAAGGTTCAGTGTGCCGTGACGCCTGACGAGAGTCGTATCCGTGACTGCACCCGCAGGTGGATTCGTGTCCACTTCGACCTTGATCGACAGCGTCTGTGCCGTGTGCGGTGACAGTTCCAGTTCGTGCAGAAGTCCTGAGAATCGTACGAAGGCGGATGACACTGGTTTCCCGCTGTTGACCCTGATGCCGAAAGTGTATCCTTCGGCTGTGAGGACCGACCGGACACGTTTCAAGGCTGAGCGGAGTCCGACATCTTCAGATGACTGTACCACGGAGAAATCGAGGTCCTCGGAGTATCGCGGGAGGGAGTACAGGAAGCGCAGTGCGGTCCCTCCGAGAAAGGCCCATCGCATGAATACCCCGTCCTCCTGCAGACACTGCAGAATGCGGGCTTGCAGATACTCACGGGCGACACATCTCTTCAGCATTTCACCTTTCGTGTTTTCAACAAGACGACGCACGTGTTCCTTCATAATTCTTCGTACCCCTCTTCATCGAGGATTCGGAGAACATTCTCCGTGGCACGCAGGATCTTCTTTTTTCCGAACCGCTCAGCGGCTGTGAAGAGAGCTTCTCTCTGCATGACTTCGAGATTCTGAAGGCGAAGCTCTTTCAGGTAAGCAGGTCGATCCCCGCCGGGAGTCAGGTAGATCAGATCCAGCAGGGCTTTCTCCGGGGTGGCAATGAAAGCACGTTGTCCTTTCGACACCTCGACCTGCAGGTAGGAGTAGAAAGACGATTGGTTGACATGGTTGAATGTGAATGTTCCCGCCGGTGTGGTCAATCGCTCGGGTCGTGCGGTTGTCACACTCGTCACGACAGGAACATGTTCCGGGATCATGCCGTAGTGTGCCAGTGCCGATTGCAGACTGACGTAGGATTCTTTCCTCAGGTAATTCGCGATGAGAAACGGATGCGGCTCCACTTTCCTGTAGGGGGGCGCGAGCAGATAGACGCCTCGACGCAGCTGAAGGATTCTTCCCCTGTTCTTCCACCTTGTCAGCTGTGATCGAATCTCGGCGTCCGAGACGTTTCCCGACCTCAGGAGAGCGGATGTGAAAACAGGCTCATCGCCGATCAGATTCAGCAACTCCCTCCATTTCATGGTAATAAGTTAACTAATATGCCAACTTATTGCAATGGAAAGGGGGCGTTGCACCGGAAGATGAGGAAGACGGCATGACCGGATCCGCTGAAGGGTGACGGTTCCCGGGTCCGGGGATGGGGTCAGTCTGTCGATTCAGCAGGGCTCGGCGGACTCAGCCGAAGAAGACGCTCGCGATGTCGTAGAGCTCCTCCGGGACGAACTTCGTCCCGCTGCTGGCCTCCTGGAGATCGACGGGTACGATCTTCGTGCCGTGGAGCGCCACCATTCTGCCGAAGTCTCCCTGGTGAACGAGCTCGGCGGCCTTTATCCCGAACCGCGTCCCGAGAATCCGGTCGTAGGGCGTGGGTGACCCGCCGCGCTGGATGTGCCCGAGAATCGTGACACGGGTGTCCATGCCGGTGATTTCACGGATCCTCCTGCCGATGAAACGGCTGACTCCGCCCAGCCGCTTGTGCCCGAACTGGTCGACCTCGTCGTCCTGGGTCACCTGTTCGCCGATGCTGGCCGGTCTCGCTCCCTCGGCAGCCACGATGATGCTGAAGACCTTGCCCCGGCTGTGGCGCGTTTTGATCTTCTCGCAGACTTCTTCGACCGTGAAGGGGAATTCCGGAATCAGGATGTTGTCGGCGCCTCCGGCGATCCCGGACATCACCGCGATCCAGCCGGTGTCCCGTCCCATGACCTCGATCACCATGATGCGGTGGTGCGACTCGGCGGTGCTGTGGAGGCGGTCGATCGCCTCGGTGGCGATGCCCATCGCCGTGTGGAATCCGAATGTGAAGTCCGTGCCCGGAATGTCGTTGTCGATGGTTTTCGGAACGCCGACGACGTTTATCCCTATTTCCTGCAGCCTGTTTCCCGCACCCAGCGTGTCGTCGCCGCCGACGATGATGATGGCGTCGAGCTCGTATTTCCTGATATTGTGTTTGATCCTTTCCAGGTACTCCTGTTTCGCCAGGGGATTGGTGCGCGAGGTGCCGAGGATCGTCCCGCCCAGGTGGAGGATGCCCGAGACCGAGTAGAGGCTCATCGGCTCCACGTAGCCCTCGATGAGGCCCTCCCATCCGTTCCTGATTCCCAGAACGCTGTAGTCGAAGTGTTCGACGCACTTCCTCACCGCTGCGCGGATGACTGCGTTGAGTCCGGGGCAGTCACCGCCGCCCGTCAGTATTCCGACTCTCATCGTTCCCCTCCCGTATGCCGGTATCAATAGAAAAGCCCCGAGTTGCGGGTCAGAATTCCCGAGATTTCCTGCCGGGTCCCCGGCACAGAGGGCTGTCGCGCTCGTTCTGATAATAAGCGCCCCGTGATTTTCTGTCAACGTTGGCAGATCGCTCTTTTCAAAATCCCAGGACGAACGCGACTGCTCAGGTCCTTGCAGCGAGAGTCCCGAGATGTTATACTCTTTGTCATGATGAGAAGATCTTCTCTGGATTCTCACAGAAGCACGATGACTGTACCGGGAAGCGGGATTGGAGCGCTGATCCTCCTGATCGCCTTCGCACTGGTGATGACCTCTGTACCGGCTGAGGCTGTCAACAGCCCCGGCGGCCGGGCCAGGACCGATGCGTCTTGTGCGCACGGCGACAAATCTCCCGTCCAGGCCAGTACTGGCGAAAACGGCACCTCACCCCATGATGATTGTTGCCGGAATGGCTGCCACGATTGCGTCCTGTCGTGTTGTGGTGGCCCCGTGTGCTTTCAAACCTCTTCCGCAGTCCTGGATCTGAACCTGGATCCCTCCTGCTACGTTTTCCAGCTCGAGGCCAACTCTGACTCGGATTACCTCGCGGGAACATTCCACCCCCCACGATCCTAGAACTCTCCATCTCGTCACCACAACGCCAGATCACGTTTGCAAATAACAACCTGTGTTGATGTCTCGCCCATGGAGGGATTCTGTATGGCGTGGAAACCAATCCTGTTTTCACTGGTTCTCCTCTTCGCAAAAGCTCTGCCTGTCCCGGCTCAAGGTGCGGGTAATGGAGCAGCCGGAGCAGAGGTCCGTTCAATCCTCGATAAGGAGGAGGTCTCGCTGGCCGACCTGTTTCGGGTTGCGGAGCTCGCCAATCCTACTCTTGCAGCCGCCCGAAATGGGGTTGAGGCAAAGGCCGGCCTGACCCGACAGGCAGGTCTCTACCCCAACCCGGCGGTTGAGTTCGAGATCGAGGAACTCTCCACGAGTAATCCTGACGATCGCAAAGAAAAGGTATCATTCGTCCAGCCCGTGATTCTCAGCGGTCGCCGAGGCGCGGCCGTTGCGGCGGCCCGCTCCGAACAGGAGGCGGCCGCCCAGACGTTCCTCAACGTACGAAGAGATGTCTACCGACGCATTCACACGCTCTGGGCCGAGCAACTCTACTTCCGCGAGGCTGACGAAGCCGTTGAAGAGCTGCTCCGACTGGCAAACCGCACACTCTCCATTGCCCGGGCCCGATTTGAAGCCCGAGCGGCTCCGGAATCACAGGTAACCAGGGCCCTACTCGAGGTGTACGAGCTCGAAGTCGTCCAACAAGAACTGGCAAAACAACAGGCGAGCGGCTCGGCTGCGCTCTCCGCCCTGCTCGGCGGTGGACACATTCCGTTTGACCGCTTCGCCGGGTCACTCGAAGCCGAGAGTGACTCGACGATTGAGCTCCTCCGCTCTGTTGACGTAGACGAACACCCGGCCGTTCAGGCGGCCCGGCGGGAAACTGACGCCGCAAGGGCTTCTCTGCGCGAGGCCAGGGCGGCCCGGATCCCCGACCTTGACGTCTTTGTGGCGTATGGGAGGTATCGAGCCATCGACGCCGGCTTCGTGGAGGCGGGAGTTTCGGTGCCGTTGCCCATCTTCGATCGCAACCAGGGACAGATCGCGGAGCTTCGATCTAGCATAGCGCAGGGTGAAGACCGTGCGCGCACCGTGCACAACGATCTCGAGGTCGCTTTCGAAGTCGCCCGCCGGCGATACCACACGACCCGCGACCAGCTCCAGGACCTGAGGAACCGTATCATGCCCGCGGCAGAGCGGGGCCTGGAACAGGCTCAAGAAGGATATCGCGTGGGACGGCTTCCTTTCCTGGAGCTCATCGACGCGCAGCGCACCCTCTCGGATGTCCGTCTGCGAATACTCGAGCTCAGAAAAGACCTCATCGTCGCGGAGGCGGAGCTGATGAGTCTCGTTGGTGCCGGTCCCTATGACGAAGGAGGAAAATGACCATGAAGAAGATACGTGTCATGACCGTGATCGCCGCCGCGTTGATCGTCCTCTGTGGCCCCGGCTGTGGTCAAGACGGTTCCGGTCAGCAATCCGCGAAGCTGGAGACTGTTTTCTGCGAGGAGCACCAGATAGCAGAGGCACAGTGCCCCTTTTGCGACCCGAGTCTCATTGAATCCCTGGGCTTCTGCACTGGACACGGCGTTCCCGAGGCCTTCTGCTACCAGTGTAACCCTGCTCTGATCCCGGCCTTCAAAGCAGTCGGGGACTGGTGTGCGGAGCATGAGCGACCAAAGTCCCAATGTTACATCTGCCATCCGGGAAAGGATCCCGGCCGTGCGGAGAAGCAAGGCACCGGGATCTCCGATCACACATCTCTGCCCGGTGGATCTTCAACCACCACCGCCCCGCCCGGTGGCTCCATCTCGCGGACTCAGCAACCTCCTTCCGTCCTCTGTTCGACCCAAAGCCTCATCGTCCGTTTCGACAGCCCGGAGATCGCCGAACAGGCAGGCCTCGAGTTCATGAGGGTCGAGTCTCGTCCCATCACCAAGACCATCGAATGCAACGCTGAGGTCGCTTATGACGGCGACCGGTATGCCCGGATCTCCGCACAGGTGCCGGGAATCGTCGCCGATGTCCACAGGGACTTCGGGGACTCGGTCCGCTCCGGTGATCCACTCGTGACCATCACGTCGACGGATCTCGGCGAAGCAAAAGCGAACTACCTCCAGGCCGTCGCGGCCGTCGCGCTCTGGGAAAAAAACCTCGCCCGAGAAAAGGATCTACTCGAACGCGGAGTCTCGACAGAGAGGGACCTGCTCGAGGCGGAGAGATACCTCGCCGAGAGCCGAGCCGAGCTGTCGGAAGCGGAGCAGATGTTGCTCAGCTACGGCCACTCGGAGGAACAGATCGAAGCTGTTCGCCGCTCCGGGGACACCGGTGCACGATACGTCGTCACGGCACCCTTTCCGGGAATTGTCGTCGACCGCCAGGTCGCAATCGGGGAGGTCGTGGAATCCTCGAGGCCTCTGTTCTCTGTCGCCGATGTCGCCCGGATGTGGGCATTCATCGATGTCTATGAATCGGACATGCGAAATATCCGGGTGGGGCAGCCGGTCGTCCTCCGTGCTGAGGGCCTTCCGGGCGAATCCTTTGCCGGGTACATCACCTGGCTGAGCTCAGAACTCAATCCACGGACCCGGACCCTGCGAACTCGAGTCGAACTCGACAACAGGCGGGGGCTCCTGCGTTGCCATATGTTTGCGCAAGCAAGCATCTCTGTGCGAGATAGCCAGCAATCCCTGGTGGTACCACAGGCCGCGGTTCAGTGGGAGGGCTGCTGCAATGTGGTTTTCGTCAAGTCCTCCGAGACGGTCTACAAACCCCGCAAGGTTCACCTGGGAGTCGCCACCGGTACTGTCTACGAGGTACTCAGCGGAATCGAGGAGGGTGAAGAGGTCGTCACCCAGGGGAGTTTTTTGCTGAAGACCGAGATTCTCAAGGGAAGCATTGGGGCCGGTTGCTGCGAAGTTGATCCGGGTGCCTAGCGGGAAGGGGAGATAAATGCTGAACGCAATCATCACCTGGTCCCTGAACCACAGGTTCTTGATCATTGCGCTGACGCTCGTGGTCGTGGGGGTGGGAGTGAACACCCTGATTCACCTCCCGATCGATGCTTTTCCTGACACGACGCCGGTGCAGGTCCAGATCAACACGACGGCTCCTGCACTGTCGCCGCTCGAAATCGAGCAGCAGATCACGTTTCCGGTCGAGCAGGCGATCTCGGGTCTTCCTGGTCTCGACGAGGTCCGTTCCATCTCCAAGTTCGGGCTTTCTCAGGTGACGGTCACGTTCGAGGATGGGACCAACATCTACTTCGCCCGTCAGCTCGTGATGGAGCGGTTGCAGACGGTGATGCTGCCGGAGGGCGTCGGTAGCCCGGAGATGGGACCGGTCGCCACGGGGCTGGGCGAGATCTACCACTACATCGTTACAAGCCCCAACCACACACTGCAGGAGCTCACGACGCTTCACGACTGGGTCATCAAGCCTCGCCTGCGGTCTGTTCCCGGCGTCGCCGAGGTAAACACGTGGGGCGGCAGGCGCAAGCAATATCACGTTCTTGCCGATCCGGCCCGTCTCGTCAAGTACGATCTGATCCTGGACGACGTGCTGCGAGCGCTCGAAACGAACAATTTGAACGTCGGAGGCGGCTACATCGTTCAGGCCGGTGGGCTCCACCTCGTCCAGGGAGTCGGTCTCACTACCAATCTCGAGCAGATCGGCAACATCGTCATCGCAGCCTACGACGGCGTACCCATCCATATCCGCGACGTCGGCGAGGTCCGCGAAGGTCACGAGATTCGTCGCGGCGCCACGACAGCGAACGGAAAGGGCGAAGTCGTGCTCGGTCTGGGCTTCATGCTGATGGGAGAGAACAGCCATGAGGTGACCTCCCATCTGCGGGAGCGCATGGCTGAGATCCAGGAGACACTTCCCGAAGGCGTGAAGATTACTCCCGTGTACGATCGTACCGAGCTCGTCGACCACGTGCTCGAGACGGTGAGAGGAAATCTTTTCGAAGGAGCCCTTCTCGTCGTTGCCGTACTCTTTGCCTTTTTGGGCAATCTACGGGCGGGACTTATCGTGGCTTCGGCGATTCCTCTCTCGATGCTCTTCGCGGCTCAGGGGATGATGTACTTCGGAATCGCCGGAAGTCTCATGAGTCTCGGTGCGATCGACTTCGGGCTCATCGTGGACAGCTCGGTCATCATGGTTGAGAACAGTGTCCGCCGGCTTTGCGCCCCCGGACGAAAGTCGGTTCTCGAAACCGTCCGGGACGCCGCCATTGAAGTTCGAAAACCCACGATGTACGGCGAGCTCATCATCGCCATCGTCTTTCTCCCGGTCCTCACGCTCGAGGGAATCGAAGGAAAGCTGTTCCGACCGATGGCGCTGACACTCCTCTTCGCGCTCGCTGGCTCCCTGATACTCTCGCTGACTCTCATGCCGGTCCTGGCCAGCCTGGTTCTGCGGGGACGGATGAGCGAGCGCGAGAACCGGTTCGTCCGTGCCACGAAGGTCGCCTATGCACCGGTGGTACGCTTCGCCATTCGCCGCCGGCGACTGGTGGTCCCCGGAGCCGTTGTCCTTCTGGCCGCCGGCTCCGTGCTCGGCACCCTGATCGGATCCGAATTTATTCCCCGATTATCCGAGGAGGGCATCGTCATCAACACAGTGCGCCTCACGGGCGTGTCCCTCGAAGAGTCTGTCCGTTACGGTACCAGGATCGAGAAAGTGATACTCGAGAAATACCCGGATGAGGTGGAGAACGTGTGGGTTCGAACCGGCACCGCCGAAGTGGCAACGGACCCGATGGGAATCGAGCTCTCCGACGTATTCATCACGCTCAACCCGCGAAAACAGTGGACGCGTGCGAAAACTCAGAATGATCTCGTCCTACTCATGAGTGAAGAGCTCTCCGGGCTCCCGGGGATGCGGCTTGTATTCACACAACCGATCGAGATGCGCGTGAACGAGATGATCGCCGGCATAAGAACCGATGTAGGCATCAAGATCTTCGGCGACGACCTGGAGACTCTTCGTGAGATTGCGACACAGGTGGGCGAGGTCGTCGGCTCGATTCCGGGCAGCGCCGACCTTTACGTGGAGCAGATCACGGGGCAGCCCGTTCTCCAGGTGAGGGTGAACCAGAATGCTATTGCACGCCACGGTGTCGCGGCCCGGCACGTCCTGGAACTGGTGGAGGCCATCGGGGGAATTACTGTGGGGGAGGTTCGCGAAGACCAGCGGCGGTTCGACCTTGTCGTGCGCCTTCCCGAGCGGTTCCGGAGAGACCCCGAAGTCGTGCAGCAGATTCTCGTCCCGACAGCCACCGGTGGTCGAATAACTCTCGGAAGCCTCGCAGACATCCGGTACATCGAGGGACCATCGACTATCACCCGCGAATGGCAACAGAGACGCATCGTCGTCCAGTGCAACGTCAGAGGTCGGGACGTAGGTGGATTCGTGGAAGAAGCGCGGGAGCGCATCGCAAGCGAAGTTGCTCTGCCTCGAGGCTGGTATGTGAATTTCGCGGGGCAGTTCGAGCACATGGAACGCGCGCGTCTTCGACTCATGATCGTGGTTCCCGCGGCGCTCCTCCTCGTGTTCTTCCTCCTCTACACGAGCACGAATTCCGTCCGCGACGCGTTCATCATCTTCACCGGCGCTCCATTTGCGGTGCTCGGTGGTCTGCTGGCCCTCTGGGTTCGGGGTATGCCGTTTACGGTTTCCGCAGGCGTCGGTTTCGTCGCCGTGTCAGGTGTGGCCATGCTGGCCGGCCTGGTCCTCGTATCAACGATAAAGCGGAAACTCGGGACCGGGGTTTCTCTCGAGGAGGCGATCGAGGAGAGCGCGCTCACAAGGCTTCGTCCCATTCTGATAACGACATTGGTGGCGGCACTGGGATTTGTGCCGATGGCCTTGAATACCGGGGTCGGTGCCGAGGTTCAACGTCCGCTTGCGACGGTCGTCATCGGTGGTGTTTTATCGGCCAATGTCCTTACGCTGATCGTCCTGCCTGCCGTCTACAGGTTGTTCGGAAGAGGTGGCGTGAGTGACGGATCTCCGAGGGATACCGGGAAGCCGACCGAGACGAGATAACGTTGACAGTCTGAAAGCGTTTGCCTATCTTGCCTGATACCGAAAACAGCGTGTGATACGGGGCGGTCTCGCACCGCCCGGAGCAGGTTCTGTCCTGGAGGCGTACGATGAATATCGGAATACCGAACGAACTCCCGCTCTCGAGCGGTTTCCAGGAGAAGCGGGTGGGGCTCACTCCCGGCGGGGCACGTGATCTCGCCGACGCGGGGGCGAAGGTGTTCGTCGAGAGCGGCGCCGGGAGCGGCGCACGGTTCTCGGACGAGGATTTCCGCTCGGCTGGCTGCGAGGTCGTGTACTCGAAGGAGGAGGCGTACCGGCGCTCCGACATCGTGGTGAAGGTCGAGCGTCCGGTGGAGGAGGAGTGGGGGCTCTTCCGGGACAGGCAGACCATCATGAGTTTCATGCACCTGGTCAACGCGCCGAGGGAATTCACCAGGGTCCTCGTCGACCGGAAGATCACGGCCATCGGCTACGAGATCATCGAGCGTGACGACGGGATTCTCCCCGTTCTCACTCCCATCAGTCAGATCTCGGGGAAAATGTCGCTGCAGATCGCCGCCCGGCTCATGGAGAGCCGCGGTGAGGGGTACGGCATCCTGATCGGCGGCATACCGGGAATCCCCCCGGCAGACGTCGTCATCATCGGCGGGGGAACCGTCGGCTACTACGCGGCGCGGACGTTTCTCAACGCGGGGGCGCGGGTGTTCGTTCTCGAGAAGGACCAGAACCGGCTCGAAGAGCTCGACCGCGTCTTCGAAGGAAGAGTCGTGACGGCCTACGTGACCCATCGCTACATCGAGCAGATGGTCTCGTTCGCCGATGTCCTCATCACGGCGGTACTCGAACCGGGAGCTCCGGCACCGCTCCTGGTCACGAAGGAGATGGTCAGGATGATGAAGAAGGGCTCGGTGATCATCGACTTCTCCATCGACCAGGGCGGAGCCGTGGAGACCTCGAGGCTCATGCACGGCGGAGAGTCGGTGTTCGTCGTCGACGGCGTCATCCACTACTGTGTCCCCAACGTATCGAGCGATGTCGCCCGGACCGCCACCAGAGCGCTCACTCACTCCATCCTCCCGTACCTCTTCGAGATCGGTGATAAGGGGCTCCGGCGTGCGCTCAGGGAGTCTCCGTCGCTCATGAGAGGAATCTACACCACCTGCGGGTTCGCGGTGAACGAACACCTGAGAGATTTCGATGTCCCGTTCGGAGAGGCCGGGGATCTCATTGAGGAGCTGGAGATATGAGCTGGATCGATGATTACAAGAAGAAGTGCTGTTCTCTCGACGAGGCCGTCTCCGTCGTCGAGAGCGGTGACCGCCTCTTCATCAGCGGGAATGCTGCGACACCGTTCGCCCTGATGCGGGCTCTCGCCGCAAGGAAGGACGAGCTCGAGGACGTGGAAGTCACCCACGTGCTCCTGATCGGCGAGGATCCGCTCTCGACACCGGAGATGAAAGGTCACTTCAGGCACAACTCCCTCTTCGTCGGCCCCGCCGACAGGAAGGCGGTGAACGAGGGACGTGCCGACTACATACCCATCTTCCTGTTCCAGATCCCGAACCTGTTCTACCGGGGTCTCATGCCGCTCGACAGGGCGCTCATCCACGTGTCGCCGCCCGACGACCACGGGTTCATGAGCCTCGGCGTCGAGACGCTTGCCTCGAAAGCCGCCGTCGAGACCTCGCGGATGGTCATCGCCCAGGTGAACGAGAAGATGCCCCGGACCCTCGGGGACAGCTTCATCCATGTATCCCGCGTCGACCGGATCGCCGAGATCTCGGAGGACCTGCCCGAGCTCGCGCTCAAGGACCCATCCGACATCGAAATGAAGATCGGGGAGAACGTGGCCTCGCTCATCGAGGATGGTTCGACGCTGCAGCTCGGCATCGGCGGCATCCCGAACGCCGTCCTCGCGGCTCTCGAAGAAAAGCAGGATCTCGGCATCCACTCCGAGATGGTGTCGGACGGCGTCGTCGAGGCCATCGAGAAGGGTATCATCACCGGCCGGAAGAAGACACTCCACCCCGGCAAGAGCATCGTCACCTTCCTGCTCGGAACGAAGCGGCTCTACGAGTACAGCAACAACAACCCGGAGTTCGAGTGCCACCCGGTCGACTACACCAACCACCCCTTCGTCATCAGCAGGAACGAGAAGATGGTGGCCATCAACTCCGCCATCGAGGTGGACCTGACGGGCCAGGTGTGTTCCGACTCGATCGGGATCCGCATCTACAGCGGATTCGGAGGCCAGGTGGATTTCATCAGGGGCGCGGCCCACGCGAAGGACGGGAAACCGATCATCGCGCTCCCCGCCACGGCCCGCGGCGGCCAGGAGTCGAGGATCGTCCCGCTCCTCAAGGAGGGAGCAGGCGTCGTCACCAGCAGAGGCGACGTCCACTACGTCGTGACCGAGTACGGTATCGCTTTCCTCCACGGCAAGAACCTGAAGGAACGGGCCCGGGCCCTCGTCGGCATCGCCCATCCGGACTTCCGCGAGGAGCTCGAGGCAGCGGCGAGGGAACGTCTCTTCCTGTGAAGCCCGAACGCATCATCCTCGATCCCGGGCTCGAGAAGGAACCGGTCGTGAGGGACATCCTCGATCGGTTCCCCGGCGTACCGGTCGGGGAGGACAGGCGCTTCTGGCTCGACGACCCGGCATTTCTCGAGGGCGACGTCCAGGCGAACATGAAGCGGATCCTCCGCCTGTCGGGAAGACGGGACGGGTTCGCCCGCCGGTGTCCGGGACAGCGGGGCATGCTCTGCTGCTCCTACCACGTCATCGACAGCGTCCTCGGCTGCCCCGCCGACTGCCGGTACTGCATCCTCCAGTCGGTGCTGGGGGATCTCCCGGTGACCGTCAATGTCAGGCAGGACCACATCTTCCGTGACCTGGAGGCGTTTCTCGACCGACGGGGAAGAGCCTTCACCAGGATCGGAACCGGAGAGCTGTCGGACAGCCTGATGCTCGACGAGCTGACGGGCTTCGCCCGGCGGGCCGTCCGGTTCTTCAGCCTGAGGCCGGAGGCCGTGCTGGAGCTCAAGACGAAGAGCGCCGCGGTCGATGGTCTCGAAGCACTCGACCACCGGGGGGGAACGATCGTCTCGTTCAGCCTCTCTCCCGGCCGGATGATCACTCGTTACGAGCGCGGGACCTCCTCGCTCGAGGAACGGATCTCCGCTGCCTCCCGGCTCGCCGCCTGCGGCTATCCCGTCGGATTCCACTTCGACCCCATCATCATCGACGGCGGCACGGGGACCGGTTGTGCCGGCGTCGTGGAGAAACTGATCGAGGTCATCGATCCGGGAGATGTGGCCTGGGTCAGCTTCGCCGCCTTCCGCTATACGTCTGCGCTCGAGCGCATGATCCGCGAGCGGTTCCCCGCGAGCGGACTTCTGGCGGGTGAGTTCGTGCGCTCTCCCGACGGGAAGTTCCGGTATCCTCCCGACATTCGGGCCGGGGTCTACAGGAGACTGTACGATCAGCTCGAACCCTGGCGGGGAGAATACGGTGTCCCCGTCTACTTCTGCATGGAGTCTTCCGGCGTGTGGGAGTCGGTGACGGGGGGATCGCCGACGGCGGCTGAGCTCGCGGCGGCGCTCGACCGGCGGGCACGTGATCTCGCCCGCCGACGCGGCCGTCCGGAACGGTGAGGCAGGGAAAGGAAGGAATGACGCCGCCGGGGCCTGCCGGCGCTGCCGGTGATACGTCTCACGACTTCGGTATGGTGAAGTGGAAGCTGCTCCCCTCGCCTTCGGTGCTCTCGCACCACACACTCCCTCCGTGGGCTTCGATGATGCTCTTCACGATGGAAAGGCCCAGCCCCGTCGAGCCCTCCACCTTCTCACCCACCCGGTAGAACCGCCTGAACACGTTCTCCTCTTCGCCCTTTGGGATTCCACGGCCGTTGTCACTGACGGTGACGTGAATCCGCCCGTCCTCATCGACGCCGTCGATCTCGATCCGTCCGCCCTCCTGGGTGTAGCGAATCGCGTTGCCGACGTAGTTCTCCACCACCTGGGCTATCCGGCCGCGGTCGCAGACGGTTTCGAGCTTTCCTTCCAGCTCGACCCGCAAATCCTGTCCTTTCGCCTCCGCCAGGCTCCGCAGTCCGGAGACGCTCTCCTCGATGAGCTCGCGGAGCCGGGCTTCTTCCTTCTTCAGCTCGATTCTGCCCAGGTCGAGCCGCGCGATCTCGAGCGTGTCCTTCCGGAGCCGGTCGAGCCGGTCGATGCCTTCGATGATCTTGTCCACCGCATGTTTCTGCTGATCGTTCAGCTCGCCCATGGCGGAAATGAGCAGGATCTGCGCGAAGCTCTTGATGACGGTCATCGGGGTTCCGAGGTCGTGGGACATGATGCTGACGAACTCCGATTTCAGCTGATCGGCTTCCCTGAGCTTCCTGTTCACTTCGACCAGCTGGCGCTCCAGTGAGAGCCGCCGTTCACCCGATTTCAGACGCACCCGGAGCTCTTTGTTGTGGAACGGCTTGGCCACGAAGTCATCGGCCCCGGCGTCGATTCCCTCGACGATGTCCTCCGTCTGGCTCTTGGCGGTGAGCATGATGATGAAACAGTGAGGTTCCTCGCACTGCCCGTTCTCGCCTCCGGATGCCGATTCGTGTGCACGGATCCGCCGGCAGAGCTCCAGTCCGTCTATTTTCGGCATCATCCAGTCAGTGATCAGGATGGGGATCGCGTCCCTGCGGAACGTGTTCCAGGCTTCCTCTCCATCGGTGCACGATACGACCTCGTAGCCGATCTTCTCCAGCGTCTTCTCGAGCAGTTTACTCGACACCGGATCGTCTTCGGCGATCAGGATTCTCCTCTCCACGTCCGCGTGCTCAGTCATCGTCGTATCCCGTTATCTTTCTCCGGCCGGTCTTCTGTCAGCCCGGGTTATTCATGCGATTTCGCTCAGGGGGCTCATCAGTATAGCGAGCTGGGATTCGTGCCTCGGGGTTTACCGAGCAAATTCCTTGCCATCCGAGCCCGGTCGGTACGACGGGTGCCCCGCAGCCCCGTCTCCGAACACGGTCGATTATTTCCCTGATGCGTGTAGCCGTTAT
>CAZMKB010000010.1:0-28970 GCA_964566685.1 uncultured Gemmatimonadota bacterium | reverse complement strand
ACCGCACAGCGGGTGCGGGTAGCACCACCGTCCACGCCCACGAAACAGAGGGGGCGCCCGTCAGGAGTGCCGGCCATCATAGTCCATCCTCTCCGCGTAGAAAGGCGGCTCACCCAGCGTCTTCCGCAGGCTGCCTCCCCCCTTCTCGATAAGCTCCCGGGCCTTCTTCCGCGTCACGCCGAGCCTGGCCATGACGATGGCCGTCTTCGTGTCCCACCCGGATCTCTCGAGCCACGACCTCGACGCCGCCCGGTCGAGTCCGGTGGCCAGGTGAACGATTCTCACGGAGCGGTCCCGGAGCTTCCGGGACCACGGCTTCAGGTCGACCATCAGGTTGCCGTAGGCCTTTCCCATCAACACCATGGCGCCGGTGGAGAGCATGTTCAGGACCATCTTGGTGGCGGTCCCCGCTTTGAGCCTCGTCGATCCGGCGAGGATCTCGGGCCCCACCACCGGACAGATGGTGACGTCGACACGGACGTCGTCGAGTGCGGAGGATCTGGCGGGGACGCAGGTGAGCAGAACGGTCCCCGCCTGCTTCCTGCGGGCCTCCTCGAGTGCTCCGCGGACGAACGGGGTGACGCTCGAAGCGCTCACCCCGACGAGAACGTCTCCACGCCGAATCCTTCTCCCGGCGGCCCGCCGCCCGGTGGATGGATCGTCCTCGGCTCCCTCCACCGACCGCCGGACCGCAGCCGGCCCTCCGGCGATCACTCCCTGAACGAGCCCGGGGTCGGTGCCGAATGTCGGCGGGCACTCCGACGCATCGAGGATGCCGAGCCTCCCGCTGGTCCCCGCCCCGGCATATCGCAGCCTCCCGCCCCGGGCGAGGCATCCGGCGATGAGCTCGACCGCCCGTGCGATGTGCCTCCGCTCCCTGCGCACGGCCTTCACCACGTCGCGGTCCTGGCTGCTCATGAGATCGACGATCTCCAGAGCGGAAAAGGTGTCGAGCTCGAGACTCCGGGGGTTGACGGCTTCGGTCGTCAGCTCTTCCCAGATCGAGGGGTCTTCGTTCTTCCGTGCCGCCATGACGTCACCTTCCGATCCGGCGCGGGTGGATGCGGAGCGTGGAATTCACGGTTCCCGCGGGGCCCACCGCCAGAACACCAGCCCGATCCAGAGGTAGAACAGGCTCCCGACCGTGAGCGTGAGGAAGAATCCGTATGTCATGGCCAGGATCATGGCGCCGACGGAGCCCAGGACGGAAGTCAGACCGTTCAGGCCCCACATCGAGGGCACCTCGTCGCCCCACTTCTTCCCCAGGATCCTCACACCGGTCGGGAACGGAATCCCCATCAGGAATCCGAGCGGGGCGATGATCGCCATCGTAATGACGGACCTGACCAGGATGTCCTGATCGAGAAAACGCTCCATGACGACCGGAATGAGCCAGCGGTAGAGGATTGCCAGGAGCGCGATTGCCGCCGCAACCACGGACACGCTGAGGGCGAGGCGCCGCCTGATGAAGATGTTCGACGCGAGGCTTCCAAGGCTGCCGCTCATGAGCAGAGCGAAGATGATCACGGACAGGCTGAGAGTCGGATATCCGAGAAACAGGAGAAACTGCTGGATGAGCGATGTCTCGATCACGATGAATCCGATGCCGAGAGACGAGAAGTAGGCGACGAAGGGAACCGCCGGAGTGCCGGTCTTCCGCGACCGCGCCAGCACCCAGGATATGAACACGACGGTCAGTATCCCCACGGCGATGATGAGCCTGGTGAACTCGAAGGGGATCTCGCGATCCTCGTTGAAGAAGAAGGGCCTGTTGTCGGTTGTGGGGGCGACGTTCTTCGGATGGAGGGAGACGAACTGATCGACGGTTCCCCGGCCGGAGCGGATGACGGCGAACGGCGGACGCTCGGCGACGTGGGGTATGAAGTAGGGATCGAGACCCAGCTCCCCCGCCTTCTCGAGAATCGCCCCTGCTTCCGCCGCCGTGTACGGGGACTTCTTCATCATGAACAGGAAGCGGTAGCCCAGGGAGGGATCGGGCCTGTTGTCGATGATGCCGATGATGTGCCCCGCTGCCTGCGCCTGGGTCTTTCCTCTGCGCTCGAGAGCCCTGATACCGGTCAGCATCACCTTGTCCAGGTACACTTTCTTGTGGGTGATGAGTGAGATCTGCCCCTCACCGGTCAGGCAGTCGAGGTAGTCGGAAAACGCGTCGATGTTGTGAAGGTAGTCTTCCCGGCACTTCAGGCCGCCCTTCTTCACATTGGCGACGGTCGAGGTCAGAGAGAGGAGGATGTGATCGTAGGCACGGTCGGTCCTCTTCGTGAAACTCCGGCCGTCGTCCACAACGGGGTGCACGTTCGCATAGTGGTAGATGTGACCGTTGTAGTCGGAGAACTCGAGCGTCGTGCGGACCACGCCCGGATTGATGTCGACCGCCGTCACCTCCTTCGTTCCGGCCAGAAGCGCCTGCAGGACCTCGTAACCGCCGCCGGAGCCGATGTTGAGCAGGTGTTCGCCTCCGGAGAAGTAGAACGGGAAGAAGTTCAGCTGATTCCTGAGATATCCGATCTTCTCCCAGTCGCCGTCGAACCGCGCCATCGCCGCCTGGGTTCCGCAGTTGATGAAGAGTTCCCGCATGTAGTCGTTGTACAGCCACCTGACAACGTCGGTGCGGGCGTATGCGTCCCAGCGGGAGTGGATGATCCGGGGCTGAAAACGCTCGAGACGCGGGTCGCTCAGCATGCTGCTCATGGTGTTCACGTCGGCGCCCATCTGCGAGAAGTCGAGGTCGATGAACTTCCTGCTCTGGTTCAGCGAGAAGAGACCGAACTGTGCCGCGGAGAGGACGAGCGAAACGACGATCATCCCCCGCCGGCCGTAGCCGTACGCGAGGGCGGCCGCCCCGAGCGAGGCCATCGACGCGAGCAGGAGCGGGGCCCCGATCCCGCCGAAGTAGTGAAGAAGCAGGAGGACCACCAGGCAGCCGGTGGATGCCCCCGCCAGGTCGGCGAAGTAGATCAATCCCCCCTGTTCCGGGAGCAATCTGAACATGAGGGCGAGAAAAGCACCGGCAAAGAGGAAGGGGATCATCGAGATGAGCATGTAGAACAGCCAGTCGTTCGTGAGCGGAAACGAGAATATCACCGTGATCACACCGACGATGGCGAGGCTGAAGAGAAGAGGGAGCGAGAGTATGAAGCGGTCGTCTTCGAGGAGCAGTGGTCTCCTCCTGACGAGTGCATAGATGAGGAAGCCGCCCATGCCGATGCCGCAGATAGCGATGGCCACGACGGCGAAAACAAGATGATACTGGACGATGACGGAGAAAATCGACAGGAGGGAAACCTCGAAGACGAACACCGAAAAGGCGACGATGAAGACCCCCGCCAGGAGAGAGAGGAACCTCTTCGAGAGAATGCCGGTGTCCACAGTACCCATGCACCGAAAGATATATCGAATCGGCATCGAGGGAAAGGGCGGAGTGGTTTCCGTCCCCGGCGTGTCCGGCCCGTGACGTTGACAAACAGCCGGAGCGGCAATATCATCTGTTGTACGTTCACAGCGCATACGACCTCGTCCACTCCCGCATCCGGCGGAAGCGGCGACCCCAGGCCCGGGAGACGGCGGACCATGACAGGCGACGGTGAAAGACAGGAATCGCTCGATTTCATACGCAGCATCATCGAAGAGGACCTGAGGACGAACAAGTACGACGGGCGCGTGCAGACCAGGTTCCCGCCGGAGCCGAACGGATATCTCCACATCGGCCACGCGAAAGCCATCTGTCTCAACTTCGGAGTGGCGGCCCGGTACGGCGGCCTCTGCAACCTCCGCTTCGACGACACGAACCCCATCAAGGAGGAGAGCCGGTACGTCGAATCGATAAAACGGGACGTCCGGTGGCTCGGATTCGACTGGGAAGACCGTGAATACTACGCCTCCGACTACTTCGAGCAGCTTCACGACTATGCGGTCCGGCTGATCCGGGACGGGAAGGCGTACGTCTGCGACCTGACGGCGGACGAGATCAGGGAGTACCGCGGAACCCTGACCGAGCCGGGGAGAGAGAGCCCCTGGCACGGCAGGACCGTGGAGGAGAACCTCGACCTCTTCAGGCGGATGCGTGAGGGGGAATTCCCCGACGGATCTCGCACGCTCCGGGCGAAGATCGACATGACGTCTCCCAATCTCAACATGCGTGACCCCGTCATCTACCGGATCCTCCGGGCGACGCACCACCGGACCGGAGACGACTGGTGCATCTACCCGATGTACGATTTCACGCACTGTCTCTCCGATTCGATCGAGCGCATCACCCACTCGCTGTGCAGCCTCGAATTCGAGGACCACCGCCCACTCTACGACTGGTTTCTCGACGAACTCGGTGTCTACCATCCCCAGCAGATCGAGTTCGCGCGCCTCAACCTCACCCACACCATCATGAGCAAGCGGAAGCTGCTGACGCTCGTCCAGGAAGGCATCGTCTCGGGATGGGACGATCCCCGGATGCCGACGATATCGGGCATGAGGCGGCGCGGGTACACTCCGGAGTCCATCAGGAATTTCTGCGATCGCATCGGGGTTGCGAAGCGCGAGAGCGTCATCGACGTGGCCCTGCTCGAGTACCATGTCCGCGAGGATCTCAACAAGCGCGCCCCGCGGGTGATGGGCGTGCTGAACCCGCTCAGGGTCGTCATCGAGAACTACCCCGGGGATGGAGTCGAAGAGGTCGAAGCCATCAACAATCCCGAAGACCCTTCCGCGGGTACGAGAATGCTGCCCTTCTCCCGGGAGCTCTTCATCGAACGGGATGATTTCCGGGAGGAGGCGCCGAAAAAGTGGTTTCGTCTCGCACCCGGAAAGGAGGTCCGGCTCAAGCATGCGTACTACATCACCTGCGAACGCGCCGTGAAGGATCCGTCGACGGGTGAGATCACGGAGCTTCGGTGCACATACGACCCGCAGTCGCGGGGAGGGTCCACCCCCGACGGACGGAAGGTGAGGGGGACTCTCCACTGGGTGTCGGCCGCCCACGCCACAGACATCGAAGTCCGGCTCTACGACCACCTCTTCTCCCGGCCGGACCCCGAGGAGGAGGGTGTGGACTTCCGGGAATGCGTCAATCCCTCCTCCCTCGAGATCCTGAGTTCCTGCAAAGGGGAGCCGGGCCTCGCGGAAGCCGCCCCGGGCTCGACGTTCCAGTTCCTCCGGCAGGGGTACTTCTGCCTGGACCCGGCCGACTCGGAACCGGGCAAACCCGTGTTCAACCGGACCGTCACCCTCAGGGACACCTGGGCGAAGATCGAGAAGTCAGCCCGGAGCTGAGTGCCCGTGGCGGCGGGTGAAGCCCGGTTGACAAAACCGATGGTCTCGGCTATAATGAGGCCGCGGATCCCGACGACCGACATTTCCGATCATTCAGCCCCGGGTGCTCAGGTGAAGAACGGCTCTCCCCCCGACACGGGAAATCACCCTTTCACAACCTCAACGATATCGTGCGTGAGCTGAAGAACGTCATCGAACGGGCCGTCCTCGAAGCCCGGGACTCGGTCACCGCCGGGGACATCTCGTTCACCGGGGATCTGCTCTCCGCCGGGCCGGCTCGCAGTGGACCGGTGAAAAGAACTCCTCAGCGGGAGGGAGAGTTCCTCCTCATCGACGAGGATCGGATCACCGGTCTTCTCGAGCGCAGCCGCGGACGGAAACAGCCGGTGAAGGAGGAGCGGCCGTACTACCTCGTTCTGGCGGAGCTGGAGAGAAAGCTCATTCTGCTGTCTCTCCGTGAGAGCAACTGGAAGATCAAGCCGGCCGCCGAGCTCCTGGGCATCAACCACCTGAGTCTGCGATCGAAGCTCATGACCATGCTGAATCTCTTCCTCGAGGAAGCGGACGGCGATGTCGGCCGCGCTTCCCGGGACCACGGCATCCCCCCGAAGTTCTTCACCTCCAAGCTGCACCTGCTCGAGCCGCGCTGATGCGAACATTCTGAAAGCGACCACCGGAATCGAAAGCGCAGGGGGTTCATACGATTTCGAGCGGGAGGCGGATCTCTCCCAGGCAATCGAATCGCAATTTCGGCGGGACGCGGATTAGAACCTCACCTTCAACCTGGCGATCATGGGGTCCGGCTGCAGAGCGTCGACGAAGGCGTTCTTTCCGTCGGGTGAGATCTCGAGACCGTAGGTCGAAAAGGGCCGGTCCAGGCTCTCGGGGGGGAGATGGTGAGGAACTTCCGGAACGGGTCCACGGTGTAGACGGCGATCTCCGCATTCGTGGTGGCGAAGAAGAACTCACTCAGTGGATCGAGAACCAGGTCGAAAGCGGTTCCCTCCGTCGTTTCGACTTCCGGCTCGAACGGAGATCCCAGCTCACCGTGATAGAGTTTCCCGTACGTGGAGAAATAGACGCGGCGCCCGGCAGGATCGAATGCGATGGCGTCTTCGCTGACCGGATAGGATCCGTGGGACAGCTCCCACGATTCCTCTCGTGCCGCTGTTCTCCGGATCGAGCGGATTGTCGTGCGGAAGGCCGCAGCCGGAGGAAAGAATACCCGCTGCGATGACGACGATACCCGCCGCGGCGGAAAAGAGAGCAGTGGTCCTGCGGTGGTTCATTTCCGGTCTCCTCTCACCCCCAGTCCCGAAAAGAGGGAAGCGGTCACTCCTGTCTCACGACGATCCGTTCGCGCTCCGAACGTTCCGGTTCCCGTGCAAAAAAATACCTGGACCAGGAGTAGCCGGAGACGCCGCCCAGGGAGAGCACGGCGATCCGGTAGCGCCGGGCTGTGTCGTAGTTGTCCTCTATCCCGGAGAGCGTCACCGCATCCATGTAGTCATCGTAGGCCATTCTCTCGAGAAGGTAGAATGTGGCGGTTCCCGCGGCCGAGAGGAGGCCCAGGTAGAGATGGCGCCTCCTGCTCGAACGGTAGGACGACAGCTCTTTCTCGTACTCTTTCGAGTCGGAGATTTCCAGGACGTTTATCTCCAGCCGGCTGCCCGGAAGCACCTGCACCTCCCGGCGGGCCTCCTCTGTCCGGCTCCGGACGAACTCGAACTCACGCCGTCCGGCCTGAACGTCGATCGTGCAGGGAGCCACGGCCCTGAGTCACCGTCCACCAGGACCCTCACCGAGTCGATCGGTGAGAGGACGCTCACCGTCGTCACGGCCGGGGAGAGCCCGGCATGAATCAGTCTCGTTTCCCGTTCCCCGATCGCCACCGATCCGTGCCAGGCGAGCGAGTCCCCGAGCAGAGCGACGCTGTGCTCCCCCGGCTCGAGGAGGAACACCGAAAGCGGCGAGGTCCCGCGAAACCTGTCGTCGATGAACACGTCGGCATCGGCAGGATCCGAGGAGATGCTGAGGCGGTTCGGGACGGGAACGGCCGGATCGCCGGCCGCTGCGGGGACCTCGATGTCGTAGCTCTTCCCGGAAAGGACGCACATGTGCTGAAAGAAAAGCGGAACTCCATCCCGCGTGACACAGAGATCATGATATCCGGGGTCGAGCGACAGGTTCAGGGGGAGTTCCCCCCTGTTCTCCCCGTCGATCAGGAGCTCGAGGTCGGTACCGTCTCCGGAAACGGCCAGCGCGGCCGGAGGCGTCGAACCGGCCGGCCGAGCCTGCAGACAGCGGGGCACGGGAGCCGGCTTGCCTCCTTCGGTCCCTCCGGGAGAGCCCCCCGGCATGCGGGGAGTCACGAGGCTGTCGGGAAGCCCGAATGCCAGCTCGACCTTCTTTCTCTCCATCGCCCCGATCTCGAACCGCCTGAACACCTCTTCTCCACCGTACCGGCCGAGGATCGTGTGACCGCCTGCGGGCAGAAAGTAGGCGGTCAGGGGCGTCACCCCGCGGTATTCCCCGTCGAGCAGGATGTCCGCCCCCGGCGGCGAAGACAGGATTTCCAGGTGATTCATCCTGGCTCCCTCCACCAGGCGGGCCACGATGAAACAGTCCTCTCCCGGTGGAAGATACATCCTCTGATACCAGTCGGCGTACCCCTCCAGCCTGAGAAGAACGTGGTGGTGCCCGGCGTAGAGATTCATCGAGCCAGAGCGGCACGGCCCCCCTGTCCTCCCTGTCGAGCCTGAGCGTGGCTCCCGGCGGATCGGAAAGGATGAAGAGCCGGGCGGGCGCTCCGCCGTCCTCACCGGCGCACACCCGGCACGAGAACACGAAAATCGAGACGACGGCCGGAGGTTGAAATCGCGAGTGACGGTCATCTCGCCGATGTCGAAGAGGACCACGGCATTTGCATCGGGATCGCCGGGGATCTCGGTCATGACGAGATCCTCGGGGTCGACTTCACCCCACTTCTGAGCGTCGAGCGTAGCGGCAATCGACAGCACCATTGCGACGCAAACGATTGTGATGGTGGTTTTCATGCTGATCTCCCGGCTGGCTTTGAGATCGGTCATCGTACGGGAATCGTGAGGGAACATCCCGGGATCTCGGACTTCGGAGACTCCGGCGGTACGCATGTCTTTACAGTGTGGAAGATCGAGGATCTGCAACCTGATCGGAGAGGGGCACCGGAGTTGTGCCGCTGATTTCACATCTACGACGAACATTCTGAGAATACCATACGCGGCGCGGCGTGTCAACGAAAAAATTCGTGGTGTCCGGCACGCAGTCGCTGGTTGAATACGGTCACGCACCAAAATTGCCCGGCGGCCGGCCTTGACTTCCATGCTCACGTCGCGTAGGGTACTGTGGAACGCACCACTGGGTGCAGCGGTTTCCCGGTGAACACGAAGCTTTGTGTCAGCTGCAGTGAGCGATTGCGGCAGCCGGTACTCGTCCGGAAGAGAGAAAAGCGAGGAGGGGAAAATGTCAGGTCAGGGTTCCGCCGGCAACGTCCTGTCGGCATTCGCAAGCCTCGTCATTCCGGGGCTGGGACAGCTTCTCCAGGGAAGGCTCGTGATGGCGGTCATCCACTTCGTCCTCGCGGTGCTCCTATGGCTGATATATCTGAGCTGGATCATCCACCTCTGGTCCATCCTGGATGCGGCGAAGTGGAAGCCGTGAAGAGACGTTCCGGGGACACAACATGATGAAGAACCTTCTGGCTCTCCTCCTCCTCGTCCTCTCGACCGTGTTCCCCCTCCGGGCGGCCGTCACGGTCAGAACGGTCGATTTTCTCGAGACGATGGATCTCTCCGTGAACGCCGCCGGGCCGGTGCTGGTCAGGATGGACCCGGTGCGGGACCGTGTCATCGTCGCCAACACCAACAGCTCCTCGCTCTCGCTCATCGACGGGGAAACGGGGAAAGTCACCAACATTCCCCTGGGCGGCCGGGCGCTTCAGCATTTGAAAGACGAGGCGCTGACCATCAGGCGGGCCACCGGCGAGGTCTTTCTGATCGGCGACGGCTGTTTCCTTGCGGTCTCCCCGGAATCCGGATCGTCCCGCACCATCCGCACGGACGTTCAGTTCGAGTCCATCGCGGTGGACGAGAGTACGGGCAACGTGTTCCTGGCGGGCAGGGAGAGCGAGAAGCTGGGATTCCTGGAGGCCGGCTCCGACCGGTTCGAGCTCCTCGACTGGACGGAAGGGACCGAGGACCTCATCAATGCCAACCAGACACCGCCTCCCCCGATCCGGAAGGTGATCGCCGACGGAAGCCTCGGCGTGATCGCGGCGGTCGACGGCACACGGTCACGGATCGATCTCTTCGACGGCGGGAGCGGCCTGAGAAAGGAATCGAGGACCATCGGACTCACGTCCGGAGGCCGCTGGCACCTGGCGGGGTATGACGGAGAAGAGCATGCGCTCTACCTGGTCATGGAGACCGGCGCCAGGAACGTGATCCAGGCGGGGCGCTTCGACATCGACGGCCGTGAGGACCGGGTCGTCTCTCTCCCGGGGCTGCGCGAGGGGGTCGGCATCGGCTGCCACCCCGAGCGGGACGAGGTCTACATCCCCTACGACAATCATCCGACCGTTCACGTCGTGTCCTTTACAGACGGAGGAGCGGTACACGAGGTGAAGATTCCGGCGTACGGGAACGACGCGAGCACCGTCGACGGCCGGAACGACGTCCTGTACGTCGCGAGCTGGGCGCACGGCGAGATCGACGTCGTCGACCTCCGGGATCGTCGCCTGGTAAAGAGGATTACGGGGCTCGGGATCCTCCCCCACATGTTCACCATGACATTCGATCCGAAACGCCGCCTCCTCTACTTTCCCCGGGGAGCGACGGCGGTCAACGGCACCTTCGGAACGGCGGTGAGCGTTCTCGATCCTGGGACGGAAGAGCTCGGGAAAATCCGTACCGGTTGGGCGCCGGTCGACCTGATCGAGGTGCCCGGTGGGGAGCGGTTCCTCGTGTTCGGCGCCGAGGACCGCATGGCCGAGGTGCGTCCCGACGGGAGCTTCGAGATTCACCGCCTGCCGTATGATTTCCCCGTTGCGGCCGCGCACGGTCCCGGGGACCTCGTGTATCTCTCCTACGGACCCCACCAGACGTACTGGCCGACGGTCTACATCTGGGGCGCGAAGAACGGGATCCTCACCATCGATCCCGGGGATCTCTCCTTCTCCGACCGCCGCATCCCCCGGCAGGCGTTCGAGATGGTTCAGGACGATGGCGGCACCCTCTACTTCACCCAGAACAACTGGGGAAAAGAGGAGCAGTTCCTCGGCCTCCTTCCCGACGAGATCCGCCTCTACGACCCGGCCCGGAGGATCGCCCTCGGCGACACCGTCGTCCGCGAGACGACACAGCGCCTGCTCCGCTCCGACCGGGACACCGACCGTCTCTACCTCGTGCGGGTGGGAGAAACCGACGACGACCCCGGCATCCTGCAGGTGATCGATACGGGCACGCGACAGGTCGAGAAGAGAATCACGGTCGGGAGAACACCCACGGACGTGGTGGTCGACGACGAAAGCATCTACGTGACCGGTTTCGACTCCGGTACGATATCGATCATCGACAGGGAGACATTCGACACCGAGGTCCGGCAGACCGACGGCACGCCCCTCGATCTCTGCCTCCTCGACGGCACGGTCTACTGCATCGACCACACCGCATCGACCCTCATCGAGGTCGGCGGATCAGACGAGCCGATTCCCGTTCCCGCTCCCGGCAGGCCGGACAACATGTTCGCCTGGCAGTCACGGCACGAGCTCATCATCACCTGTCACGACACCGATCGTCTCACCGTCCTCTCGTTCGATCCGGCACGCCGGGAATTCTCGACCATCCACCGGGAATTCCATCCCTTCGGTGCGACCGGATTCGACACCCGGAACTCCTCGTTCTATCTCCGCGGGCAGTTCGGCGACGCCCTCTTCCGCCTCACAGAGGGCAGGGAAGACGGTCAGGGCAGGCTCTGGATCACCGACTTTCTCGCGGGAAAGCTCTTCATCATCGAGCTGGACTGATCGAACCTCTTCACGAATCTGACGACCGAACCTTTCCGGCGGTCTCTGCGTACTACGTCACGAAACCCGGAAAGGAGTCCAGACGATGAACGAACAGACCATGAAAGAGTGCCCCTGGTGCAGGGAACTGATTCCCGAGCAGGCGAAGAAGTGCAGATACTGCAAGAGCGACCTGGATCCCATCCCGCGGGAGCCCGGGTACCGGGATTTTCCCGGCCGGATCATCGCCGGGGTCGCCACCTACATTGCACGCGCGCTGGGCATCTCGGTTTCCCTTGTTCGTGTGGCATTCGTCATCGCCGCCATCCTTGCGGCGCCGTTCGCGATCGGTGTATATATCGCCGTGTGGCTCATCGTGCCGCTCAGGCAGGACGAGCCCTCTCCGCTCGAAAAGCTCGTCGAGGAGGCGAAGCAGATGTACCGGAGAATGAGCGACTCCTTCTCATCCAGGAAAGAGCGAAAGGACGCAGGAGCCTCGTCTCCCCCGCCTGCCCTCCCGGAAGAGAACGGAAACTCCTGACCGATGCTGACGGAAAGGCGTGAATGGCGCAGAGCGAGGCGACAGACGAATGGTTGATGAGCCGCCTTGCGGACGGCTGGGAACCGGCTCTGGAGCAGCTGATGGAGCGATATCACGGACCGCTTTTTTCATTCATCCGCCGGCAGACTGATCTGGAAGCGGAAGACATCTACCAGGAATCGTGGCTTCGGGTCGTGCGGAATGCGAAAAGATTCGACGCGGAGAAGAAGTTCAGCACCTGGCTCTTCCAGATTGCGCTCAACCTGTGCCGGGATGCTCACCGGCGCCGGCTCACGCGCCGGGAGACGGCATCGATCGACGACCTGCGGTCTCTGACCTCGCCCCCGCCGGACGAGGACGCACGGGCCGTCCGATCCGTCGTCGAGACCATGGCTCCGGCCGACCGGGAGATCATCACGCTCCGGTACTACCTGGGATACAGGGAAACCGATGTCGCCGACATCCTCGACATCCCGCTCGGCACGGTGAAGGGGAGAACCCACCAGGCCGTGGGACGATTGAAACAGATGATCGAACAGGACAGCAAGGACGGGGAAGAGAGGCCATGAACTGCAAAGAGGCAAAACGGTGCATCCGGGCCGGAGATCCCGGCCGGGTGGAGGAGCACCTGCGGGACTGCGGAGACTGCCGGGCGTTCGCTGAAGACTTCGGCGATGTCTCAGGCTACCTCGAAGTGCACCGGTCGGTCAAAGAGCCGCCCCGGGAGCTCTTTGCCGAAACGCTCGCTCTCGCCACGGAGGAGCTGCGGAGCGTCACCGGTCGCACGAGGGAGGTCTGGGGTACCCGGACCCTCGTCGCGGGCGCTCTGGCCGTCGTGTTCGCCCCCCTGCTCCTTCTCACGAACTACTGGATCGCCGCCACCGGCCAGTCGCTGCTCGCACAGTGGCTCACACCGGTCGCGGGGACGCTTTTCTTCGCCGTCTACGCACTGGGAGCCGTCTTCACGATGAGCATCGCCTACGGATCCTTGCCGCTCCTCTTCGCGGCGGCCCGGAACGCGCTCCGGCTGAGAACGATACGGGAGGTCTGACGACATGAACGAACGGATGAAACGATGTCCCTACTGCGCCGAGTCCATCAAGGCCGAGGCGAAGAAGTGCCGTTACTGCGGCAGCAACCTGGCGAAGGACCCGATCAGAGACGAGTGGTACCGGCTCGAGGAAGGAAAGAAGATCGCCGGAGTCTGCAGCGGGCTGGCGGACCACTTCGGCATCAGCGCCACCATCCTGCGGCTGGCGTTCGTCCTGGCGACGTTCGTGCCCGGTTTCGGTGTCGGCCTCCTCATCTACATCACGCTCTGGATCATTCTTCCCATCCGGCACCGGAGCGAGGTTTGATAGAGCAAACGGGAACGGCACTACAGGCTGAAGGACAGCAGGCTGTCGAGCCGCCAGGAGGACAATTCGGAGAGCTCCGCGGTGTAGACATCGAAGCGAAGGCGATCGGTCAGCCGGAATCCCGCTCCCGCGCTGATCTCGGAGCTGACGATCATGCTGTAGTCGACCGTTGTAACGGCCGGCTCGTTCAATCCGGGATCAGGCTCCACGTAGCTCCAGTCCTTGATCCTGTCTTTCATGAAGAGAGCGGTCGTCCGCCAGCCGAGGATGAGAGAGAGGGCCGTTGTGACATCGTACTCGGCAGCCAGGTTGACCTGGGCGAGGTGGGTGTTCCACCGATCTTCGTAGTGAGAGTACTCGAGGCTCCTGACGACGTAGACGCGCTCCTCCTCGCGCGTCTGGAAGCGGCTGGATCTCATGAATCCGTAGAATGCTCCCCAGAAGATGTCGAGAGATGAATCTCTGAAGGGCCTTCCGCCACCGATTCCCACCAGCCCTCCCGTCCAGTTCGAATAGACGCTGTATTCGTTTCTATACGACGTGACGGTAGTGTCGCCGTACTGGTCCGTGTCCAGACGAAGGTCGCCTTTCGACGCGTCGCCGGACAAGAAGGAGACCCTGAAAGAGAGAAAACCCCGGTCGAGCGTTCTCCGTAAGAACAGGTTCGCCTCCAGAACCTCCTTGTCGTAGGGGTCAGTTTCATCGCGGTAAGAATCCTCCACGAAATCGACGACCGTCGAGTCGGGGAAGATTTTCATGGTGTGGTAGGATCTCATGTTGAAAGATTCCGAGAAGCCCCTCGAGCGGGAAGCCGTCACCTCGAAATCCACGTCGTACTGCTCCGACGGATGCCAGAGTGCACCGACCCTGATGCTCTCGAGTTCCTCGTCGCTGTCGGATCTGATGATCGAGGACGAGTACCGCAGCTCTGAATGATCTTCGAAGTTGTTGTGTTGCAGGGAGATGTCAGATCTGCTCTTCTCCGGATCGAACGCCTGCGAAGCCCTCAGGTAGTTCACGCCGAGGGAGAGAGAGCTGACGGGCGCCAGGGCATAGAAGAACGAAGAAGTCAGCGGCACGTGATCCGAGGATGAAGAGAGAATGTAGGAATTCCTGCCGCTCTTCAGCAGGTCGGTCGGCGGGAGATTTCCGCTGCCGGATTTGGCAACGTCGATGGGCAGAAAGTACTCCAGCGGGAATTTTTCCTTCAGCGTCGCGTATGGAAGATAGTAGACTCCCCGCTCGAAGGTGAAGACGGCGCCTCCCCGTGAGCTCGAGAGAAAGGGAGTCGGGTTGAGGAAGATGCCCGCCCGGTAGGCGTTCCTGGGTGCGACGGTGAAGACCAGCAACGGATCATCCTGTCCGGGGAGGGAGGCGGGATTCCTGAGGATGTCGGTGTAGGGATCCGGCACGAGGCCGGTGAAGCTGATGCCGAGAGACGAGATCCTGGACGAGACCTCCTCCAGGGCGAAGAGGTGCAGCCACACGGAAAGACTGAGAACGGCGGCGATGGCGCAGGTCTTTTTCACCACTTCCGATCTCCGCGGATGAGGATGCAGGGGGCCGCCCGGCACTGATAATACCCGGCATCGGACACGGTGTCAAGCGCTATGTTCACAGTCTTTCGAAACGGGAAACGGTGACGGTTTGTCAGCGTGCAGGATAAGCGTGAGGAGGCATCCGGGAGACGATTGACACATGAACCACCGGACCGTATTTTCGTGAGAAAAGATTCCCCGGTTGCTTTGTCCGCATCCCGCGGACCGGTCACCTCGCCGTCTCCGGAGCTTCATCCGTCAGGCGAACAACACCTCTTTCAGAAGCAGGATGACCGCCGCATGGCTTACGCTGCAAAGAAGTTCTCCTATTACCGCAACCTCTCGAGGCGGGAGCGGCGTATCTACGACAGGAGCGGTTCGATCGAGACCGTCCCCCTGGCCCGGCCCGGACGATTCGCCCGGGTCATCGAGGAGCTGCGAGAGGCACTCGCCGACGACAGCCTCCGGCGGACGACACGTGCGGTCGAGCGGCTGGTCACGGGCCTCTGTGAGGTGTTCGATGTTCCGCGGATCAGGGTGAAAGTCCTCTCGCGCCGGCCGTCGGGGAGCCGGGGAGAGATGCACGGCCTCTACGAGTCGGAAGACGGGAAAGTGGACGTTCTGACCGTCTGGATGCGAACGGCGAAGAGGAAACAGACCGTCGCCTTCCGGACGTTCCTTCGGACGGTGATCCACGAGTTCGTGCACCACCTCGACTTCACCTGTTTCGACCTGCCGGAATCGTTCCACACAGCGGGGTTCTTCAAGCGGGAATCCAGCCTGGTGAGACAGCTGCTCGTCGAAGACGGGAGGACCTCATCCGATTCCCAGGGCACCCGCCAGCACGGTCGCCAGTCCGAGGAAGCTCAGGAATCCCACCACGTCGGTGACGGTCGTGAGAATGATTGATGACGACTGCGCCGGGTCCTGCCCGATCGATTTCAAGATGACCGGTATCACGGCACCCGACAGGCCGGCGCCGAACATGGCCTGGACGTCTTCGCTCGCCTCCTGCTGTGTGGCGGAAATCAGGGCGCCATAACGGATGATTCCGAGCAGTCTGCCGTTGACGTCCACCACCGGGAGGCTCGCGAGCTTTCGTGCCTCCAGGAGTCCGGCGATATCTTCCCGGGGCGAGAAGGCTTCGATGCTCACCGGCTGTCGTTTTACGAGATTCCCGAGTGAGGTGTCGAGCTGGGACACCGCTATCGTCTGGAGAGGGATCTGCCCGGTGAGGACACCTTCGTCGTCGAGGACGGAGAGGACCCTGAACTCGCTCCACGCGGGATGATTCATCACGGAGTCGATGGAAGCGGCCGGGGAAAGGAATGCGTCGCAGGTGAACATGACGGAGGCGACCGCCGACTCCGGATCCGTCACCATCAGATCCCGCAGGGAAAGATAGCCTGCGAGAGCGTTCCGGCGATCGACCACGAATACGTAGTCGAGCACGTGATATTCCCGTTGCCGCAGGCGTTCCAGCAGATCCCTCACGGCGAGATCTACGGGCACGGTGAACACGAGAGGATCCATGATCGATCCCGCGCTGCCCTCTGGATATCGCAGAACACTCTCGAGAGCACTGCCGCGTTCCAAAGGCAGAAGTCCGATGAGCGCCCGCCGCCGAGGTTCCTCCATGATCCGCAGGTAGAGCGCCGCAATCTCGAACGGGATCTCTCCCAGGAGTGTCGCCCCCGGCTCATCCCTCATTCTCCCGAGACAGGTCACGGCGACCGTGGTGTCCATGACCGTGAGCACCCGAGCCGCAGGTACGGCGGGAGCGTTCTCCAGAAACACCGTGATCTCATCGGCGGAATGCCGCTCGAGAATACGGGCGGCATCGAGAGCGTGCCGCTCCACAAATTCCGTCGCGATCATTGTCCTGAAGTCCATGATGAAGTACTCCCTTACCGTTTCCAATTTCACCGTGCCGCAGGATCAGAAGGCCCCGGCATCGGTGCCGCTGCCGGTTGCTCTCAGGCCTCGACTTCCGTCTCTCCCTCCGGCGTCCGGTTGCCTCTCCCTGGTTTCCGGGAGACGGTCTCGACGAATCGCCGTGCCGGAACACAGACGACACCGTCACGAGCCTCGAGAACCACCGTCGTCGGCGTGATCTCCACGATCTCTCCCTCGACACCGTCGATCGCCACTGTCTGTCCTACCCTGTACTGCTTCTGAACGTAGTAGGAAGCGATGATGCTGGCGATCGTCTCTTTCGCTCCCAGGGCGAAACCGATTGCCGCACCGAAGAGGAGCGCGGCGAGGACGAGAGTCAGGATGTCGGTCAGGAGCGTGATATCGACTCCCACCTCGTTCACCGCGATGAGAATGGACATGGTGATGACCGTATACCGTGTGAGGTTCCCGAGAAATGCCGGGTGGGTGATGCGGGCCGAAGCAGCGCCCGCCGTAACCAGCTCCCGCAGCACGATACCTCCGACCAGGCCGGCGACGATGATGAGAACCGCAAAGATTATCCGGGGAAGATAGAGCGCGACACCGCTGAGCCAGGTCGTCACCACCGGCAGCCTGAGGGTCTCGGTAGCCACGGTAACGAAGAAGAACAGTATCACCCAGTACACCGTTCCGCTCACCAGCCCGGCAAACCGTTCCAGTCGTTCCCGGTCGAAGCGCGAGCGAAGCCTCGCGCCGGGGATGAAACGGTCCGCTCTCCGGAGAAAACGATTGAGGAGGTAGCGGAGAATGTGGGCCGCGGTCGTCAGGCTTCACCGACCGCGGCCGTGTGTGCTTGTGTAGAGCAGCTTATCCGGGATCCGTTATTCCATCTGGACGGGCACCCTGTGGAAGCCGCCTTCACTGATGTTGAGCTCCTGGTTGGTCCCGATGTTCACCAGCTTCGAGCGTTTTCCTCTCGGCCAGGAGACGATCAGGCTGTCGACCGCTGTCTCCCGGATCAATCCGATCTCGGTGACGATCGAGTTCTGGGAGCAGAAACCCGAACCGGCGATCACATCCCTGACGTAGTGCCGGTTGCCGGCCCACGCCTCGATCCGTGCGCCGATGCCGTTCTTGTCACTCCAGGCACCGCGCAGGCCCACGTTCAGCCAGCTGTTCATGTTGCCCTGGTTCTCGAACAGCATATCGTTCGTGCTGTTCGTGCGGGCCATGTACAGGTCCAGGTCGCCGTCGTCATCGATGTCTCCGAACGCCATGCCGGCACCCAGCCCGCCCGACAGTCCTATCAGATCGCTCACGTCGACGAAGGTGCCCGCTCCGTCGTTCAGGTAGAGATGCAGCGCCGTGCCCGTAGCCACGGCCAGGTCCTGATCGCCGTCACGGTCGTAATCCGCGAATGCGCAGCCGTTCCCGGACTCCGCATTGCCGGCGCCGGCCGCTCCGGTGATATCGGTGAAGACACCGCCGTCGTTGCGGTAGAGGACATCGGCACCGCTGTTTGTCACGAACAGATCCATGTCGCCGTCACCGTCGATGTCCGCCCAGCAGCAGCCGCGACCCATGCCCGTGTGATTGACACCGGCCGAGACGCTCACGTCGGTGAACACGGAACCGTCGTTCCTGAGGAGGACGTTCCCGGTTCCTCCCGAGTTGACGACGTAGATGTCGCTGTCTCCGTCGTTGTCGTAGTCGGTGATGGCGACACCGGCTCCGGCTCCCGGATCGTCGGCACCGTAGAGTGAACCGACCTCCTCGAACGAGCCGCCCAGGTTCCTGAACAGCCTGTTCGGACCGATCTTGTTGACCACGTACAGGTCGAGCCTGCCGTCGTTGTCCATGTCGAACCAGGCCGCACCCTGACCGTAATCCCAGTCCTCACCGGCCACCCCGACTTCGAGCGCGACATCGGTGAATACTCCGCTGTCGTTCCGGTAGAGGGCATTGTAGCTTGTTCTCTGGGCGATGAAGCAGTCGAGGTCGTTGTCCCGGTCGTAGTCTCCCCAGACGCCGGTGAAACCCTTCGTGTTGCCGGTCAGACCGACATCGGCGGCGACGTCGGTGAAAGTTCCTCCGTCGTTCCGGAGCAGGACGTTGTCGCCGAGCAGGTTCACCACGAAGATGTCCTCATCCCCGTCCCTGTCGTAATCGACGAAACTGACTCCCTGTCCGTACCCGCCGTAGGAGATGCCCGCCGACGTGCTGATGTCCACGAACTCGGTCAGGGCAGCGAGCTGGAAGTCCTGGACCGTCGTCTCTCCCATCAGGATCGTGACCGTGGGTTCGCTCACGCTCATGTAGGGATTCTCGGGATCGATGGTCACCGCCCACGTCCCTTCGGGTACCTCGAGCTCATAGTACCCGGTCCCGTCGTCGATCGTCCCCCAGGTGAGCAGGGTGAGATCGGAATACACACTCACCGTGCCGCCGATGGGGTCCCCCGTATCGAGGTCGGTGACGGTGCCTGCCAGCGTCCCCGGATTGACGGCGTTCATGTAGATGTTGTGGTAGGTCACGCCTTCCTGCGTCACTTCGACCCACTCGATGTCCGTCTCGTAACCGGTGAAGCTGGCGTCCATCTGGACGCTGTCGGGGAAGTCGGCCCTGAGCGAGTAGAAGCCGTAATCGTCGGTGTAGTTGAAGGCCTCCGTTTCGAGAGCTTCGACGAAGACTCCCTCCATGTCGTGGCCGGTGGTGGCGTTGTACACGTGGCCGCGGATCTCGTCCGGAGCCACCACGTTCAGATGGAGAGACGGATCCCCGAAGTAGATCCAGGTGTTGAACATGTCCACGCCGCCCGAGCCGTACTCGTCCATCATCGAGCAGGAGCCGGCGTAGCAGAGGGTTGCATAGCAGTGATACGCTTCGGCCACGTAGAGCAGGTTGCACTCGTCCTGCGCCTCCATGGGAGGATCCCAAGACTGGCTGATCGAGCTCATGTAGGCTGCGATGGCGCCGGTCGGCTCTCCGCCGTTCGTCGCCCGCAGCCACGCTTCCGCGAAGCAGGTGTAGCTGTCGAACTCACCGCAGTTGCAGGCCACGGTGAAATTCGTGGGCAGCATGTTGTCGTTCTGGAGGGCGTTGACGTTGCTGTTCGAGAAACCGGTGGTGCCCCAGCCGGTCGGCCCGCCGTGGCCGCAGTAGTTGATCCAGCCCCGGCCGGCGTTGAGCGCGTTCGTCACCTGGGTCGCCGATGCACCGGGATCGTAGATCTGGTCCACTTCGGTGTAGCCGTAAGCCAGGAGGTCGTTGCGGATGTTGTCGATGTGTTCGTTGTCGTACTCACCGTCGTCGCCGGGGCCCTGGTTCGAGGCCACGCCGGTGCCGCGCCAGTACCAGTCCTCTTCCACGCACATGTTCTGCTCGTACTCGACCGTCCGCTCGACCTGGGTGTCCACGTCGGCTTCGCTCTGTGCCGAGAAGCGGCCCACCATGATCTCTGGGTAGTTGTCGCTCCCCGCCAGCTTGGCATAAGAGGGATCCGACGCGCCGCCCGAAGCCTGGGGCGTCGCCACCTGGGCCGCATCGCCGACCAGCAGGACGAAGGCCAGGTCGCTGGAGTCGTACATGTCCTGGATGTAGTTCTTGATGGAGTTCGAGTTGTTGCCGATCTCGGAGACATTCACGACCGTCGTGTTGATGCCGAGAGACTGCTTGTGCATGGCCAGGGGCTGGACGTTCGCATTCCAGTCGTCGTGGACGATGATCAGCAGCTCACCTTCCTCGTCGAGCGGGTCGTAGCGGCCGTTCATGTTGTAGTTGATGAAGCGAGCGTCGTAGAGATCGTGGAAAGCCCGCGAAAGCGCCCGTTCCTGCCTCCGGTCGGGCACGTTCACGCTGCTCCGACCCTCGGGAACGACCTCCACCGTCATCGAGGTGTACACGCGCAGAATCCGCTTGACCGGGTTGTACTGGAAGGGGTATGTCGTCACCACCATTCCGCGGTGGTCGCGCATGATGTAGGGCTCGCCGCCGACGGCCAGCTCTCCGGGATAGAAGCTGTCGGCACGGTAGGATTCGCCGAAGGTCCAGGGGACATCGGCGGGATCCACGGTGCGGAGGATGAATCCCTTCGACGGCACGAGATCGAAGTCGCCGATCTCGTAGTACTCGCCGCCGGTGACCCGCACCCCCATGTGCCTGTCGTCGGGAATGATGACGCTGCGGGCAACGAGGGGAACCGCGGGAGCTCCCACTTCCTTGGTCACGGCCTCACCCGGCAAGCGGATGGCGGAGTACGGCAGGCCGTCGATGCTGACCTGCGTTCTGGTGAACTCGCCGTACTGAAAGTCGACGACGGTGCCCTGCGGGCCGTCCGCCGTCACCCTCACATCCACCGACTCTGCGGCCCGGCCGATGCCCGGAAGCAGGAGGGCCGAGGAGAGGAAGAGGACGAGGAGAACGGAATAGCTTTTCGACATGAATAACCTCCAGCGCTGCTCTGGTTGGGGAAGAGCCAGGTGAGTTCTCGATTCTCAACTGGTAGTGTGACGGACATCCTGCTTCGCTGTGAGCTCTTGTCTGCGCACCTCCCTGGCGTGGAATGAATTCCGTTGATCATCTCTGTACTTCGTTCGATGCTATCATTATATCGCAGACCACAGAGAATGTCAACCGAGAGGAACCCCTTTCCCGGAAAGGAGTTACGGCCCCACGGAGCACGGCAAACCGACGGGCTCCACCGGCCGGACACTTGAAACGGGGCGGGAAAACACCTAGTTTGGGCTCCGTGTGGTCATTCCCATCACCGGTGAGGAGTGGAGCCGGTTCCGGGGCGACACACCCCATCCCGCCGAACAAACGGGGAGAGAAGGACGCTGGAGAGGCCATGAAAAAGAAACAGAAGATGACGGCGGACAACCGGCCGGAGGCCCGGAGAGACATCGTTTACGCTCCGGTGATCGATATCCGTCACCTCGCCCCGGGGACCTTCGTCCTCAGGATCGAGAGGGAATCCCTCGATTTCCTGCCGGGACAGTACTTCATCCTGAGCCCGGCCGTGGAAACGACCATCGCCCGTGAGTACTCTGTCTACTCCGGTGAGAATGATCCGTACCTGGAATTTCTCATCAGGGAGGTGGAGAGCGGTTCGGTGTCGAAGGCGCTCGGGGCGCTCTCTCCGGGAGACGAGGTGATGGTCGACGGGCCCTACGGGAACTTCCTGATCGAAGAGCCCGGGAACCGGGACCGGAACTACTGCTTCGTGGCGAGCGGCACCGGGATCGCACCCTTTCGCTCCTTCGTGAGGAGCTATCCGGGGCTCGACTACCGCATCCTCCACGGCATACGCTTTTCACGCGAGCGCTACGACGCCCGGGAGTACGGGAACGGTCGCTACACGTCCTGCGTCTCCCGCGAGGACGCGGGTGACTTCCACGGACGGGTGACAGACTACCTCAACAGGAATCCGGTCGATCCGGGATGCCACTGTTACTTCTCCGGAAACTCCCTCATGGTCTACGAGGCGCTCCGGCTCGTCCAGCTCCAGGGGATCCCGCGGGAGAACCTTTTCACGGAAGTCTTCTTCTGGGGATGAATCCCCCCCCCCTCTCTCACACTCTCGACCGGTTGATCCCCGTCCGGTAGGTGGTTTCGGAAGCCCCTTCCGTGATCCTGTCCACGAACTCGACTCCCTGCATCAGGGAGTGGTCCATGTTGCCGACCTCGTACTTCCAGCCGCCGAACCTTCCCCGGGAGTAGATGTCGTTCTCCTCGAGGTACGCGTGAATGGTCGCGAGCGACTCGTCTCGTCCCAGCGTCGGAACAGGGAGGAGGGAGGGCGCGTCGATCAGGTAGGTCGAGACGATGTCGTCCGTTTCCTTCTCCGTGATCATCCCGGAGTTCACGAGACCGCGGAGCGTCTCCTCCACGATCGTCTTCTTCTCCACCGGCTTGTAGGGGGAGTACGAGGTCTCGCAGAGGAGCGAGTAGAAATCCCCGCCGGGCGTCATGTTCGGAGAGTAGTTCGAGAGATAGGTGACCCGGTAGAAGGGGCAGTTCCCCTCCGGGAAGTAGATCCAGTTCTTGTCGCTCGGGCACCTGCGGGAAATACCGACACCGACGATGTATCCTCCGGCCCTCCGGAGCCGCTTCGAAGCCTCCCGCACGGCCTCCGGCGCCCCGTCGATGATCCTCACGAGCTCGTCGACCGGCATGGTGGAGAAGAGCGCGTCATAGCGGGTCCGGTGACCGTCCTCGAAGGTGACGGTTCTCGTGAGAGGCTCGATCCGCACTGCTTTCTTCGAGAGCCTGATCCGCTCCTCCAGGACCGGCACGAACGCCTGCCAGAGCCCGCCGGTGCCGCCGTGGAGCGGGAAGAGAAACCGGTTGTTGGGCCCCCAGGTTCCGTCCTCCCGCCGGTAGATCAGGTTCGTCATCACGCGCTCGAGGTCGATGACGCTCACCCTCTCCCCGATCCAGGCGTGGTCCATCATCGTGAGCGGATGGGACCACACCTTCCTGTTGTAGGGGAGGAGAAAGTGCCCGGCGACCCCCCTGCCGAATGAATTCGTGATCCAGTCCTCGAAGTTCGAGATTCCGGCCCTCTCCTCCTTCGCCTCGATGAGCCCCATGACACACTCGAGAACGATGTCCTCCGGGAGGAACTGGAAATTGTTCTGGAAGGGGTAGCGGATGTACGTGTCCATGATCCGCACCCAGCTCTCCCGCTCGTGCGAGAGAACCCCGTCGCCGAGGAGCTTCTCGATCACCCTGTCGTAGTAGCCGTAGTGGGAGAAGATGATGTGGCCGCCGATGTCCCAGGTGAATCCTTTCTTATCTTTGAAGCTCGACGCGTGGCCGCCGACGTACGGGTTCATCTCGAAAATGTCCCAGTCGGAATGTCCCTTCTCCTGGAGCCGGTAACCGGCTCCGAGTCCGGTGGGACCGGCGCCGAGAATGACGATTCTCGTCGTAGTCATAAAAATCCTTCCGCTTCCAACTTCTGCGATGTCAGCTCGATCGGTTCTTCGAATTTCGACATCCGATCGACGGACGATACAGCCTGTCCGCTTCGTTCTTGTATTTCGGTGAGAAACGGCCATCTGTCAACCCGTGAATCCGCGGGGAGACCGGCACGACGAGGAGGAAGCACCGGGATTCGATGTGGCGGTTGCACCGGTCCGGGGCTCGAAAAAGATACGGAAATACCCGAAAACGTGACCGTCTGGCCTTGATTCAAGGGAAAAAATACCGATATTGGGAAAACACTCTCCCGGCCGCGGTGGCGGTCGACCGAAGTCACCGGGGGAAGGACCGGAGAGTTGGGGGAGATGAAACGAGGTCAGAATTCAAGTGAAGAAACCGGCTGCCGGAATTCCTGTCCGGACCCGGCGAGCCGTTACACTAAACTCCATCCCCGATACCGATTCGGGGAAACGCAGGCGCGAGGAGGCTCGCATGAAGGTTTTCATCGGTTATCCCCCCCTCGAGGGCAGCGGCAGCCCGATGCTCACACAGAACAGGCAGTTTCAGTGGTACCACGTGCCGGCCTACATCTATCCGCTCGTTCCCGCCATGGCGGCGACGATCCTCCAGAAAGAGGGATTCGACGTCATCTGGGCAGACGGCATTGCTGAACAGCAGACACAGGAAGACTACCTGAAGAACCTCGTGAACGAGAAACCCGACATCGTCGCGTTCGAAACGAAGACCCCGGTCATCAAGCAGCACTGGAAGCTGATCGACCGTCTCAAGAGGGAGCTGCCGGGGACGAAGTTCGTCATCATGGGGGATCACGTGACGTCGTTCCCGCAGGAGTCGCTCGAAGAGTCGGAGGTCGACTACGTGATCACGGGAGGTCACTACGACTTCATGCTGCTCTCCCTCGCAAAGCATCTCGCGCACGGCGAATCCCTCGCTCCCGGCTTCTGGTTCCGGAAGAACGGCGACATCGACAAGACCGGCGCCTTCGAGCGCGTGTTCGACCTGGACTCGCTGCCGTTCATCGACAGGAGGCTCACGAAGGCCTGGCTCTACTTCGAGAAGTGGAAGCGGAGAGATCCGTTCTACTACACGATGGCGGGCAGGGACTGCGCCTACGGCAAGTGCACGTTCTGTGCCTGGACCGTGACCCACCCGGCATTCTCGGTCAGGTCGCCCGAAAACGTCCTCGACGAGATCGGCTACCTCATCGAGGAGTTCGGGGTCAGGGAGATCTTCGACGACACCGGGACCTTCCCGGGAGGCTCCTGGCTGACGAAGTTCTGCGAGGGGATGATCGAGAGAGGCTACAACGAGGAGATTCTCCTCTCCAGCAATTTCCGGTTCGCGGGGCTCAAGCCGACGACCGCGGAGCTCATGAAGAAGGCCGGCTTCAGGAAGATCAAGTCGGGTCTCGAGTCGGCCAACCAGAAGAGCCTCGACCGTATCGCCAAGGGTATCAGGGTGGAAGACATCGTGGAAGGCTGCAGAGTGGCGAGCGACGCAGGGCTCGAGGTGCATCTCACCATCATGGTGGGCTATCCCTGGGAGACGAAGGCCGAGGCGATCAACACGCTGAACCTCGCGAAGGAGCTCATGGACTCCGGTGCGGCGCACATGCTCCAGTCGACCGTTCTGGTCCCCTATCCGGGGACGAGGCTCTACTTCGACTGCCTCGAAAACGACTGGTTCCGCATCGATCCGAAGGATTACGACCGGTACGACATGAATGAAACCGTGCTCACAATGCCGGACATGGAGCCGGAGGAAGTATCGGAACTCTGTGGAGAAATCTACAAGAGCTTCCTCTCACCGAAAGTGATCCTGAAGAACCTGACGAAGATCAGGACCCGGGAAGACGTGAGCTACGTCATGAGAGGCGCAAAGTCCGTCGTCGGCCACCTCCTCGATTTCGGACGGGCGAAGACGGCCTGAATGTATCACGGTCTATTCCGGTTTCGACCGTTGTCATTGCGACCCCCGAAGTAGTTCCGGGCATCTTTCATGATCGCGCGGAAACCGTTGGAATCCCGGGAAAGGACGGCCGCGCGGAACTCTTCGACGGCGTCCGTGAAATTCTCCAGCGCCCGCTCCGTGTTCTCGTTGAGGGTCTGGATGTCATAGTAGAGTTCTTCGGCCTCGAAGGACACGTCCCGCATCGTCTTCAGCTGTTTGGTGAATGTCGAGCTCGCCACCTTCTCGAGATCGGGCAGGCTCTTCCCGCTTCTCTCGAGCATGCCGGCGAACATGAGATTCACCGCGTGGCTCATTCCGAGAACGCAGGCCATGTACTCGTCGTGCTCCTCGATCTCCATGCCGATCAATCTGGCTCCGGTGCCCTCGAAGAGAGCTCTCACCTCGCGGTCCGCCCCGGGACAACCGCAGCGGCAGAGGATGACATTCCGCTCGAGGAGCGACTTCACGCCGGGACCGAACATGGGATGGAGGCTCGTGATCCTGAGACCCTCTCCGACACCTCTTCTGACTGCGGGGAGGAGGGGGGACTTGAGGCTGCAGATGTCGAAGATGATGCCGGGGGGTTCGAGTTCGATCACCTGCTCCAGAATGCCGCCGCTCTTTCTCAGCGGGGTCGAGAGCACGATCATCTCGGCACGCCGGACGGCCGGTTCGAGGTCCGGCTCGTAACCGAACCCGTCGGCCGGTCCCGCCGGATCGTACACCGATACGCGGTGGCCCATCGCACGGAGGTACCTGCTGATCCACACGCCCATCCTGCCGCTTCCGCCCAGCACGAGGATGTTCCGCAGCACTCCCTCGAAGCTCCTGTCGATGATCTCGCCCTGTTTGCGGACCGACGCCTCGATGAGGAGCCTGGCCAGGAGCCTGCCGAGACCGGGATCGATGTCCAGCTCCCGGCACCACTCCCGCATTCTCCGGCTGACCTCCCGCTCGACGTGGAAGGCCCTCACCGGCAGGTTCATCGCACCCTTGATGGTCCCGATTTCGAGCACGACGGAAAGACGCCTGGCGATCAGCTCGAGGATGTTTTTGTCGATACGCTCGATTTCAGAACGCAGCTGGTCGAGTTTTTTCCCGTCGTCGTGATGGTGCACGGCCGACCAACCTCCATTTTTTCGATCCCGATTCCGGAACCGGTGCATATTCGATGCCGGAAACAGTCGCGTCTGCACATTTGTTCTGTACCGCCCACCGAGGTAATAGGAAGAAAGTGCCGCCCCTGTCAAGAGCATCCGGAGAAGCAGACGATCCGCGACAGACGAAAAAAAACGACACTTTCACACACCTGCCTGTTGACTCGGGTCTTCATCGGTGCTATATTAATGTGAAGAAGGAGAACGGAAGTGTTCGATTTCATCCCTGATTACATGCGGTATTTCGGTGACTATACCTGGTACTGGCGACCCGCCTTCGCGAAGGAGGGCTGTCCGGGATAGGAGAACAGGATCACCAGCATACCATCCATCGGCCCGCCTTCACGGCGGGCATTTTTTTTGCCGTATAGTTGCCATACGGCTGAATTCTACGGGAACCGTTGTCCAGGAGGAGCAATCGGAATGAATGGAAATGAGGAGAGCAGGATTTCACCCGTCTCCACCCGGGGGGTTTTCGACTCGGTATCGCTCGAAATCCCGGCGGACCTGGAGACCCCGGTGTCCGCGTTTCTCAAGCTGCGGCCCCTCGGGGCGACCATCCTGCTCGAGAGCGTCGAGAAGGGGGAACAGGTCGGGAGGTACTCGATCATCGGCGTGGGTACGCTGTTCAGGATAACCATGGATTCCGGCTCCTGCACGATCAGCAACGGTTCCCGGGAAGAACGCCTGTCCCTGGAAGCGAACGGCGGTCCGATCGGGGTCCTCAGAACCCTGTCTTCCCGCGTGGGGCTGGGAGACGTCGATCTCGGGATCCCTTTCCTCACGAGCGCCATCGGCTACATCTCGTACGACATGGTCCGCTCCTTCGAGAAGATTCCCGACCTCACACCGAGAGGAGGCGACATGCCGCTCCTCCACCTCGAGATCCCGCGGAGCCTGGTGGTGTTCGACCACGTCAGGAGGAAAGCCGTCCTCGCCACTCTCGTCGAGCGCACCGGCTCCCAGGCCGACACGACCGAAGCCAGCATGGAGAGGCTTCACTCCCTGTCACACGCATTCAGATCTCCCTACCCGGCGGACATCGACATGGAGCCGACGCAGAAAAGCGATCCTCCCGTGTCGAACGTGACCAGGGAACAATTCGAGGAGATGGTGAGGAAGGGAAAGGAGCACATCGTCGCCGGAGACGTGTTCCAGGTGGTTCTCTCGCAGCGGCTGTCCGGTACCACACGGGCCGAGCCGATCCAGATCTACCGGGCTCTCAGGATGCTCAACCCGTCACCGTACATGTTCTACCTGGACGGCGGACCGTGCCAGATGATCGGGTCGTCGCCCGAGGCTCTCGTCACGCTTCAGGGAGGGAGGGCCACCGTCCGCCCAATCGCCGGAACCCGCCAGCGGGGGGGGACACCCGAGGAGGATCAGCGGCTCAGGGCGGAGCTCGTCACCGACGAGAAAGAGCGGGCGGAGCACGTGATGCTCGTCGACCTCGGCCGGAACGACCTCGGCAGGGTGTGCGAGTACGGATCGGTGAGCGTCACCGAGCTCATGAAGGTGGAGTACTACTCGCACGTCATGCACATGGTCTCCACGGTGGAGGGAAGACTGAGGAAGGACCACAACATGTTCGACCTGCTGCAGGCGACCTTTCCCGCCGGGACGGTGACCGGAGCGCCCAAGATCCGGGCGATGGAGATCATCGAGGACCTGGAAGCATCGAAGCGGGGACCCTACGCCGGCTGCGTCGGATACTTCGATTTCAGAGGGAACATGGACATGTGCATCACGATCAGGACGATCGTCCTCAATGAGGGCAGATACTCTCTCCAGGCGGGGGCCGGCATCGTCTACGACTCCGACCCCGCCCGGGAATACGAAGAGACGCTCGACAAGCTGAGGGCACTTCGCCGGGCGATCGAACACGCCGAGGAGGGGCTCAGATGATACTCGTGATCGACAACTACGACTCCTTCACGTTCAATCTCGTCCAGTATCTCGGAGAGCTGGGGGCCGATCCGCTGGTTCTCCGAAACGACGACGAGCGGCTCGTGTCGAACGGCAAAACGGCTTTCGAGAAGATCGTCATCTCTCCGGGCCCGGGCAGGCCGGAGGACGCCGGGCTCAGCTGTGAGGTCATTTCGAAGTATCGTGATTCGGCGGACATCCTCGGCGTCTGCCTCGGCCACCAGTGTATCGCACAGGCCTTCGGCGGAGTGGTCACCGGGGCCTCGAGAATTCTCCACGGGAAGCTGTCGAGAATCTACCACGACGGATCGAGGGTCTACCGGAACATCTCGA